>NZ_JBICYQ010000012.1:215578-323591 GCF_043201055.1 Streptomyces sp. NPDC048338
GCCGGCCAGCCCCGCTCGACCCCCCCCCGCCCCGCCGTGCCGGGGCCGGGGGGGGGGGGGGGGGCCCCCCCGGGCGGGGGGGGGGGGGGGGGCGGGCGGGGGGGGGGGGGGCGGGGGGGCCGCCCCGCCACCGGAAGGGGTGAATGCACGTAACTTTCCCCGCCCGATCGCGTTCCGTCGCGGTACGGGCCGAATCGTGCACGGAGAGTCAGGCTGCGGCCAGGTCCCGACGTCGCCGCCGGCACCCCGTCGCGGTCACGACGGGACGGCAGGACGCGGGGCGGGGCCGTGCGCCGGCCTCAACTACCGGGGTGGACCCAGGGGTTGGGGCGGCACTTGATGTCGTCGATGTCCAGCGACTTCGTCTGCTGCTGCATGACCGGGGCGAGCGCGCCCGGCGTCCGGCAGGTCACGTGGCTGTGGCCCAGCCGGTGTCCGACCTCGTGGTTGATGAGCATCTGGCGGTACGCGTGCATCGCCTTGTCGCCGAAGGTCTCCGAACCCTGGGCCCAGCGGTAGGCGTTGATCATGACCCGGGGGGTGGACGCGGAGTCGCAGGACACGTTGTCGACCGTGGTGTCCAGACCGGACTTCGCGCACCAGACGCCGGTGGTCCCGGGGCTCGCGAGGGTGATCACGAACTCGGGCTCCCCGCTGGAGATCCGCTCGAAGGTCATCTCGCCCTTGCCGGCCCAGCTCCGCCGGTCGTTGAGCGTCTTCTGCACGGCCTGCGCGAAGAGGGCGGGGTCGAGCCCGAGCCCCTTCTCCACGTCGACGCGGTAGCGGATCTTGCGCCCCTTGCCCGGCGCCTTGTCGAAGCCGCTCACGGCCTCGAACTCCCCCGAGCCCTTGAGCTTGGGGTCGATGGGGAACTGCCGGGTCATCAGCTGCTCGTAGGTGGGCGGCGCGGCCTGCACGGGAAGGGCGGGGGCCGTCCGCTCGTCGGAGCGCGAGGCGGGGCCTTCGTCCACGGTGCGGTCGGCGGGCTCCTCGGCCGCGTGGGCGAGGGGGCCGCCGGCGTCCCGGTCGGCGACCTGGCCGGCCACGACGACGGCGAGGACGGTGGTGACGGCGGCCGCGGCGATCCCGGTGAAGGCGCGTCCCTTGCCCCCGGTCCTGGCGGGCGGCGTCGGCGGGTCGAGCGGCTCGGGCGCGTCCTGGACCGGCGCGGCGAGCGGGTCCCCGGTGACGGTCTCGCGCCGGGGACCGGGGATGAAGGCGGACTGCGGTGTGGCGGTCCGGGGAGCGCCGGCCTGCCGGTCGCCGTAGCGCTCGGGCCGTTGTCGCGGCTCGAAGAAGTCGGGGTGACCGCCCCGTACGGAGGAGTCGGCGGGTTCGGGGTGGACCGGGGTGCCGTGTGTCGGCGTGTCCCACACGGGCCGCCCCGGCGCGCCCTGTCCGTACCCACCCGGTGCGGCGGGGCCCCGCCCCGCCGCGGGCTGCCCGTACGCGGGCCGCCTGCCCTGGTCCCGCCCGGCCGGGGCCGGTCGGTACGGGTCCGGGCGGTAGGGCTCCTGCCGGCGAGGGGCGTCCGTCCGCCCCGCCCCGTTCCCGGGGACCTCGCGGTAGACGCCGTCGCCGTACGAGCCCTCGCCGTAGGAGGTGTCGCCGTACGAGCCCTCGCGGTACGGATCCGTGCCGTACGCGTCCTGCCCGGGCGTCCGCCTGCGGCGCCCCGTCCCCGTCCCCGCCCCGGGCCCCGCCGTCTCCCGCGGTCCCGCGCCGCCCGTGGGGGCGGGCGCGGGAGAGGGTCCCTTGCGGCTGTGTCGTCCCACGGCCCGGATCAGCTCCCGCAACTGTCGTCTGTGGTGCGTTTGGTGTCCGCGGCCCGCGCCGCGTGTTCGGTGTCCTCGATCAGCTCCCGGACGGCCTGGGCGACCGTCTCCGGGTACTCCATCATGGCGACGTGCCCGGCGTCCGGAAGCGTCAGGAGCCGGGAGCCGCGGAACGCCGCCGCGGCCTTGCGCGCCATCCGGTAGGAGACGAGCTGGTCGCGGCCGCCGTAGACGAGGAGCGTCGGGGCGAGCACCCGCTCGGCCTGCCGCCACAGTCCGTGCTGGCCGCCGAGCGTGTACGCGTCGACGATGCCGCGCGAGGAGCGGGCCATCGCGTCCCAGAAGTAGGGGAGCTCCAGGCGCCGCTCCATCTCCTCCACCGCGTGCAGCAGCCCCTCGTCGGTGACCCGGCCGGGGTCTCCGTAACAGAGGGAGAGGACGCCGCGGACGCGCTGCTCCGGCGTCCAGTCCCGGGTGAGCCGGGAGAAGAGCGGGGCCACGCCCGGCAGCGCGAGCAGCGCCGTCGGCCAGGCGGTGCGCTGCGCGCGCAGCTCGGGCAGCGCCGGCGAGACCAGCGTCAGGGTCTTCACCAGGTCGGGCCGGACGGCGGCGACCCTGGTGGAGACGGCGCCGCCGAGCGAGTTGCCGATCAGGTGGACCGGGCCGCGGCCGGCGGAGTCCAGCAGCCGGATGACGGCGCGGGCGTGTCCGGTGACGGAGTAGTTGCCGTCGTCCGGCGGCGGCGAGTCGCCGAAGCCGGGCAGGTCGACGGCCTCTCCGTCGACGAGGTCCGAGAGCAGCGGCATCAGGGCCGACCAGTTCTGGGACGAGCCGCCGAGCCCGTGGACGTAGAGCGCGGGCGCGAGGCCGGGCGTGTCGCCGGGCCTGGCGCGCACGGTGAGCGTGAGTCCGGGCAGTGCCACGGAGCGCAGCTCCTCGCCTTCGGCGACCCGCACGGCGCGGGCGTGCGACGTGGCGGGGGCTGCGGCGGTCCGGGTTTCCGGCAGCTCGGTCGAGGACATGGCCGCAATATTACGAGACGATCACGCGGCGGCGCGTGTGTGTGGCGTCACAGGCTCGGGTGCGCCGCGGAAGGTGTGCTTCTAGGCTCGTAGGGGAGGGCCATCGGAGAGGACCCGCATGCCGGAAGGAACGCGCATGACTGTCGATCCGACCGAGCCGGACACATTCGCCGAAGAAGAAGAGGACGTCGTGCTCGACCAGGAAATCCCGGAAGCCGACGCGGCCGAGCAGCACACCGACCTCCAGCAGCGTGAGGACGAGGCGCGCACCCACGTCGAGCAGGACTCCGCGAACGAGGCGGACGCCTCGGAACAGGCCCGGGTGGTCAGCCTGGACGAAGACGACTACCGCTGATTTGTTCGGTTTAATCTTGAAGCGCCTATCGCCAGGCGCGTCCGGTCCGTGAAATTCTGCGTCCGCACCGCGCACAGCCGGGTTACCCAAAAGTACGATGGCGGCGCGGCGCCACAGCGCGCATGGATCGATTTTTGGGAGGCGGCGTGACAGCCATCGAGCAGACAGAGGCAGCACGCCCTCGGGGCACGCGCCTGCCGCGCCGCGCCCGACGGAACCAGCTGCTGGGCGCGGCCCAGGAGGTGTTCGTCGCGCAGGGGTACCACTCCGCCGCGATGGACGACATCGCGGAACGGGCGGGCGTCAGCAAGCCCGTGCTGTACCAGCACTTCCCCGGCAAGCTGGAGCTCTACCTGGCGCTGCTCGACCAGCACTGCGAGTCACTGCTCCAGGCGGTGCGCACCGCACTGGCCTCCACCTCGGACAACAAGCTCCGGGTCGCGGCGACGATGGACGCGTACTTCGCGTACGTGGAGGACGAGGGCGGCGCCTTCCGCCTCGTCTTCGAGTCCGACCTGACCAACGAGCCGGCCGTGCGCGAGCGCGTGGACCGGGTCAGCCTGCAGTGCGCCGAGGCCATCTGCGAGATCATCGCCGAGGACACCGACCTGTCCAAGGACGAGTCGATGCTGCTCGCCGTCGGACTCGGCGGCGTCTCGCAGGTCGTGGCGCGCTACTGGCTCTCCAGCGGGTCCTCGATCCCCCGCGACACGGCGGTGTCGCTGCTGACGTCGCTGGCCTGGCGCGGCATCGCCGGCTTCCCGCTGCACCCCACGGACGGACAGCCGATCACCGACGGCCACTGAGCCTGTTCGCTCCTGGCGTTCAGCGGCTGCACCGTACGTGTCCCCTCACCGGGCTAATGTGTGCAGCGTACGGCGCGGTGAACGCGCAACGCTGACCGTTCGGAGGGACATAGCCGTGGAGGTCAAGATCGGCGTGCAGCACGCACCCCGGGAGATCGTTCTGGAGAGCGGGCAGTCCGCCGAGGAGGTCGAGAGCGCCGTGGCCGACGCGCTGGCCGGCAAGGCGCAGCTGCTCAGCCTCACGGACGAGAAGGGCCGCAAGGTCCTGATCCCGGCCGAGAAGATCGCGTACGTCGAGCTCGGTGAGCCGGCCGTACGCCGGGTGGGCTTCGGCGCACTCTGAGACGTACGTCCTCGTGACGTGGATCGGCCCGGCGGACCTGTTCCGCCGGGCCTTTCGCGTGCCCTGCGGCCTCGGGGCCGGTCCACGTGCGGGCGTACCGGGAGGGTTGCTTTCCGGGCGCCCCGGGTAGGACGGCCTCAGACCGATTTGCCCGCCCCGCACCGCACGCGAGGTGATTCGCCGTGTTCCTGGAAGTCCTTGGCTCCGCTCTGCTCGGACTCGCCCTGGCCTGGGCGGCCGTGCACCGGTTGCCCGAACGCCTGCCCGCGCGCGGGGCCGTCCTCGTCACGGGAGCGCTCGGGGCCGTCTTCGGCGCCCTGGTGACCCACGGAGCACTGGGCCCCGGCCACGCCCTGGCCACCCTGATCGGCGCCGCGGCCGTCGCGACGGTCCTGCTGTCACTGCTGATCCGCCCGGAGTCGCGCCGGTTGCGCCGATCAGCGGCGGCGTGAACAGCGCCGCCGCCACCGCCGTCCCCGCGAGAACGCCGGGCCCCGCGGGGCCCGGCGCACCTGAGACCGGGACTCCCTCGCCGTGAGTCGCGCCGCTGGGATCAGGCGGCCAGGCCCAGTGCGGCCATCCGCTTGGTGTGGGCCTCGGTGATCCGGGAGAACATCCGGCCGACCTCGGCCAGGTCGAAGCCGGCGGCCATGCCGTCGACCCCGCCGACCAGCATCGTCGAGAGCGCGTCCCGCTCGGCCACCACGCGCTGCGCCTGGGAGAGCGCCTCGCCCATCAGCCGGCGCGCCCACAGCGCGAGCCGGCCGCCGACCCGCGGGTCGGCCTCGATCGCGGCGCGGACCTTCTCCACGGCGAAGTTGCCGTGACCCGTGTCGTCGAGGACCGACAGGACGAGGCGACGGGTGTCGGTGTCCAGACGGGCCGCGACCTCGCGGTAGAAGTCGCTGGCGATGGAGTCGCCGACGTAGGCCTTGACCAGGCCCTCCAGCCAGTCCGACGGGGCCGTCAGGCGGTGGAAGTCGTCGAGCGCCTTGGCGAACGGCTCCATCGCGGCCGTCGGCTCGGCGTCCACGGCGGCGAGGCGGTCCCGCAGCTGCTCGAAGTGGTGGAACTCGGCGGAGGCCATCTTCGCCAGCTCCGCCTTGTCCCCGAGGCTCGGAGCGAGCTTGGCGTCCTCGGCGAGCCGCTCGAAGGCCGCCAGCTCGCCGTAGGCCAGCGCGCCGAGCAGATCGACGACCGCGGCGCGGTACTGCGGCACGGCGGATGCCGTGGCCCAGTCCTGGGCGGCGATCCCGGTGGGCTCTCCGGCGGCGTTCTCAGCGGCGTTCTCGGTGCCGTTCCCGGCGTCCGTGGCGTTGTCAGGCGTCTCCATGAAGCGCACAATAGCCCGCCCTCAGGTCGGCGTACGGCCCTGGTCAGTCACTGTGACGGCGCCCTCATCGCGATTTCTCCCAACACACATGCGCGATTCCGGGGTACAGTGGTAATGCGCCTGCTGAGTATGCGGACATGCTTTCGCACGTTCGGACGTATCCGGTGGGCCATCTCATGAATGAGGATGCCCGGTCGGTGGCCCGATCGGCTCCGACCTGACAGCCCTCACCGCGCCCCCGCGGGAGGGTCCCTCAGCGGCACGACGCTCGAGCGACGGCAGTGGTCCCGCGCCACCCGGCTGTGATCGTCTCGATCCGGGATCTCCACGATCCGGGATCACGATCCGGCCGGAAGTGATCCGGCACGGTACGACCCCCAGCGTTCGCCTCGCGCCGCGTCTCACAGAAGAGGCAGCACCCTGACTACGACTTTCCGAGAGCTCGGGATCCTTCCCGAGACGGCCGAGGCGCTCGAAGCCGTCGGCATCGTGTCCCCCTTTCCCATCCAGGAGATGACCCTTCCGGTCGCCCTCTCCGGCACCGACGTCATCGGCCAGGCCAAGACCGGCACCGGCAAGACCCTCGGTTTCGGTCTTCCCCTCCTGGAGCGCGTCACCGTCCCCGCGGACGTCGAGGCCGGCCGGGCCAGGCCCGAGCAGCTGACCGACGCCCCGCAGGCCCTGGTCGTCGTCCCCACGCGCGAACTGTGCACCCAGGTCACCAACGACCTGCTGACCGCCGGCAAGGTCCGTAACGTCCGCGTGCTCGCCATCTACGGCGGCCGGGCGTACGAGCCCCAGGTCGAGGCGCTCAGGAAGGGCGTCGACGTCATCGTCGGCACCCCGGGCCGCCTGCTCGACCTGGCCGGCCAGCGCAAGCTGGACCTGTCCCACGTCAAGGCCCTCGTCCTGGACGAGGCCGACGAGATGCTCGACCTGGGCTTCCTGCCCGACGTCGAGAAGATCATGAACATGCTTCCGGCGAAGCGTCAGACCATGCTGTTCTCGGCCACCATGCCGGGCGCGGTCATCGGTCTGGCCCGCCGCTACATGTCGCAGCCGACGCACATCCGCGCCACCTCGCCCGACGGCGAGGGCGTGACCGTCGCCAACATCAAGCAGCACGTCTTCCGCGCGCACTCGATGGACAAGCCGGAGATGGTCTCCCGCATCCTGCAGGCCAACGGCCGCGGGCTCGCGATGATCTTCTGCCGTACGAAGCGCACGGCGGCCGACATCGCCGAGCAGCTGCAGCGTCGCGGCTTCGCCTCCGGCGCGGTCCACGGCGACCTCGGCCAGGGCGCTCGCGAGCAGGCGCTGCGCGCCTTCCGCAACGGCAAGGTCGACGTTCTCGTCTGCACCGACGTCGCCGCCCGCGGTATCGACGTCGAGGGCGTCACGCACGTCATCAACTACCAGTCGCCCGAGGACGAGAAGACGTTCCTCCACCGCGTCGGCCGCACCGGCCGCGCGGGCAACAAGGGCACGGCCGTGACCCTGGTCGACTGGGACGACATCCCGCGCTGGCAGCTCATCAACAAGGCGCTCGGGCTGGACTTCCACGAGCCGGTCGAGACGTACTCCAGCTCCCCGCACCTGTACGAGGAGCTGGACATCCCGGCGGGCACCAAGGGCGTCCTGCCCCGCGCCGAGCGGACCCGCGCGGGTCTGGGCGCCGAGGAGCTGGAGGACCTGGGCGAGCCCGGCGGACGCCGCGGCAAGAAGGCGGCCCCGGCCGTCGAGGAGAGCCCGGCCCGCACCCGCACGCCGCGCCAGCGGCGCCGTACCCGCAGCGGTTCCACGGTCGACGAGACCGCGGCCGAGACCACGGTCGTCGAGGCATCGGCTCCGGCCGCCGCCGCGGTCGCCCAGGAGCAGCCGTCGGAGACGCGCACCCCGCGCCGCCGTCGTCGTACCCGCTCCAGCGGCTCGGGCGCCGCGCCTGCCGCCGCCGCTCCGGCCGCGCAGGCTCCGGCCGCGCAGGCTCCGGCCGCGCAGGCGGCGCCGGTCAGGCAGGCCGTTCCGGCCGCCAAGGCCGCTCCGGTCGCCGCGGAGAAGGTCGAGGAGGCCCCGAAGGCTCCCCGCCGTCGCCGCGCCCGCATCATCCGGCCCGAGGCCGAGACCGTCACCTTCCAGACCCCGGAGAGCGCGGCGGCCGCGGCGGCCGCTGCCGCCGCTGCCACCACGGTGGTCGAGGCCCCCGTGGTCGTCGAGGAGGCGCCCAAGGTCCCGCGTCGCCGCACGGCCAGGAAGGCCGTCGCCGCCGAGGCCCCGGCCGCCGTCGAGACGGTCGAGGAGGCGCCGAAGGTCCCGCGTCGCCGCACGGCCAGGAAGGCCGCCGTGGCCGAGGCCCCGGCCGCCGTCGAGGCCCCGGCCGTCGCCGAGACCGTCGAGGAGGCCCCCAAGGCCCCCCGCCGCCGCACGGCCAAGAAGGCCGTCGCCGTCGCCGAGGCCCCGGCCGCCGTCGAGGCCCCGGCCGTCGCCGAGACCGTCGAGGAGGCCCCCAAGGCCCCCCGCCGCCGCACGACGAAGAAGGCCGTCGCCGAGGCGCCCGACGCCTCGGAGCCGAAGACGACCACGCGTCGCCGTACGGTCAAGAAGGCCACCGCCCCGGTCGAGGCCGGCGCGTCGGCCGAGCCGGCCGAGGCCCCCAAGGCCCCGCGTCGCCGCACGACGAAGAAGGCGGCGGCCCAGCCGGAGAGCTGACACCCCCCGGCAGCACCCGCGCAGCGGCCCACCCCCTCCCGGGGAGTGGGCCGCTGCCGCGTCCGGGCACGGCCGCTGCCTGCGGCTACGCTCCCCTTATGAGCAAGCCCCGGTCCCTGGAACTCCCGCCCCGCACCCGCGCCCGCCGGCTGCGGACCGCCCGCGGTGACTTCGCCGTCCTGGACACGGCGCCCCGGGGCGAGATCCGGGGGACGGCCCTCCTGCTGCCCGGCTACACCGGCAGCAAGGAGGACTTCCTGGCCCTGCTCGGGCCGCTGAGCGACGCCGGGTACCGCGCGGTGGCGGTCGACGGGCGCGGTCAGCACGAGAGCGCGGGGCCACGGCACCGGGGCGCGTACACCCGGCGGGCGCTCGCGCTCGACGTCGTCGCGCAGGCGGCGGCGCTCGGGGAGGGCCCGGTGCACCTGCTGGGGCACTCCTTCGGCGGGCTGGTGGCCCGCGCGGCCGCGTCGCTGGCGCCGGAGGCCTTCCGCTCGCTGACGCTGCTGTCCTCGGGGCCCGGCCGGGTCGCCCGACCGCAGCGGGTCCGGGTGCGCGCGCTGCGGGCCGCTCTGGCGCTGCTGTCCAAGGAGCGGGTCTGGCGGACGACGCGCTGGCTGGACAGCCGCGGCGAACAGCCGGGCGCGGGCGACCCGCCGGAGATCGTGCTCTTCCTGCGCCGCCGGTGGATGCGCACCCGGATCGTCCAACTGGCGGCCACCGGACGGCTGTTGAACCGGGACCCGGACGGCACCCTCCAACTCGCCGGGCTCGGGATGCCGTTGCACATCGCCTACGGGGACGAGGAGACCGTCTGGCCGGTGGAGGAGCTGGCCGCCGCCGCGCACCGCACGGGGGCCCGCCACACGGTGGTGACGGGCGCGGGCCACTCCCCCAACGTCTCGCACCCCCAGGAGCTGGCGGACCGCCTGACGGCGTTCTGGGACCTCTGCTGAGGGCCCTCCGGGCGGGCCCGGACGCCGGGCCGGCCCCTGCGGAGGTCAGAACTGGGCGCGGAGGTGCTGCCAGAAGCCGTCCCGCAGCGCCCGGCGCAGCACCGCGTGGCCCCGCAGGGAGCGGCTCAGCAGTTTCTCCCCCTCGATGAGCAGGTCCTGGTCGACCGGACCCGGCAGGTACGGGTGCCCCGGCAGCAGCTCGGCCAGCGCGTCCGGGCCGCGCTCGGCGAGCCAGGTGGCGGCGATCTGCGCACCGACGAAGCGGACCTCGTCGCGCGACGGGGGCGGCTCGCCCTCGTTCTCGTAGGTCGTGACGGGGCGGCGGGTGACGTAGGGGCGCCAGAAGTCGAGGTCGAAGGTGCGCTGGCTGTCGACCTCCCAGAGCAGCGGCTCGGCCTGGTTGCGCCCTTCGGATGCCTCGATGCCCCAGAGGTGGACGCGGGCGCCGTAGCCCTGGGCGGCCTCGACGGCCGAGACGAGGTCCTCGTCGCCGCCGACGAGGGCCGCGTCGCTGATGGCGCGGTGCCGGGCGAGGGACTCCAGGTCCGAGCGGATGAGGGAGTCGACGCCCTTCTGCTGGTTGTTGGCGTTCAGGTTGCCGAGGCGCACCTTGACGTCGGGCAGTTCGGCGATCGACTGCTGCTCGGCGGTGTGGATGCGGCGCCGGGCGCCGTCGTACCAGTACACGCGCAGCAGGCGGCTGTCCGCGAAGATCGTGCGGGCCTTGTCGATGAATGCCTCGATGAGCCCCTCGGCGTCGAGGTCGAAGGAGCGCCGGTCCTCGGTACCCGCCACCAGCAACCCGGCCGCAGCATAGACGTAACCTGCGTCGACGAAGATGGCGTGGGTCGAAGGGGTCTTGGCCACCTCGGCCAGCATCCGCTGGAGGAGCTCATTGGTGCGCTCCAGGCGGGCGCCGAGCTCGTGGACCGGGTCGCCGGACGGTGTCTGAGGGTTCTCTGCGTCGTTCATACGGGCCTCATTGTCCGCCGCCGCCGACCCTCCCGACAACGTCGCCTACCTGCTAGTAGTTAGGCATCCAAAAAATTTCCTTAGCGTAGGGAATGTTTGCAGGGTGCATCCCGTTGGACCCCTTGTAACGCAGTTCTCCATCAGGAGGATCAACTCAGACGAAGGGAGAAGCCCGTGCGCTTCGAAATCCTGCGACTCGACGACATCGACGGCACGCCCGTCGACCGGACCGTCGTGGACGCCGCCTCCGTCAACCGGATCGTGCAGCAGGCCGCTTCGATCGGTCAGCGCATCTGGATCCGCCCGGCAGACACCACGGCCTCGTAACGCCGTAGGGCCTGAGGGCACTCACTCACGCACCGCGCCCCCGCACGGACTCCGTCGCAACGGAATCCGTACGGGGGCGCAGTGGCGTCCGGGGGCCCGGGGGCCGGGACCCTAGGAGCCCTGGATCACCTGGGTGACGCCGTTGATGATCTGCTGCACAGCGATGGCCGACAGCATCATGCCGGCGAGCCGGGTCACCAGCACGACACCGCCGTCCTTGATGACGCGGATGATCACCAGCGAGTAGCGCATGGTCAGCCAGAGCACGACGTGCATGGCGGCGATGGCCGTCCAGACGGAGACCTGCGCGCCGACCCCGTCGGCGTGCTGCACCGCGAGGATCACCGACACGATGGCGCCCGGCCCGGCGAGCAGGGGCATCCCGAGGGGGACCAGCGCGACGTTGACGTCCTTGGTCTGCTTGGGCTCGTCGGTCTTGCCGGTGAGCAGGTCGAGCGCGATGAGCAGGAGCAGCAGTCCACCCGCGATCATCAGCGCGGGCACGGAGACGTGCAGGTAGTCGAGGATCTGCTGCCCGAGGATGCCGAAGACGGTGATGACACCGAAGGCCACGGCGACCGCCTGCCAGGCCATGCGGCGCTGGACCTTGGCGGGCCGGCCGGAGGTGAGGGCGAGGAAGATCGGGGTGATCCCGGGGGGATCCATGATCACAAAAAGGGTCAGAAAGAGCGAGCCGAAGACGGCGACGTCGAACACGGTGAGCCTTGCAAGTCGGGATGTACGAGGGGTGTGGGACTGGGGAGAGTCGCACGGGGCGGCACGATGCGGCGCGGCGCGTGCGTGACCACGCGGGCAGCCGTCCGCGACGAGAACGCCGCGGAGAGACCGACGGCGACCGTCCGTCGAGGAGGTGTTCCGTCGGGGTGACCGCCCTCAGCGAGGACTGGGGCCTGCCGATCAGTCCGGCACGATCGGCGAGGCGGCCCCTGGGGTCAGGCGCGTCCCCCGGCACCCGGAACCGGGAAGGCTCCGGCCGCGCGGCGGGTGATCTCGCCGTAGATCTCGGGGTCGGTGGTGTACTCGCCGAGCCGGCAGGTCTTGCGGCTGCCGTGGTAGTCGCTGGAGCCCGTGCCGAGCAGCCCGAGCTCGCGGGCGAGGCCGCGCAGCCGGGCGCGGGTGGGCTCGTCGTGGTCCATGTGGTCGATCTCGATGCCGTCGAGGCCGGCCGCGGCGAGCCGGGCGATGGCGGCCTCCGGCACGACCTCGCCGCGCTTGACGGCGAGCGGGTGCGCGAAGACGGTGACGCCGCCGGCCGCCTTGACGAGCCGGATCGCGTCGAACGGGTCGAGTTCGTGCTTCTCCACGTACGCCCGGCCGCCGTCGGCGAGCCACTGCTGCGTGAAGGCGCCGGAGACGTCGGGGACCACACCCAGTTCGACGAGGGCCTCGGCGATGTGCGGGCGGCCCACCGAGCCGTCCCCGGCGATGCGGGCGACCTGCTCCCAGGTCACGGGCACGCCCAGCTCCTGGAGCTTGCCGACCATCGCCTGCGCGCGGGGCACGCGGTCGTCCCGTACCAGCTCGCGCTCGGCGGCGAGTTCGGGCTCCTCGGGATCGAAGAGGTACGCCAGCATGTGCAGTCCGATGCCGTCGATCCGGCAGGACAGCTCGGCCCCGGTGACGAGCGTGAGCCCCTCGGGCAGCGCGGCGATCGCCTCGGCGTGACCGCGGGTGGTGTCGTGGTCGGTGAGGGCGACGACGTCGAGCCCGGCGGCGGCCGCGTTGCGGACCAGCTCGGCGGGGGTGTCCGTACCGTCCGACGCCGTGGAGTGGGTGTGCAGATCGATGCGCACGACGCGGTACTCCAGGGGGCTCGGAACGGACAAGGGGGCCGCTCCAGCATAACGGGCGTATCGAACACCCGGTCCCGTTCCGCGGACACCGGTGGCGATCACCCGGCGCCGTCCGGGGCGGGCACCCGGACCCGGCCGTCCGAATCCGATCGGCGGAGGCGGCCGGGTGCGCCGGTCACGCCCTCGGGGAGGGCGCCGCGCCCTCTCGCGCGGGGCCCACCGGAAGGCGCCCGTCAGCCGAGCAGACGGGGCGTCAGCGCCCCGCAGGGCAGCAGCTCGACCTCAGCTCCCGCGTCGCGCAGGTCGGTCAGCACCAGCTCGTCGTACATCAGCAGGCCCGACTGCTCCGGCCAGACGATCGCCCACAGCCAGAGGCCGCGCGCCTCGCCCGCGAAGACCGCGCGGTCGTGCGGGGTTCCGGTGACATGCCAGAGCGGGGTGGGGCGGCCGGCGGCGAGCACCTTGGTCTGCGGCGGTTTGTCGATGGAGATGCCCGCTCCGGGATCGGGGCCGTCGATCCCCGCGTAGCGCGCTCCGAGGCCCACGCCGAGCTCCTCGGCGATCAGCAGCAGCTCGCCGATGCCCCCGAGCGGGCCCGGCCCCGAGCAGGCGACGGCGGTCGCGCGTCCACCGCTGCGGTCGTCACCGGCATAGGCGACCCCGGTGAAGAGCCAGCCGACGGGCAGGGGCCACGGCATCCACACCGGCACCTGGGCCCGGTGCACGACGACACCGAGGGATTCGACGCTGGGCGGGATCACGGGTTGCATAGGGTGCACCGAGCCGTGCACGTCGCACTGCCAGGAATCGGCAAACAGTCCGGGCGCCCTGACCCGGCCACCGCACTTCGGGCAACTGGGTTCGCCCCTCATAGGGCCCAACGGTCCTACCCCGTCGCGCTCGCGTCAAGGACGATCACCCGTCCGGCCCGGACGGTTCACCCGCCGCAGTAGATGTATCCTGCATTTATTAGATCGCCTCACTTGTTCCGTGCACCGCACAACCATCCGTCGGACGCCGTGGCGGGCACGCCCGCGGCCGCCCCGTACCTCGCGCCGACGATCGAGGAGTGGGGCGGCACCCCGTCACGCCACCGAGGACGGGATGGAGGTGTTCGCCGGCTGAGGCCGCGTCATGGCCGGTTTGCCATGGCGGGCACGGGCAAAACGGAGCCCATGAGAGGCATCGACTCCGTCATAAGAACCATCGCGCACGTCCTCGCGGGCATCCTGGCCGTCTGGATCGTCATGGACCTGCTCGACGCCAACCGGGCGAACACCCTCGTCGACTGGTTCCACACCGCCGCCGACTGGCTCGCCGCCTGGTCGATCGGGCTCTTCGACGTCTCCCAGCACACCCTTCAGGTGCTGCTCGACTACGGCATCCCCGCGGTCGTCTACGTGGTCATCGCCGACCTCGTCGCCCGCAGGACCGTCGCGCGCTGACGTGGACCGGGGACCGTCGCGCCGACGGTCCCCGGTCCCGGGCCGTACGCGTCCTCAGTCCAGCGGCACGGACCCGCGCAGCGGATCGCGCAGGTCCGTGCCGCGGGCCAGCCAGCGCTCCTCCAGGGCCTTCGCTCCGTGCACCCGCTTCCAGGCCGCCTCGTTCGGCGTCATCGGCAGCAGCGGCAGGAAGCGGACCGGGTCCATCGGCTCGTCCAGCTCCAGGTCCTCCACCAGGCCGCCGGGCTCCGCGACGAGCACGGAGGTGAACGAGGCCCCCGGCCACAGGGGTTCACCCACGTCGAGCGAGGCCCCGGCGGCCACCACCACACCCTCCACCTGAGGCGTCGAGGCGAGGACCGCGAGCGGGCGCAGCACCTTGTCGGTGTCGGCGAGACCGCCGCGCACCGACAGCACCAGCTCCGCGCGCGGGCCCTTCACCGGGTCCGCGAGCGCCGCCGTCGGGTCGGCCATCGGTTGGGCGGACATCCCGAGCGTCGCGTAGCGCACCACGTCGCCGTCGGTGAAGCGCAGCACCTCGATCCGGTCCGTGCCGAGGAACGTCACCGCCGCCCGCGCGTCCGGTTCGCCGAGCGCCGTACGCAGCCGTGCCTCGACCAGAGCAAGAACTTCTCCCATGCAGTGAGCATAAAGCGCGTATGGAACGGGCAAAGGAAGGGATTGACCCTCAGTCGGCTGATAGTCTTGGCCGCTGGTCGGGACTCCCGACTACTCGTCATCCCCCAAGGGGGACCGGCTGGAGGAGGTGGGGCTGCGTGGATCGAAGTCGATCGGGCAGTACCAACCGCTCTTCCGCCCCGCACCCCGGCCCGGTGCATCTTTTCCGGTGACCTGAGGACCTTTCCCGTCCCCGTCACCCGGCTGCTCGCACGACGGAAGAGCATTTCGCCTTTGCCTGTCTGTAGCGAACGCCGTCACCGCGATCCCGCGGTGCCGCCCGCTTTGCGGACGTAGGACGTCAGGTCCACGCCCCCATTCCGGGCTGTGCCACGCATCGCCGACGGCTTCTCCGTGAAGGAGCATGCCGAATGTCGATGATCCGTGACCTGCGCGCCGCGGTCCGTCCCACCCTGCGGCCCAGCCTGCGCAAGACCCCCACCGTCTACACCGCCTACGACCCCACCCGCGACCCGTCCGCGTCCAGCGCGGTCGTCGACTGCGCCGTCTACCGCGACGGCCGCCGCGTGGACGACCGCGACTGCCTGACGCCGCGCGGCGCGATGCGCCAGGTGCGCGAGAGCGGCGGCTTCGCCTGGATCGGCCTGCACGAGCCGACCGAGGCCGAATTCGCGGGCATCGCGGCCGAGTTCGGGCTGCACCCGCTGGCCGTCGAGGACGCCGTGCACGCCCACCAGCGGCCCAAGCTGGAGCGGTACGACGACACCCTCTTCACCGTCTTCAAGACGATCCACTACGTCGAGCACGCCGAACTCACCGCCACCAGCGAGGTCGTGGAGACCGGCGAGGTGATGTGCTTCACCGGCCCGGACTTCGTCATCACCGTCCGGCACGGCGGCCAGGGCTCCCTGCGCAACCTCCGCCACCGCCTCCAGGGCGAGCCGGAACTGCTGGGCAAGGGCCCCTCGGCCGTGCTGCACGCCATCGCCGACCACGTCGTCGACGGCTACATCGCCGTCGCCGACGCCGTCGAGCTGGACATCGACCAGATCGAGATCGACGTCTTCTCGCCGCCGGCCAAGGGGTCGACGCGCGGCACGGACACCGGCCGGATCTACCAGCTCAAGCGCGAGGTGCTGGAGTTCAAGCGGGCCGTCACCCCGCTGCTGCGCCCGATGCAGCTGCTGAGCGAGCGGCCCATGCGGCTGGTCGACCCGGACATCCAGAAGTACTTCCGCGACGTCGCCGACCACCTGGCGCGCGTGCAGGAGCAGGTCGTCGGCTTCGACGAACTGCTCAACTCCATCCTCCAGGCCAACCTGGCGCAGGCGACCGTCGCGCAGAACGAGGACATGCGCAAGATCACCTCCTGGGCGGCGATCGTGGCCGTCCCGACGGCGGTCTGCGGCGTGTACGGCATGAACTTCGACCACATGCCGGAGCTCCACTGGAGGTACGGCTACCCGATGGTGCTGGTCGGCATCACGGCGATCTGTTTCACCATCCACCGCACGCTGAAGCGGAACGGCTGGCTGTAGGAGGTGTCCTGCCGATCACACCGTGGGCCCGGCCCGATCGGCAGGACACCTCCTGGCCCGCGTCGCGCCGGTCCGGCATCGTCCGCGAGGCGCCCGCTGGATAGGCTGCGGGCATGACGGAATCGCTGCTCGGCCCCGCGCTCGTCGAGGAGGCCACCAAGAAGTCCGGCCTCATCTGGGTCCGCGGCGAGGCCCCGGCCGCCCGGGCCCTGTGGCACGTCTGGTTCGACGGCGCCGCCCACGTCGTGGGCGACGGGCCCGGCGAGCAGCCCCTGCCCGGACTCGCGGCCGGTGCCACCGCCGAGGTGACCGTCCGCAGCAAGGACAAGGGCGGCCGGCTCGTCGCCTGGACCGCCGCAGTACGGGAGCTGCCCGCCGGCTCGCCCGAGTGGGACGCGGCGGTGGCCGAGCTGAAGGGCAAGCGCCTGAACGCGCCGGACGGCGAGGCCATGCCGGAGCGCTGGGCACGCGAGTGCCGGGTGCTGCGGCTGGAGCCGGTCGGCTCGACGACGGACCTGCCCGACGGCTCCCTGGCGGCCGTGCCGCAGCCCTCGGACGCGATCACCCGGCGGCCCGTACCGGCCGCGCTGCCCCGGCTGCTCCTGCGGCGCCGCAAGCGCTGACACCCCGCCCGCACGGCCCCGGGCCCGCCCGGGACGCCCGCGTGCCCGTGGTTCAGGTGCGGGGCAGCTGCTTGCCGTAGTCCAGCGTCTGCTCCTTGGCGGGGGCCTTCAGCGGGAAGTCCTTGTCCCACTCCGAGAGCACCACCACGCCCGCGCCGCCGCCCCGCGCGAAGCGGAGCGGGAACGGCGTGCCCTCCAGCGAGACGTCCAGCGTGCCGCCCTCGCCGTCCTCGCCGCCCTTGACCTTGACCGTCCGCAGGCCGCCGATCTTGTCCCGGTCGCCCTTGACGACGTCCCCGTGCAGGCCGATGAGCCCGTCGAGGAGCACGTCCATCTCGGTGAAGCCGCGCAGCTGCTTGTACGAGGGGTCGTCCTGCGGGATCTTCACGTACTTGTCGTCGAGCGTGTCGGCCGCCTCGGTGTCGGCGTCGCTCGGCGTCTCGGCCGCCTTGTCGTCGTGCGCCCAGAAGCCGGCGTCGGCCTTGAGGTAGAGCGTCTCGTCGATCCGCAGCAGTTCGAAGGTGCTGTTCTTCGTGGTGACCGAGCCGCTCGCGCCGTTCTGCTTGAGCCGCATGTTCAGCTTGTACGTGCCGCCCTTGCTGACCAGCGTCCCGGCCAGGCGCACCGCCTTCGCCGCGTCCGCCGCGGACTGCGCCTTCTCCTCGATGGCGGTCGCGGTCAGCTTCCCGACCCCGTTGGTGCCCTCGTCCGGGTCGGAGGCGCAGGCCGTGAGACCGGCCGCCAGCCCGGCGCAGAGCGCCACGGGCAGGACGACCCTGCGGATACGCGATGCCGGAGTACGAACGGTCACCTGCGCTGCCTCTCGTGTTCTTCGGGCCGGTGGGGGCGACCACGTCGGTGGGGGGACGGCAGCTCGCAGCGTACCCGGGGCGGTCACCGCCCCCTGCAGGCAGCCGTACGGGCGCTCTGCCGAAGCGGCACGGAGGGCCACGGGCTAGCCTGAATCCGGCATCCCCCGGCAATCACACCGATCCGGCGGCAGTGAGGAGGCGCAGGGCATGGCGGCAGGCGCCCCACGGATCTTCGTCTCGCATCTCGCCGGAGTCCCCGTCTTCGACCCCAACGGCGACCAGGTGGGCCGGGTCAGCGATCTCGTCGCCATGCTCCGGGTGGGCCGCCGGCCGCCGCGGCTGCTCGGCATGGTCGTCGAGATCCATCTCAGCCGCCGCCGGATCTTCCTGCCGATGACCCGGGTCACCGGCGTCGAGTCCGGCCAGGTCATCACCACGGGCGTGGTGAACATGCGCCGCTTCGAGCAGCGGCCCACGGAGCGGCTGGTCCTCGGCGAACTCCTGGACCGCCGGGTGAAGCTGGTGGGGCACGACGCGGACGGCGAGGAGGTCACCGTCCTCGACGTCGCGATCCAGCAGCTGCCGGCCCGCCGCGACTGGGAGATCGACAAGGTCTTCGTCCGGCGGGGCAAGGCCGGGGCGCTGCGCCGCAAGGGCGAGACGCTGACGGTGGAGTGGTCCGCGGTGACCGGCTTCTCCCTGGAGGAGCACGGGCAGGGCGCCGAGAGCCTGCTCGCCACCTTCGAGCGGCTGCGCCCCGCGGACCTGGCGAACGTGCTGCACCACCTCTCCCCCAAGCGGCGCGCCGAGGTGGCCGCCGCCCTCGACGACGACCGGCTCGCCGACGTCCTGGAGGAGCTGCCGGAGGACGACCAGATCGAGATCCTCGGCAAGCTGAAGGAGGAGCGGGCCGCCGACGTGCTGGAGGCGATGGATCCCGACGACGCGGCCGACCTGCTCTCGGAGCTGCCGGAGGAGGACAAGGAGCGCCTCCTGACCCTGATGCAGCCGGACGACGCCGCCGACGTGCGGCGGCTGATGGCGTACGAGGAACGGACCGCGGGCGGCCTGATGACCACCGAGCCGATCGTGCTGCGGGCCGACGCCACGGTCGCGGACGCACTGGCCCGGGTACGGCAGCAGGACCTCTCCCCCGCGCTGGCGGCGCAGGTGTACGTGTGCCGGCCCCCGGACGAGACGCCGACGGGCAAGTACCTGGGCACGGTGCACTTCCAGCGGCTGCTGCGGGACCCGCCGTTCACCCTGGTCGGTTCGCTGGTGGACAGCGACCTGCCGCCGCTCGCCCCGGACACGCCGCTGCCGGCGGTCACCAGCTATCTCGCCGCGTACAACATGGTCGCGGCGCCCGTCGTGGACGAGAGCGGTTCGCTGCTGGGGGCGGTCACCGTCGACGACGTCCTGGACCACCTGCTGCCGGAGGACTGGCGCGAGACGGAGTTCCACGTGGAGGGGGCGCCGCATGGCGGCTGAGCGCACGCAGGAGCGGGAGCGGACCGGCCCGCGCATCCGCCTCGACCTCCCGCGCGAGCGCCGGGCGAGGCTGCTGCCGGAGTACGACCCGGAGGCCTTCGGACGGCTCTCGGAGCGGATCGCCCGCTTCCTGGGGACCGGGCGTTTCCTCGTCTGGATGACCCTGACGATCATCGTCTGGGTGCTGTGGAACATCTTCGCGCCGACGTCGCTGCGGTTCGACGAGTACCCCTTCATCTTCCTGACCCTCGCGCTGTCGCTCCAGGCCTCCTACGCGGCACCGCTCATCCTGCTCGCCCAGAACCGGCAGGACGACCGGGACCGGGTGAACCTCGAACAGGACCGCAAGCAGAACGAGCGGTCGATCGCGGACACCGAGTACCTGACCCGGGAGGTCGCGGCCCTGCGGATGGGGCTCGGCGAGGTGGCCACCCGGGACTGGATCCGCTCCGAGCTGCAGGACCTGCTGAAGGAGATGGAGGAGCGCCGCGACGGGCACCGGGATCTATTCCCCCCGGGGGCCGACCACAGAAGTGACGTACCCGACCGCTGACGGGTCTTTCCGGGGTCGGTGGTCGGCGCCGTACCATCGTCGGTATGGCTACGGAAGACGCGGTGCGTGAAGCACTGGCGACGGTGAACGACCCCGAGATCAACAAACCGATCACCGAACTCGGCATGGTGAAGTCGGTGGAGATCGGATCCGACGGCAGGGTCGCCGTCACGGTCTATCTCACCGTCTCCGGCTGCCCGATGCGCGACACGATCACCCAGCGCGTCACGGACGCCGTCTCCCGGGTCGAAGGTGTCACCGGTGTCGACGTCTCGCTCGACGTGATGAGCGACGAGCAGCGCAAGGAACTGGCCACCGCCCTGCGCGGCACCACCGCCGAGCGCGAGGTGCCGTTCGCCAAGCCCGGCTCGCTGACCCGGGTGTACGCGGTCGCCTCCGGCAAGGGCGGCGTCGGCAAGTCCTCCGTGACGGTCAACCTCGCGGCCGCGATGGCCGCCGACGGGCTGAAGGTCGGCGTGGTCGACGCCGACATCTACGGCCACAGCGTGCCGCGCATGCTGGGCGCGGACGGCCGTCCGACGCAGGTCGAGAACATGATCATGCCGCCGTCCGCGAACGGCGTGAAGGTCATCTCCATCGGCATGTTCACCCCGGGCAACGCGCCGGTCGTCTGGCGCGGCCCGATGCTCCACCGCGCGCTGCAGCAGTTCCTCGCCGACGTGTACTGGGGCGACCTCGACGTGCTGCTCCTCGACCTGCCCCCGGGTACCGGCGACATCGCGATCTCGGTGGCCCAGCTGGTGCCGAACGCGGAGATCCTGGTCGTGACGACCCCGCAGCAGGCGGCGGCCGAGGTGGCCGAGCGGGCCGGATCCATCGCGGTCCAGACCCACCAGAAGATCGTCGGCGTGGTCGAGAACATGTCCGGGCTGCCGTGCCCGCACTGCGACGAGATGGTCGACGTGTTCGGCACGGGCGGTGGCCAGAAGGTCGCCGACGGCCTGACGAAGACCACGGGCGCCACGGTCCCGGTCCTCGGCTCGATCCCGATCGACGTCCGCCTGCGCGAAGGCGGCGACGAGGGCAGGCCGGTCGTGCTGACCGACCCCGAGTCCCCGGCGGGCGCCGCCCTCCGTGCCATCGCCGGCAAGCTCGGCGGCCGGGCGAGGGGCCTGTCGGGCATGAGCCTGGGCATCACCCCGCGCAACAAGTTCTGACCCGTCACACGGCGAAGGGCGCCCCTTCGGGGGCGCCCTTCGCCGTGTCGCGTGGCCGTCAGGCGTACGCGTCGAGGTCCTTGACCGCGGAGAACCCGAGACCGTAGGCGCTCATCCCGCGGCCGTACGCGCCGAGGTGGACACCGGCCTGCGTGGCGCCCGCGAGCACCCAGCCGAACTCGGACTCCCGGTAGTGGAAGGGCATCGGCACGCCGTCGACCGGCAGCGACAGGGTCGACCACTCCGGCCCGTCGAGGTCGTCCGCCAGCTCGAACGCGGTCTCCGTCTGCTGGTCCAGCCAGTCGTTGCGCAGACCGTGGTCCAGCTGCGCCGGCCACGTGTAGGCGAGCAGGCCCGAGCCGGCCAGCCAGGCCGCGGAGGAGACCGTGGTGGCGTCCAGCACCCCCGTGCCGTCGCCCGTGCGCCGTACCGGGCTCGCGGCGACCGTCACGACGACCGCGAAGCGCTCCTTCTCGGCGCCGCTCGCGTCGGACTTTATCGACGGCTCGTCGCCGTGCCCCATCGATCCGTGCTGGACGGTACCGTCCGCCGCCGTGCCGACCTGCATCAGCCAGCGCGCTCCGGCGAACGCGTCGTCAAGGCCGTACCAGGCGAAGGACGCCGCCAGATAGCCCTCGGCCGTGCGCCGGGACGCTGGACCCCCGTCCACCCGACTCGTCGTCTCCATCTCGGCCGCCTCCTCGATCCGTCATGCCCGCGTCGGCGGACAACAGATGGAGGATAGCCACCGGGTCGCACCCCGTGGTGTCAGGTCGCGTCGGAGTCGTACGGCGGGCGGTCGTCGCCGGCCGGCTTGTCCTGCTTCTTCAGCAGGTCGGGAGCGGCCGAACCGTTGACCGCCGCGGGTACGGAGGACGACGCCGACTCGCGGCCGTGCACCGCGTCGGCGACGTCGTTCATCTCCTTCTTGAGGTCGAAGCTGCCGCGCAGGTCCTTGAGTTCCCTGAGGTCCTCGTTGCCCTCCAGCTGCTTGCGCAGGAAGGTCTTCGGATTGAGGTCCTCGAACTCGAAGTCCTTGAACTCCGGACCGAGCTCGGTGCGGATGTCCTGCTTCGCGCTCTCGGAGAAGTCCCGGATCTTGCGGATGAAGCCCGAGACGTCCTGGATGACCTTCGGCAGCTTGTCCGGACCGAAGATGAGCACGGCGAGGACCACGAGCGTCACGAGCTCGAGTATGCCTAGGTCGTTGAACACCTTGCTGCTCCTCACGCGGGGTCCGGGGCCCGCTCCACGGTACCCGCCGAAACTGCCGGGCGGGTACCTCGTGGCGTCCGCGGAATGGCGCTCAGGTGCCCTGGGAGGAACCGAGCGTCAACGTCTTGGTCTGCTCTTTGCCGGCGCGGACCACGGTCAGCTCCAGCTTGTCGCCCGGACGGTGGGCGCGGATCTTCACGATCAGCTCCTCGCCGTTGTGGACCCGCTGGCCGTCGACCTTGGTGATGACGTCTCCGGGGCGGATGCCGGCCTTGGCGGCGGGGCCGCCCGGGGTGATCGAGGCGGAGCCGTCCTTGCCCTTCTCGCCGACCCGGGCGCCGTCGCCGCTGAACTGCATGTCGAGGCTCACACCGATGACGGGGTGGGTCGCCTTGCCGGTGTTGATGAGCTCCTCGGCCACGCGCTTGCCCTGGTTGATCGGGATGGCGAAGCCGAGGCCGATCGAGCCGGCCTGGCCTCCCTCGCCGCCCGTACCGCTGTCGGCGGCCCGGATGGCGCTGTTGATGCCGATGACCCGGGCCCGGGAGTCGACCAGCGGGCCGCCCGAGTTGCCCGGGTTTATCGGGGCGTCGGTCTGGAGGGCGTCGACATAGCTGACGTCGCTGCCGTCGCCCTTCTCGCCGCCGGCGGTGATCGGGCGCTCCTTGGCGCTGATGATGCCCGAGGTGACGGTGTTCTGGAGGTCGAAGGGCGCGCCGATGGCGACGACCGGATCGCCGACCCGGACGTCGTCGGAGTTCCCGAGCGGCAGCGGCTTGAGGTTCGAGACGCCGGTGACCTGGACGACGGCCAGGTCGTAGCCGGTGTCCTTGCCGATGAGCTTCGCGCTCGAGGTCTCGCCGCTGCTGAAGGTGACCGAGATGTCGCCGGCGGAGGAGGCCGCGTCGACCACGTGGTTGTTGGTCAGGATGTGGCCGCGGGTGTCGAGGACGAAGCCGGTGCCGGTGCCGGAGGAGCCGCCGCCGCTGACGTGGATGGTGACGACGCTGGGCAGGGCGCTGGCGGCGATCCCGGCGACGCTCTCGGGAGCGCGCACGGTGTCCCCGGATCCGGCCTGCGGCAGCTCGATGGTGGTGAGGCCGCCGTTGCGCTCGACGTAGGAGCCGATCACGCCGCCGAGGACGCCGGTGACGAGGGCGAAGGCCAGGACGCCGGCGAGCGCCAGGCCGCGGCTGCGTCGGCGGGGCTTGGCCTGCGGTTCGGCGACGACGCTGAGCGGGGCTCCGTGCGAGGTCCAGGGGTCGTACTGCACCCATTGCGCGGGCGTCTGCTGCGGCGCCGGCAGGGGCGCGGGTGCGTGCGGAGCGGGGCCGTGCGGCAACGGCTGCGTCTGCTGCTGCGGCGCCTGGGGGGCGGGTGCGTGCGGCTGGTGCGGCGGGGCGGGTGCGCCGTGGGCCGCGGAGGCGACCGGATGCTGCACGGGCGGGGCGGGCGCCCACGGCCCGGGACCGCCGTACGGCGGGGTCCGGTACTCGTCGGGCTCGTGCAGCGGCCGGGCCTGCTGCGGTACGGACGGGGTGACGGGCAGCTCCGCCGTCTCCGCGCCGTCGGCGACGGCGATGCCGGTGACACCGATGTCGGTGGTGTCGGCGGCCTGCGGGGGACCCGCAGGCACCGAGGGGTCCTGCGCCGTCGCGGCCTCCGGGGCCGTTCCCGTGGTCTGCGGGGCCGCGGGCGCGGCGAGGGTGAAGTCACCCTCGCCCGCGGCCGGGTCCGCCGCCTCGTACGCGACCGGCCGGTGCGGCGCCGGCAGCGGCGTACTCGCCGGCCGGCTCCACCACTTCGGCTTCCGGTCGGTGGGCTTCCCGTCGTTCATGCTCTCCCCGCCACAGCTGACCTGTCCGCGCCCCTGTGTCGGAGCGCCCCTGCGGGGGATTCAACCAGGTCCGCGGTCAGCGGTGGGCGGTGAGCGTGTTCGGTGAGGGGCTGGGGGTGCCGAGGGAGGCCGGGACGGGGGCGGACGGCGAGCTGCTCGGCGCTCCGAGCCCGGGCCCGAACGTCAGGTGCAGGGCCGTGCCCGAGGGCCGTATGAACGGGGAGACCTCCGTCAGCGACCGGGTGGCCGGAACCTGACGCTGAAGGGAGACCACGGGCAGCGCGGACGTGGGCGTCGCGGCTCCCGGGACCAGCGGACCCGTGACGACCGTGCCGGGCGTCGACGTGACACCGCCCGCCGTGGCCAGGGTCGCCGGGCCGGACCGCTCGCCCGCGCGCTCGCCCCACCGTGCTCCGCGCCCGGTGGGCGTGCCCACGTTCGTCGCCGTGCCCGTGCCCGCGGGAGTGCCGGTGCCGGTGGCCGCGGAGCGCAGCGGGGTCACGTTGTTGCCCGTGCCGTCGCCGCGGGCGCCCGCGTTCACGCTCGCTTCCAGCGGAAGGGCGCCGCCGAGCGCGATGGCGGCGAAGGAGACCGCGCTGGCCGCCACGAAGGCGAAGCGGCGTCCGCGGCCGGCGGAGCGGTCCTGCTCGGGCCGGCCGCTCACCGCGTGGATGCGGAAGCCGGAGTGCGGGGAGACGGGTGAGGCCGTGGCGAAGCCGTCGGACCTCACCGCGCCGACGCCGCCGCTCATCTCGAAGAGGCCGTCGAAAGGTCCCCCCCGGCGGTAGTCACCCCCCGGATCGCCCGGTCCCCCGGGCAGCCCCTGGAGGCGGGCGAGGAGCCCTTCCGAGGGCGGAGGAGGCGCGGTGGAGGCGAAGACGCTCTTCAGCGTGCGCTGGGCGTCGGCCTCCGCCTTGCATTTGGCGCAGGTCGCGAGGTGGGCGAGGACCCGATCACGGGCGTCGTGGCCGAGTTCGCCGTCCACGAGGGCGGCAAGCCGGTCCCCGAGGTGGTGCTCCGCGGGGGTCGGGCCGACAGGGCTGGTTCCGGTCACGCCGTTCCGCCCTCCCAGCCGACGGCCGCGAGCCCACGCTCCGCCCGGGCCTCGGGAGAGCGGTGCTTCAGCGCCTTGCGCAGGTGCGAGCGTCCGCGGTGGATACGGCTACGGACCGTGCCGAGCTTCACGCCGAGCGTCGCGGCGATCTCCTCGTACGAGAGTCCTTCGATGTCGCAGAGCACGACCGCGGCCCGGAACTCGGGCGCGAGGGTGTCGAGGGCCTGCTGGACGTCGGCGTCGAAGTGGGTGTCGTTGAACACCTGCTGCGGCGAGGGCTCGCGGCTGGGCAGCCGCTCGGCCGCGTCGTCGCCGAGCGCGTCGAAGCGGATCCGCTGCTTGCGGCGGACCATGTCCAGGAAGAGGTTGGTGGTGATGCGGTGCAGCCAGCCCTCGAAGGTGCCCGGCGTGTACGTCGACAGCGAGCGGAAGACGCGGACGAAGACCTCCTGGGTGAGGTCCTCGGCGTCGTGCTGGTTTCCTGTCAGCCGGTAGGCGAGGCGATAGACCCGGCCGCTGTGCGTGCTGACGATCTCCTCCCAGGTGGGCGGAGTCCACACCTGCGATTCGGCATCCGATGCGAAGGTCGCGGTGGTGGGTGCGGCGTCGGTGGTGTGGATTCGGTCAGCGGTGTCGGTCACGGATTTCGGCTCACCCGCCGACCTGAGAAGACGCCGAAGCACTCCTCCCCGATCCCCAGGCGCAGCCGCACCTCCCCTGTCGGCTCTGGTGGTGTCCAGTGGAGCCCCTACCATAGCCACCTCGCCCGTTAGCTCCGGATAAGAATCTTTACGCGAATTTGGGGCCGGCCTCGGCCACCGCCGCGTGTCGTCCCACACCCTCTCTGAACGCCCGGTCCCATCTGCGGGTTCCCGTGCGCAGCGGATACAGTCACCGTTGCGCCAACTAAGGGGACAGGAGAGGGCCATTACCGCCAACCGGCAGACGAGCTGGGCGTTCGCCGACGCCTTTGTCGCCGAGGACGAAGCGCTGCGTTGGGCCCGTGACCGGGCCCGGGAGGCAGCGCTGCCCTCGGTGTCACCGGGCACCGGCGCCGCTCTGCGCCTGCTGGCCGCCACGGCCGACGCGAAAGCCGTGGCGGAGATCGGTACCGGCACGGGCGTGTCCGGCATCTATCTGCTGTACGGGATGCGGCCGGACGGCGTCCTGACGACCGTGGACCTGGAGCCGGAGCGCCAGCAGTTCGCGAAGACGGCCTTCCGCGCCGCCGGTTTCGCCGGGAACCGGGCCCGGTTCATCCCCGGGCGCGCCCTGGACGTGCTGCCGCGACTCGCGGACGGCGGCTACGACCTCGTCTTCTGCGACGGGGACCCGCTGGAGTCCCTGGACTATCTCGCTGAATCGTTGCGCCTGCTCCGACCTGGGGGTCTGGTCTGCTTCGAGGGCGTCTTCGCGGACGGCCGCACGGTCGACTCCGCGGCGCAGCCGGCGGAGGTCCTCAAGATCCGGGAGCTGCTCCGCGCGGTGCGCGAGAGCCAGGAGCTGCTGCCGTCGCTGCTGCCCGTGGGCGACGGCCTGCTGTGCGCGGTACGCCGGGGCTGAGCGCCCCTCACCCGGCCGTACGGGCCCGCCGCGGCCCGCGCCGGCCCCGGGAACACCTCTGCCCCGGCGCGGTGCTCACCGTGCCGGGGCAGAAGCGGAAAACCGGGTTTGTCGCGTCAGCCGACTACCTGCTTCAGGGCGTCGCCGAGGGCTTCGGCCTCGTCCGGCGTCAGCTCGACGACAAGCCGACCGCCGCCTTCGAGCGGAACGCGCATGACGATGCCCCGCCCCTCCTTGGTCACCTCGAGCGGGCCGTCGCCCGTCCGCGGCTTCATGGCCGCCATGCTCGTTCCCCTTCCTGAAACCAGCTCATCGTCAGCCGACGGCCCCTGAAGAGGGACACACGTCACCGGCATCGAACACATTGCTTCCAGGTCATTATCCCGCATCACAGGACCCGATGACCAACATCGGACTGCATCGCTTCCGCAACGCGCTTTCGCAAAACCGTCCATTTCGGCGATCGTCCTGCGATACTTCGCCGCCGCCCTTTGATGCAGGTCACATGTGCGCGGGGGGTGATGTCCGCCATGCTGAGCGGGTCAACGACGCAAAGACGCGAAGGGAAGCCGTGATGGCCGACACCGTGCTGTACGAAGTGAGCGACGGACTCGCCACGATCACGCTCAACCGGCCCGAGGCCATGAACGCGATGAACGTCGAGGCGAAGGTCGCGCTGCGGGACGCGGTGGAGGCTGCGGCGGCGGACCCGGCCGTACGGGCGGTGCTGCTGACGGCGGCGGGCGACCGGGCCTTCTGCGTGGGCCAGGACCTCAAGGAGCACGTGGGGCTCCTGATCTCGGACAAGGAGTCCGGGACGCAGCACACCATGAACACCGTCCGGGACCACTACAACCCCATCGTCCGGGCGCTGACGGGCATGGCGAAGCCGGTCGTGGCGGGCGTCAACGGCGTGGCGGCGGGGGCGGGCTTCGGCTTCGCCCTGGCGGCGGACTACCGGGTGGTGGCCGACACGGCCGCCTTCAACACCTCGTTCGCGGGAGTCGCCCTGACCGCCGACTCGGGCATGTCCTGGACGCTGCCGCGCCTCATCGGCGCGAGCCGGGCGTCGGACCTGCTGCTCTTCCCCCGTTCGATCACCGCGCAGGAGGCGTACGAGCTGGGCATCGTGAACCGGCTCGTGCCGGCCGCCGACCTGGCCGAGGAGGCCGCGAAGGTGGCACGCGCCCTGGCGGAGGGCCCGACGGTGGCGTACGCGGCGCTGAAGGAGTCCCTGGCCTACGGGGCGGACCACTCGCTGGCCGAGACGCTGGAGAAGGAGGACGAGGCCCAGACCCGGGCCGGGGCCTCCGAGGACCACACGATCGCGGTCCAGGCGTTCCTCTCGAAGGAGAAGCCGAAGT
The DNA here is from genome assembly GCF_043201055.1 of Streptomyces sp. NPDC048338. Classification (NCBI taxonomy): domain Bacteria; kingdom Bacillati; phylum Actinomycetota; class Actinomycetes; order Kitasatosporales; family Streptomycetaceae; genus Streptomyces; species Streptomyces sp. NPDC048338. Next base: position 243,300 of record NZ_JBICYQ010000012.1, read on the forward strand.
ACGTGGGGCGCTGACCCCTCTCGGAAGCACGAGGAAGCCCCGTCCCGAACACCCGGGTCGGGGCTTCCTCGCGATCGGGTGCGATCAGGCGCCGCGGGACACGCAGTCCCGGAGGTGGTCGTCGACCAGCCCGCACGCCTGCATCAGCGCGTAGGCCGTCGTCGGGCCGATGAAGCGCAGACCCCGCTTCTTCAGGGCCTTGGAGAGCGCCGTGGACTCGTCGGTGACCGCCGGCACGTCGGCCGTGGTCACCGGCGCCGGACGGGTCGCCGCGTCGGGGGCGAAGGACCAGATCAGCGTGTCCAGTTCACCCGGCTCCCACTCCGCGAGCACCCGGGCGTTGGCCATCGTGGCATCGACCTTCGCACGGTTGCGGATGATCCCCTCGTCGGCGAGCAGCCGCTCGCGGTCGGCCTCCGTGAACCGGGCCACCCGGGCGATCTCGAAGTCCGCGAACGCCTTCCGGAAGCCCTCGCGGCGCCGCAGGATCGTGATCCAGGACAGTCCCGACTGGAAGGCCTCCAGGCACAACCGCTCGAACAGGGCGTCGTCCCCGTGGACCGGGCGCCCCCACTCCTCGTCGTGGTAGGCGACGTAGTCCTCGGTCGACAGGCCCCACGGGCAGCGCAGCCCGCCGTCGGGTCCCGGCACGGCCGCGCCGGTCATCGGCCCTCGTCCTTGCGCAGCGAGGGTCCGCTCCCGGTGGGTCCGGTGTCCCCGGCGGGCCGGCCCGCCGCGCCGGCGAGCTCCGCCCGGAGCTCCGCGATCTGCTCGTCGCGCTCGGCGAGCTCCGCACCCAGCCGGCCGAGGACGTCGTCCACGTCGGCCATCCGGTAGCCCCGGACCGCGACGGGCAGCCGGAGCGCCTCGACGTCCGCCTGCTCGACCCGGCGCGTCGCCGGCAGGGGGTCGATCAACTGCTCGGGCGCCGCCTCCGGCAGCACCTCGCTGTCACCACCGCCGACCACCGCCAGCGTGACCGCGGCCACGACCACCACCATCGCGATCAGCAAGAACCAGAACACCAGCGCGCCTCTTCCAGGAGTGGAAAACGTCCCGTGCCGATCGTGCCACGTGCCACCGACAGCTAGGGTCGCAGGCGAACGGACGCGAGGGAGGACAAAAGGGATGCTGCGCTTGGGACGGCGTGAATTCGGGCCGCACGAGCCGGTGATCATGGCGATCGTGAACCGGACCCCGGACTCCTTCTACGACCAGGGCGCCACCTTCCGCGACGAGCCCGCGCTCGCCCGCGTCGAGCAGGCGGTCGCCGAGGGCGCCGCGATCGTCGACATCGGCGGGGTCAAGGCGGGCCCCGGCGAGGAGGTGACCGCCGAGGAGGAGGCGCGCCGCACGGTCGGATTCGTCGCGGAGGTACGGCGCCGGCATCCGGACGTCGTCATCAGCGTGGACACCTGGCGCGCCGACGTCGGGGAGGCGGTCTGCGAGGCCGGCGCGGACGTCCTGAACGACGCGTGGGGCGGCGTGGACCCGGCACTCGCGGAGGTCGCCGCCCGCTACGGCGCCGGGCTCGTGTGCACCCACGCGGGCGGCGCGGAGCCCCGGACCCGGCCGCACCGGGTCGTGTACGAGGACGTGATGGCCGACATCCTGGAGGTGACGGTCGGGCTGGCCGAGCGGGCGGTCTCGCTGGGCGTACGCCGGGACGGGATCATGATCGATCCGGGTCACGACTTCGGGAAGAACACCCGGCACAGCCTGGAGGCGACCCGCCGGCTCGGCGAGATGGCCGACACGGGGTGGCCGGTGCTGGTGTCCCTGTCCAACAAGGACTTCGTCGGGGAGACCCTCGACCGACCGGTGAAGGAGCGGGTGCTGGGCACGCTCGCGACGACCGCGGTCTCGGCCTGGCTCGGCGCACAGGTGTACCGCGTCCACGAGGTGGCCGAGACCCGGCAGGTCCTCGACATGGTGGCCTCCATCGCCGGCCACCGGCCGCCCGCGGTGGCGCGCCGCGGCCTGGCATAGGGGCTGTCCTGCCGGGAACGCCGCGGGGCGCCGGGCGGAAGCCGCCCGACGCCCCGCATGACATCCCCGACAGGGCCCAGGGGGCGCCTTGTCGATCTGGCCCTACCGGCGCTCCTTTGAAGACAGGCCCTAGCGGTTGACCTCCTTGGTCACCAGCGCCACGGCCTCGTCCACGTCGTCCGTCACGTGGAACAGCAGCAGGTCCCGCTCCGAGGCCTTGCCGCCCGCGACCACCGAGTCGCGGAGCCAGTCGACCAGGCCCCGCCAGTACTCCGTGCCGAAGAGCACGATCGGGAAGCGGGTCACCTTGCGCGTCTGGACGAGGGTCAGCGCCTCGAACAGCTCGTCCAGGGTGCCGAGGCCCCCCGGCAGGACCACGAAGCCCTGCGCGTACTTCACGAACATCGTCTTGCGGACGAAGAAGTAGCGGAAGTTCACGCCGATGTCGACGTGCGGGTTGAGCCCCTGCTCGAAGGGAAGCTCGATCCCGAGGCCCACCGAGATGCCCTTGGCCTCCCGGGCGCCCTTGTTGGCCGCCTCCATCGCACCCGGGCCACCGCCCGTGATGACCGCGAAGCCCGCCTCGACCAGGGCGCGGCCGAGCCGCACGCCGGCCTCGTACTCGGGCGAGTCGGGCTTGGTGCGGGCCGAACCGAAGACGCTGATCGCGCTCGGCAGTTCGGCGAGGGCGCCGAAGCCCTCGACGAACTCGGACTGGATGCGCATGACCCGCCAGGGGTCGGTGTGCACCCACTCCGAGTCGCCCTCGGTGTCCAGCAGACGCTGATCCGTGGTGCCCGGCTGAACCTGGTCCCGCCGCCTGAGCACCGGCCCCAGCCGCTGCTCCTCCGGCTTGGCCGCTCCCTCGGGGATACCCATGGCCTGCTCCCTCCACCGACGATCCATCGATCCGACGATCGATCTTCCAGTCCGGTCAGGGTAGGTCCAGAGACGTGACAAAAAGCGAAATTACGCCTGTCCGTCAGTGAGCCAGTCGCGGAGACGTGCCTCGCACTGGTGGATCCGGTCCACCACGACGTGCTCGTCGCGCTTGTGCGCGTACAGCGGGTCACCGGGGCCGTAGTTCACGGCGGGCACGCCGAGGGCGCTGAAGCGGGCCACGTCCGTCCAGCCGAACTTGGGCAGCGCGCTGCCGCCGACCGCCTTCATGAAGGCCGCGGCGGCCGGGTGGGAGAGACCGGGCAGGGCGCCGGCGGAGTGGTCGTCGACCACGAACTCGGTGACCCCGCAGTCGGCGAACACCTCGCGGACGTGGGCCTCCGCGTCCTCCATGGTGCGGTCGGGGGCGTAGCGGAAGTTCACGACGACGGTGCAGGCGTCGGGGATGACGTTGTTGGCGACGCCGCCCTCGATCCGCACCGCGTTGAGGCCCTCGTGGTACTCCAGGCCGTCGATGACCGGCCTGCGCGGCTCGTAGGAGGCCAGCCGGGCGAGGATCGGGGCGGCGGCGTGGATGGCGTTGGAGCCCATCCAGGAGCGCGCGGAGTGGGCCCGCTCGCCCTCCGTGTGCAGCAGGACCCGCAGGGTGCCCTGGCAGCCGCCCTCGACCTCGGCGTTGGACCCTTCCAGCAGGATCGCGAAGTCGCCCTCCAGCCAGTCGGGGTGGGCCTCCGCGACCTTGCCGAGGCCGTTGAGGTGCGCGGCGACCTCCTCGTTGTCGTAGAAGACGAAGGTGAGGTCGCGGTTGGGCTCGGGGACGGTGGCGGCGATGCGCAGCTGGACCGCGACGCCGGACTTCATGTCGGAGGTGCCGCAGCCCCACAGGACGCCGTTGCCGTCGAGCCGCGAGGGCACGTTGTCGGCGATCGGCACGGTGTCGATGTGGCCGGCCAGGACGACCCGCTCGGCGTGGCCGAGGTGGGTGCGGGCGACGACGTTGTTCCCGTGGCGCTCGACCGTGAGGTGCGGCAGGAGACGCAGCGCCTGCTCGATCGCGTCGGCGAGGGGCTCCTCGCTCCCGCTGACGGAGGGGAAGTCGACGAGCGCGGCGGTGAGCGCGGGCCCGTCCATCGTGAGGTCCAGGGGAGCGTGGTCAGCCATGTGCCGACCCTAACCCGGCCTCCAGTACGGTGGGCCCCGTGTCCGAGTCCGCCTCCCTCCCCGGTCGAGACCGCAGCCGAAGCCGGCGCGGTCGCCCCGCCCGCTTCGCCGCGGCCTTCGCCGCGCTGCTCGGGCTGGCCGCGTACGTCGCCGTCCACCAGGTCACCGGCAGCATGGGCACGCCCCAGTGCACCGTCGGCAGCGGCGGGACCGTCTACGAGTTCACGCCGGAGCAGGCGTCGAACGCCGCCACCATCTCCGCCGTCGGCACCACCCGCGGCATGCCGGAGCGCGCGGTCACCATCGCGCTCGCGACGGCGCTCCAGGAGTCGGCGCTGCGCAACATCCGGCACGGCGACCGCGATTCGCTGGGCCTGTTCCAGCAGCGCCCCTCGCAGGGCTGGGGCACACCCGAGCAGATCCTGGACCCGGTCTACTCCTCGGGGAAGTTCTACGACGGGCTGGCCAAGGTCCCGGGCTATTCACGGCTGCCGCTGACCGTGGCGGCGCAGAAGGTGCAGCGCAGCGGCTTCCCGCAGGCGTACGCGAAGCACGAGCCGGACGCGGCGCTGCTGGCGGCCGCGCTGACCGGCCGGTCGCCCGCCACCCTGTCCTGCCGGACGGGCACGCCCGGCGGGACGCAGGAGGCGCGGGCGGGCGATCCGGCGAAGCTGCGGGCGGAACTGCTGCGCGACTTCGGCCCCCGGATCGCCCCGAAGGCGGTCACGGGCGGCGCCGGCAGCGCCGGTGCGCACGCGGGCGGCGGCGACGCCGTGATCTCCGTGCCGGTCCGGGCGACCACCGGCACGGAGGCGCAGCGGGGCTGGGAGGTCGCGCACTGGGCGGTGGCGCGGGCCGAGGCGCTACGCATCGAGGAGGTCGCGTTCGCGGACCGGGTCTGGCGCGCGGGTGACGCGGCGGGCGCGTGGGCGAAGGCGCGGACCGCGACCGCCGGGGACGCCGGCACCGTCCGCATCCGGCTCGCCCGGTAGGACCCGGCCGCCCCCGCCACGGCGGACGCCCCCGCCGGGCCCCGAGCCCGCACCCGGCCGTCCCCGCACCGGCCCGATCCCCGGCACGCCGGCCCCAGGCCCCGTCCCCACTCCGACACGCCGCGGAGGGACGTCCGTCGTGGACCCGGCGCGCCGCCGAGGCACCCGGCCGTCGTGAATCCGGCCGTCCGTGAATCCGGCGCGTGCGCCGGCCGCCCGCGGTGGTCCGCGTTTTCCGGCGGCCCTCTCCGCACGCCACGCGATTCGCACACCGGTCGCGCATCCGTCCGGGAATTCACTCGGCCGAGGCACTCGCCGCCCTTCCGCACGGGGAATTCGACGACGGTTCGCACGCCCCGTCGACGGGATGGCCATCTGAGGTCAATTCCGTTGCCCAGTAAGGGAAGTGACGGTTCGCCAGGTGTTGTCGCAATGGCTTGTTCGCCCGTTTTCCTCCCCACCCGACAATACGACGCATGACCAACTCTTTACCTTCGGTCGCCGCAACCTCTCCCTCCCCCCGGCCGGTTGTCACTGCGTCCGAACGCCGGACAAGCAAACGTCCCCTCGTCGAAGGAGCACCATGTCCCTCCCCCTGACCCGTCGGATCGCCCGCGCCGCCCTGCTCATCGCGGCCGGAGCAGCCCCCGTGGTCGGTGCGGCCGGCTCCGCGAGCGCCATGGACCACAACCTCGCGCCGACCGGCGCCCTGCCCATCTCCACCCTCGACAGCGCCGGTCTCGGCGGCACCGTCGACAGCGCCTCGCAGACCGCGACCGGTGTCGCCGGCGGCACCGGCAGCAAGGCCGTCGGCAAGGCGGTCCCGGCCGCGGGCAAGACCGTCGACACCGCCGGCAAGGCAGGCGACGTGCTCGGCAGGACCGCGGGCGCCGCCACCGAGAGCGCCGAGGGCCCGGCCGCGGGCGCGCTCGGCGGTCTGCCCACCAAGGGCCTGCCGCTGGGCGGCGGGCTGCCGATCGGCGGCTGACCGGACCGGAACGCGGGAGGGCCCGGGAGCGGATGCTCCCGGGCCCTCCCGCGTGTCGGCCGGCCGTCAGCCGAGGCGCTTGACCGCCGCCTCGACCCGCTCGTCGGTGGCGGTGAAGGCCACGCGCACGAAGCGCTCCCCCGCCGTCCCGTAGAACTCGCCGGGCGCGACCAGGATGCCCAGCTGTGCCAGGTACGCCACCGTGCCCCAGCACGGCTCGTCCCGGGTCGCCCACAGGTAGAGGCTGGCCTCACTGTGCTCGATCCGGAAGCCGTGCGCCTCCAGGGCCGTCCGCAGGGCCGCCCGGCGCGCCGCGTAGCGCTCGCGCTGCTCGGCCACGTGCCCGTCGTCGCCGAGCGCGGCGACCGTCGCGGCCTGCACCGGGGAGGACGTCATCATGCCGCCGTGCTTGCGGATGAGCAGCAGCTCCGCGAGGACGGCCTCGTCGCCCGCGACGAAGGCGGCACGGTAGCCGGCCAGGTTGGAGCGCTTGGAGAGCGAGTGGACGGCGACGATGCCCTCGTACGAGCCGCCGCAGACGTCCGGGTGCAGCACGGAGACCGGCTCGGCCTCCCAGCCCAGCTCCAGGTAGCACTCGTCGGAGAAGACCAGCACGCCGTGCTCACGCGCCCAGGCCACGATCCGGGTCAGCTCGTCCTTGTCCAGGACCCGGCCCGTGGGGTTGGACGGGGAGTTGAGCCACAGCAGCTTGAGCCCGGCCGGGTCGAGTTCGGTCGGGTCGTCGTACACGACCGGCTCGGCCCCGCAGAGCCGTGCGCCGACCTCGTACGTCGGGTAGGCCAGCCGCGGGTAGGCCACGCGGTCCCCGGCGCCGAGACCGAGCTGGGTCGGCAGCCAGGCCACCAGCTCCTTGGAACCGACGACCGGCAGGACGTTGCGGTGGGTGAAGCCGACCGCGCCCAGGCGTCGCTCGCACCACCCCGTGAGCGCGTCGCGCAGCTCGGTGGTGCCCCACACCGTGGGATAGCCCGGCGAGTCGGCCGCCGCGACCAGCGCCTGCCGGATCAGCTCCGGCACCGGGTCGACCGGGGTGCCGACGGACAGGTCCACGATGCCGTCCGGGTGGGCGGCCGCCGTCTTCTTGTACGGCTCCAGGCGGTCCCAGGGGAAGACGGGCAGGCGCGAAGAGACTGCGCTCACGGGTTGGCTCACTTCCTCGTACGTACGGGGTGACGCGCGGGGCGGGCGTGTCGCGGAGACCCGCCGGGCAAACGCGTCGGTCCCGTACAGCGGGCGAGGCCGTACGGGACCGAGGGCGGTTCGATCAGCCGTTCTGCGGCGGCAGAGCGGCGATGAAGGGGTGGTCGCGCTCGATCAGGCCGAGCTTGGAGGCACCACCGGGCGAACCGAGCTCGTCGAAGAACTCGACGTTCGCCTTGTAGTAGTCCTTCCACTCCTCCGGGGTGTCGTCCTCGTAGAAGATGGCCTCGACCGGGCAGACCGGCTCACAGGCACCACAGTCGACGCATTCGTCCGGGTGGATGTACAAGGACCGAGAGCCCTCGTAGATGCAGTCGACGGGGCACTCCTCGATGCATGCCTTGTCCTTGACGTCGACACAAGGCTGCGCGATGACGTAGGTCACGCTGTCGTTCCTCCTCGATAGGGCTGGTCTGCGCGGGAGCGCGGCGTCGTCGATGCCCGCCCCTAGTATCTCCGTTCTTGGGGACGATCCGAACAGGAGGGGCGGAGAAGCTGTGGAATTCACCGCGGGAGGGCGCCTTGAGGTGCGAATCACCCACTCTGACGTGGGAAAACGCGTCTCGGTTCGGTACGTGACGGACTCGTCCGCACCCGGCGCGAAGTTCACCGACGCGGTCGGCGTTCTCACATCGTGGGACACCGGTGTGCTGCTGATCACACGCCGGACCGGTGAGAGCGTCCGGATCGCGGAATCCGCCCTGGTCGCGGGCAAGGTCGTCCCCGCCGCCCCGGCCCGTCGGCGCGGCCCCGCCGCCTCCTTCGAGGAGCTGGCCCGGGTGACCGCGCGCGCCTGGGAGCCGGTGGAGAGCGAACCGCTCGGCGAGTGGACGCTGCGCGCGTCGGCCGGCTTCACCCGGCGCGCCAACTCGGTCCTGCCGCTCGGCGATCCCGGCCTCCCGCTCGACGAGGCGCTCACCCGGGTGCGGTCCTGGTACGCGGCCCGCGATCTGCCGGCGTACGTGCAGCCGGCGACCGGCGCCGAGGGCACCCAGGAGCTTCTCTGCGCGGAGCTGGAGCGGCGCGGCTGGCGCCGGGAGGTCTCGGCGGAGGTGCGGACCGGCGGTCTCGCGGCGGTCGGCGACCTGGACGCGGACGTCTCCGAGGTCCGCCTGTCCGGCTCGGTGGACGAGCCGTGGCTCCGGCGCTACCAGCGCTCGGGCGAGCCCGGACCGCACGTGCTGAAGGTGCTGGGAAGCGGCCCGCGTGTGTGGTTCGCCTCGATAGCGGGCACGGGAGACATACCGGCGGCGATCGGGCGCTGTGTGGTCGACGGCCGCTGGGCCGGCTTCATGGCGGTGGAGGTCGACCCCGCGTACCGGCGCCGGGGCCTGGCCAAGGCGGTCATGACGGCACTCGCGCGACGGGCGCTCGACGAGGGCGCGTCGGCGGCCTGGCTCCAGGTGGAGACGGACAACGACGGCGCCCGGGCGCTGTACGAGGTGATGGGCTTCGCGGTCCACCACCACTACCACCACTACCGGCACCACGGATCGGCGGAGGCGTGACGGACTGGCGGCAGGAGTTCGCGGAGGAGGCCCGGGCACGGCGTCCGGACCTCGCCCGGCTCTGCCTGCTCGTCGGCGCGGTGGCGGACCCTGCGGTGACACGGCACGACCTGGACGCGGCGGAGATCGAACTGGACCGGCTGGCCGGACTCCTGCCGTACGGCGTCCACGGCGCCGACGCCTGGCGTACGGCACTCGGAGAGCTGCTCGGCCGCCGCGAGGGCTTCCAGGGCGTCCCGGCCGACTACCAGCGGCTGGAGTCCTCGCTGCTGCACGAGGTCCTGCGGCGGCGCCGGGGCCTGCCGATCCTGCTGTCGGTGGTCTGGATGGAGGTCGCCCGCCGGGCCGGGGCGCCGGTCTACGGCCTCGGTCTGCCCGGTCACTTCGTGATCGGCTTCGGCGACCCCGCGGAGCAGGTCCTCGCCGACCCGTTCGCCGGCGGCCGGGCGATGACGAGCGCCGACGCCGAGCTGGTGGTGGCGGGCGCGACGGGCGAACACCTCGACCCCACGATGCTGCGGCCCACGAACCCGCTGGAGATCGTCCTGCGCGTCCTGAACAACATCCGCGCCTGGGCGGCGCCCCGGCCGGAACGCTCGGCGACGGCGCTGTGGGCGGTGGAGCTGTCCCTGCTCCTGCCCTCCCACCCGGCCCGCCTGCGCTACGAGCGCGCCGAGCTGCTGGTGCAGCGCGGCGAGTTCCTGACGGGCGCGGCCGAGATGGAGGCGTACGCCTCGGTGGTGGCCGCGGTGGAGCCGAGCGCGGCGGCCACGATCCGCAACCGCGCGGCGGCGGCCCGGGCACTCCTGAACTGACCCGCGCGCTCCTGGACCGACGGCCTCCCCGCTCCCGAAGTCACGGCGGCCAGGGCCGGCCGGCGCGCTCAGCCCTCGCCGTCCGCCCGGAAGACCCCGCCGTCCACGACCTCGTCCTCGTCCTCGTCGGGCTGCCAGGGCGGGATCGTCCAGCGCAGGACCGTGCCGCCGCCACGTGGTTCGAGGGTCGCCGGATACACCTGCCCGTAGGCCCGTTCCCCCCGGTGCCGCATGGAGTGGTCGCCCGGGTCCCAGCCGATGCCCAGCACGGCGAGGCCGTCCAGGTCGATGAGCCCCTGCAGGAGGGGATGGGGCCAGGCGGCGCGCTGCAGCAGATGGAAGTGGTTGTGCGGTTCGACCGACCACACGAGCCCCTTGCCGGGCCCCTCCGCCAGCCAGGTCGCGAGGCGGGCCTCGCGCTCCCGCGCCTCGGCCAGGGGCAGGTCGAGCCAGCCGCGCGGGCCGTCGCCCCAGGCCGTCTGCGGGATCCGTTCACCGCCCAGGACGGCGTGCGCCTCGTCCTCGTACAGGCCCCAGTAGGTGAGGTCGGCCAGCCCGTCGACGGACTCGCCGCCGATGCCGACGAACGAGTCCAGAACCACGGCGTCCGCGAGGACCATCCCGCACCGGTCGACGGGGAGGTCCCCGAGCGCCACCGGCGCGGGGGCGCGCTCCCCGGGCCACGGCAGGCCGAGATCCACCTCCAGGACGGAGATCGTCGGCTCGTCGTCGAAGGGCGACGGGGAGGTCAGGGCCCGGACGGGCAGCGGCCGGTCGGACGCTGCGGGCACGACGATCGCCTCGCCGTGCTCCGAGCCGGATTCGCCCTCGTCCGGGCCCGTGAGATGGCCGCCGGTCGGGGGCAGTTCACCGGCGCGCTCGGCGAGGGGCCGGCCCACCCGGGACCACCCGTCGATCCAGCCGGCCATTCCCAGCACGAGCAGGCCCGAGGGGGCGGTCACCTCGCCGAGCGCGGTGAAGCTCCCGTCGGCCGCGGAGTCTTCGGTCATGCACCGCATTGAACCCCACGCCTCCGACACTCCTCGCGGGAGCCTGTCGAGCGCGCGCTCAGAGAACCCGGAGGTCCCGCTCCACCGAGGCGACGAAGCCCACCATCTCCCGGTGGTGGTCGGCGAGGGCCGGGTCCGGGCGGTGCACGGTGTGGCGCCGGTAGCGGTGGAAGGCGATGATCAGCGCCGCGTGGACGATCTCCAGCGGCAGCAGGGCGAGATCCTCCGCCGAGAGCGCCGCCGTCTCCTGGTAGCCGTCGAGCAGGGCCCGCAGCCGCTCCGGGTCCAGGGCGCCGTCCACCCGGGCCAGCCCGACGGCCGCCATCCCGAGGTCGAGCAGCGGATCGTCGAGGGACACGGTCTCCCAGTCCAGGAAGGCGAGCCGGTCGCCCCGGACGAGGACGTTGTCGTCGAAGAGGTCGCCGTGCACGATCACGGGCATCCGCTCCCGGCCCGCCTCGCCGGCGCGCACCCGAGCCAGCCGGCCGACCGTCCACGCGGCGAACTCCCGGTCCGCGAAGCCGGAGATCAGCGCCTCGTCATCCGGCGTGAGCCGCCGCGTGCCCACCGGCAGGTCCGCCAGCCCCGGCACCCCGGCCGGCAGGGCGTGCAGCCGCGCCAGAACGCGGCCGGCCTCGGGCAGCAGCGCGAGCGGCAGCGGACGGCGGACCTCGCCCTCGATCCACTCCTTGAGGAGCACGGGCCGCTCACCGGGGAAGGCGACGAGGGACCCGTCGGTGGTCGGCACGACCGTGCAGGTGGGCACACCGAGCCGCCGCAGGGCCCGGGTACGGGCGGCGAGTCGGCCGGCGCTCACGGCGTCGTGGTCGTCCAGGACGGTGAGGACGTACTCGTCCGAGGCGGTGGAGAGCCGGAAACTGGAGTTGGCCGCGCCACCGGCGAGCGGTACGAGCCGCAGAGGCTCGATGCCGTAGGCCCGGGCCACCGCGGGCACGTCGATCTGGTCCACTGCGGTGTACGTCGCCACGCTGTTCGTTCCCCTCGGGTCCCGGCCGCCTCCGCGGGCGCCGCTCCTGCCGGCGGCTGTGCAGCGCGCGGCGCCCCAGTGTGCGGGCCGGCGGCCGCGCCCGTCCAGGCGATTGCGGGAGGCCGGGGACCCTCCTGAACAGGAACTCCGTCTATACGATGCCGTACGGACAGCGGGCCGGCACCCGGCCCCGCGACGGCCGCGGGGATGCCGGCCGGGCCGAGGGGAGACACGGATCATGGGCGCGACCCGCACGCCGCGCGGCAGGTGGATCGAGGAGGGACTGCGGGCCCTCGCCGCGGGCGGTCCCGAGGCCGTCCGGATCGAACCGCTGGCGCAGTCCCTCGGGGTCACCAAGGGCGGCTTCTACGGCTACTTCGCGAACCGCGACGCCCTGCTCGGCGAGATGCTCGACACCTGGGAACGCGCCGTCACCGAGGCGGTGATCGAGCAGGTCGAGAGCGGCGGCGGCGACGGCCGGGCCAAGCTGGAGCGGCTGTTCACGATCGTCGCCACCTCCGGCGACGAGCCGATGCGGGGCATCGCGATCGACCTCGCGATCCGCGACTGGGCCCGGCGCGACGAGGCGGTCGCGGAGCGGCTGCGGCGTGCCGACAACCGGCGCATGGAGTACCTGCGCACCCAGTTCCGCACGTTCTGCCCGGACGAGGCCGATGTCGAGGTGCGCTGCATGCTCACGTTCTCGGTGCGCCTCGGCAGCCGGCTCATCGCCGCCGAGCACGGCGACCACAGCCGCGCGGACGTGATGGCGCTGACCCGCGAGTGGCTGTTGCGCTGACGCCACGGGCGCGAGGCGAGTGGGCGGGACGGGGGCGAGGCGGCGGGGACGAAGCGGGGGTGGGCCGGGTGCGGCGGCCAACTCCCCCCGTGTGCCGGTCGCGTTGTCGCCGCGCGAGCCCCTACCGAGCGTAACGTGACCCACGCCACTGTGTGACCGGTTCCCCACACAGAGCGAAAGGCGCGCAATGGACACACCTCACGGCCCGGGCAGCTTCGTCGCCCACACCGGCACCGACGTCTACGGCCCCGGCAAGGTCATCGGTTCCGACGGCACCCACCGGCGGGTGCGCTTCGTGCACTTCGTCGCGACCGTCCGCGTCGACGACCTCCGAGCCGCCTCACCTGGCGAGACGCGGGAGATCCAGGAATGGCTGCGGGCGAAGAGGCAGCGTTACGGAGGCGACTGGTGACGGCGCCGCCGACTCGGCGCGGGGGTACGCGGACCCGGACCGCGCCCTGGGGTCCGCGCCGGGCCGTCCGCTCCCCGTGCGCGCCCTTCTCGCGCCCCCCACGGAGGGTGCCTGTCACACGAAGTGACCGTCCGACTACCGGAGTTGCTGTACGGTGAGCGCAAAGCGGCCCCCGAGCCGGTTGCAGCCGGCGCCGAGGGCCTTCACTTCGAGTGCTCTTGGAGGCACCCGGAATGCTTCGCCATGCTATCCCTCCGGCGGCGCGCTTCAGTCAGATCCCGAACGAGATCCTGCGCCATCCGCACCTCAACGCGGACGCCGTCCGCCTCCTGGCCTGGCAGCTCTCCCTGCCCGACGGCGTCGACGAGCCGCTGTCGCGAACAGCCGGACGGGCGGGTCTCGGAAAGCTCGCCTTCCTGCGCGCCAAAGGCCAGTTGAAGGCGACGGGATACGTCCACGAGTGGCGCGAGCAGGTCGAGCGGGGGCGCTGGCACACCCGGCAACTCGTCTCCAACGTGCCGCTGAGCCCGGCGGAGGCGGCACTCGTCCGCTCCCCGGAGGGCGGGAGGGTCCGACCGGGCGAAGCGACACCGGCGGACCCCACGACCGACGGAACCCCGACGGACCACACCGCCGGCCTCCCGCTCCCCGTCGATCCACCCCTGCCGACCTCCGCACCCGCGCCTGTGCCTGCCCCTGCGGGAACCGTTCGCCCGACACCCGCCCCTCCGGGGGCCGTTCCTCCGGGGCCCGTCCCTCCGACGGCCGATCTCCCGGCCGCCGGTGCGCCGATGGCCCGGTCCGTCGGCCGTCATCCGAAGAAGACCTCCGGAGGAAACACCTCCCACCCTCCCGCGCCCCCCGAGGCGCGACGGGCCGTCGAGCAACTGACCTCCCTGGACCCCCGACTGCGGATGACACCCCGCGCGATGGTCCCCGAACTGGCCGCACTTGCCGCCCGCTGGCTGGCGGCGGGCCACTCGGCCGAGTCGCTGCGCGGCGCCGTCGCCCGCTCCCTGCCCGCACGGGGCGAACCGGTGCACCACCCCGGTGGCCTGCTGCGGTACATCCTCCGCGAGGTCCCGCCACCGTCCGCCCCGGCCACGCCTCCGCCGCCCACGGTCGCCGCGATGCGGGAGTGCACGGGGGCCCGGCACGTCCAGCCGATGCTGTTCCGCCCACTGGCCGAGGAGGAGCTGTGCGGCCCCTGCCGCACGGAACCCCCCACGCCCCCCACCCACTCCCCCGGCGCCACCCTGGCCAGAACGGCCCTGCGCACCGCCACGGGGACGTGACCGGGGCGGGGGGAGGGGTGGGGGCAGGGGTGGACGGCCTGCGGGCGCACGGGGACGGCAGGGCGGGTACGGCGGGCCAAGCGGGTACGGCGGGGCGCGAGCAGGGGCTCATGGGGCCGGGCAACGGCGGGAGCGACTGGCAGGGGCGACGGTCGGGCAGGCAGCAACGGGAGGAGCCGGCAGGGGCGACGGTCGACCGGGCGGCAGCGGGGCGAGGCACGGACGGAACGGCCGACGAGGGGGCGAGGCGGCGATGGCGGCACAGGGCCTTGCGGGTGGGGGCCTGGGGTCTTGGGCTGCTGGGTCCCCGTTTGTTTCTGGTGGCTGGCCGCCCTCTCTCCGAGTGTGGCGGGTTACGGCGCCGCATCAAGGGCGCTCCTCGTTCCTCGTCGCGTCGCTGCGCGATGGCCTGGCGGCCACCCTTGACCCGTCGCCTTCACCCGCCTTTTCACACTCGGAGGGCGGCCCGGGGGGGTGGGCCCAGGCGGGGGGCCGGGGGCGCGCAGCGCCGTCGGCCCGCGTCGGGTCCGGGGGTGGTTCAGCGCAGCCATTGAATGGGGCAGTCGGGCACGGCTTAGCGGGTGCCACTCGTCTCTCGGCGGAGATTCATGCCCCGCTGGTCAATGCCCGATGGGGCGAAGCCGAATCCGCCGCCGTCATCGCCAGCTCGGGCCAGGGCGGATCCCATCCACCCCACCCGTCCCAACGCCCGTCTGGGATCGGCTGCCCGATGACGCTACGGCGTACATTAAGCACGCCGAGAGTCCGATATGCCCCGTGAAGTCCCATATCCCGCCCGGTTACCGCAAGTAATGTACGTCGTAGCGTCATTCGGGATGACTCCCCCTGCCGGACAGACCGGAGCGGGTCGAATCGGCCGGGCCGGACGGGATGGCGGCCGGCTTGAGACGTCGACCCTTCCAAGGGCTCGAGGACCCGGCTTCACCCCCACCGGAGAATGACCAGCGGGGCATGAATCTCCGCCGAGAGACGAGTGGCACCCGCTAAGCCGTGCCGGGTCACCCCATTCAATGGGTGCGGGAAGCCACCCCAGACAGACGGACGCCTACGGCGCCCGGGGCACCCCGAACCCCCCGCCTGGACCCCCTCCCCGGGCCGCCCTCCGAGTGTGAAAAGGCAGCCGGGACCGGGCGGTCAAGGGTGGCCGCCAGGCCATCGCGCAGCGACGCGACGAGGAACGAGGAGCGCCCTTGAGGGCACGGACCCGGCTGCCACACTCGGAGAGAGGGCGGCCAACCACCAGAAACCAACGGGGACCGCCCGGCCCCAAGACCCCCAAGCCCTCCGCCCCCAAGACCCCCCGGCTCGGGCTCAGCCCTGGCCGTTGAGGTCGATGACCTTCGTGCGCTCCGCCGGGGTCTTGCCGAGCAGGGCCTCGCGCATCGCGAAGGCCACGTCGTCGGCGGAGACCTGGTGCTTCTTGCCGTCGCCCTTGGTGATCATGATCCCGTCGAAGACGCCGTCGAGGAGGCCCTCGATCGCCTTCTTGTCGTAGACCTCCACCAGGCGGCCGTCGACCGCCTTCATGGAGAGGATCTTCGGCAGGGACTTCGCCGGGCCGAACTTGATCTCCTTCGAGCCCGCCTTGATCGTGACCAGGCCGGACATCGCGGGCTCGGCGAACTCCTTCATGGCCCGGTCCAGCTCGGCCTTGGTGATCGTGGGCTCACGGCTGACGACCGGCAGCTCGACGACGGACGCCTTGCCCGTCTCGACCTGGGCGCGGTACGCGTCCCGGACGGAGACCACCGAGCGCGCCACGTCCAGGCCCTTGCCCGGCTTGCCCTCCACGGCGGTGACCTTGCCCGGCGAGAAGACGATCGTGCCGTCTGTCGCCGAGCCGGACGCCCCGGCCACGTCGGCGAGCGCGGCGGCCAGCTTCTCCTGGTCGACCGGGAGCTTCGGTTCGGCGACGCGCTCGCCGCCGAACAGGGAGCCGATCACGGAGACGGGGTTGTAGTCGCTGCCCGCCGCACCGCGGACGGTCTCCTGGCTGTCGAGGGAGAGTCCCGCCTTGTCCGGCGCGAGCTCGACCTCCTTGCCGCCGACGTCGAGCCTCAGCGGGGCGTGGGCCCGCTTGCCGAGGGCGGAGTCCAGCCGGTTGACGGCCTCCTCCTTCGTGCCACCGCCGATGTCGACGCCGAGGACCGTGGTGCCCTTGGGTACCTCGGAGTGGTTCAGCAGCAGGCCGGCGCCGTATGCGACGCCGAGGAGGCCGACGACGCCGACACCCGCGAGGACCAGCTTGGAGCGGCCCTTCTTCGCCGGGGCCGCCGGGGCGGGCCGGGGCGCGGGGCGGGGGGCCGCCGGGGCGGCGGGGCCGCGGTCGGGGGCGGTCCGCTCGGGGGTCCGGGGTGCGAGGTCCGGGCCCGCGGGGACGACGGGGATGCCGCTGGTGAGCGTGTCGCCGGAGATGTGGGCGGCGCCGTCGCCCGGTGCGACGGGGCCGGCGCTCTGCGGCGTCAGGATCGCGGTGTCGTCGGACATGCGGGGGGCGCCGCCGAACGGGTCCCCGGCGAAGGGGTCACCCGCGAAGGGGTGGCCGGCCAGCGGGTTGCCGGCCACGGGACCGCCCATCGGGGCGCCGGCCGCCGGGTTGCCGGCGACCGGGCCGGTAGGTGCGCCGCCGACGGGGCTGCCGCCGGTGACGGGGCCTCCGGTCGGGCCGGCCGGCGGCTTCGGGCCGCGCGGGGAGAAGGGGTCGCCGTCGGGGCCGTAGGCGCTCTCGTCCTTCGGCGTGCTGAGGAACATCGGCGTGCCCGACGCGGGGGTGGCCGAGATGGAGGGTCCGGCGACCCTGGGGATCGAACCCGTCGCGGGGCCGGCGAAGCCGGATCCGTGGGCCTGGGAGCCGCCCTGGGACGGCGTCCCGCCCTGGACCGGGGGTGCCGGCCGGGTGGGGGGCGTCGCCGGTCCGGCGCCCGCGGGGGCCGCGGGTGCCTGCGGGGCGGCGCCACCGGGGGCCGGGGCCGACGGCTTGCGCGGGGCGAACCAGTCGCTCGTCTTCTCCTCCGCCTTGGGAGGCTCCGGCACCGGGGCCGGGTCCGGCTCCGGTGCGGCCTGCGGCTCCGCCGCCGGCTCGGCGGCCGGAGCGGGCGCGGCGGAGGCGCCGGAGTCACCCATCGGCTTGCGGACCACGACCGGCGGGATCGGCCGCGAACCCGGGATGTTGATCCGGATCCGGGTCGTCAGCGTGGTCTCGGTCTTGGGCTCCTCCGGCTGCGGCGGCTTGGGCGCGGCGGGGGCGGCATCCTCGGGCGCGTCCTGCGTCGGGTGGAGCGACGGATACTGACGGGATCCGTACGGCGGTGTACCCGAGGGGTAGGCGGCTCCACCGCGCCCCTGGGCGCCGGAGGACGAAGTGTCAGTCTCTCGACCAGTTTCACGACTCAAAGCAGGATCTCCCGGTTGGCTCCACCGCCCGCTCTTGCTGGTGCTCGTGTACCGGGCGGCTCGGCGGCGCGCACCACCATACTGGCCGCCGCCGACTCGTACCCGACCGCCGGTGGCTCTGCGACGGGCATTCCGGCCGAAGTCCGGGCAGTGATCGGCTCAAGTCGGCCTGCTCACGGGGCCGGAGGCGACAGCCGGGGCAGGGTGGCGCAGATCACAGCGATCGCCATGCCTCCGAGCAGGTAGATCATTTCCGCGACTCCGCCGCCGAATGCGCCGTCCCCTTCCGCCCGTCCGAAGCTGAGCAGCACGATCGCGACGAGCCAGCCCGCTCCCGAGGCGACGACGCCGAGTTGCGTGCCGGTGGCGCGCAGGCCGCCGTAGAACACCCCCGCGGAGGCGAGCAGCGCGAGGATCAATCCACCGGGGAACCAGGCGCTTTGGACGAAAGAGCCCGCCGTTCCGACCAGCGCCCCGAGGACGAAGAGGAGTACGTACCAGGCGGCGCGGGCGTTCAGCCGCGGGCCGGACGAGGGGGCGGGCGGGGTGCCGGGGCGGCTCTCGGGCCGGGCGCCGGGGCTGTTTTCGGGGCGGGGGCTCACGGCGTCACCACGCCGGCGAAGAGGTCGCCCTCGCGCTCGCCGCGGGGTGCGCCGGGCTCGCCGTGGACCAACTGGTAGTACTCCGTGGTGAAGATCGGCTGCCCGAGGTCGTTGGAGAGGGCGAAGTAGGGCCCGTCCACGGCGATCTGCGTGGCGTGCGCCTCCATCGCGGCGGTCTTGCGCGCCGTCGCGTCCGCCCCGCCGTCGATCGCGGTGGTGATCAGGGAGTCGTCGACCACGCCCGGGACGTCGTCGATGTCCGCGATACCCGGGAAGTCGGGTGCCGCGGCGCGCAGCTGGGCGAAGCCGGCCTCGGCGACCGATCGGGGGACGCGGTTCCAGTAGGTCTTGTCGATCCGGTGGGCGGGGCCGAGCTCGGGACGGTAGTCCGGGTCCGCGGCCAGCTCGGCGGCCCGGGTGGCGACGCGGTGGGCCTGGATGTGGTCGGGGTGGCCGTAGCCGCCGTCGGGGTCGTAGGTGACGAGGACCTGGGGGCGGGTCTCCCGGATCACCGCGACGAGGTGGGGTGCGGCGTCGTCGACGGCGGTGTTCCAGAAGGCGCCCTCACGGCGGTTCTGGTCGGCGCCCATCATCCCGGAGTCGCGGAAGCGGCCCCGGCCGCCGAGGAAGCGGTGGTCGGTGACGCCGAGCTCCTTCATCGCGGCGGCGAGTTCGGCGACGCGGTGGTCTCCGAGCCGGTCCTCCCGGTCGGGTGCGAGATGGGCGAGTTCGGCCGGAATGACCTCGCCCTCCTCGCCGAGGGTGCAGGTCACGAGGGTGACCTGGGCGCCCTCCGCCGCGTACCGGGCCATGGTCGCGCCGTTGTTGATCGACTCGTCGTCGGGGTGCGCGTGCACCAGGAGGAGACGACGGGCTGGGCGGTCCGCCGCGGGGAGATCGGTCATGGCCCCACCCTACGAGGCGGGGCCGCGGTCGGTTCGCGAGGTCAGAACTTGAGTCCGCCGATCATGCCCGCCACGTTCGTGGTGAGCGTGCTGATCGACGGGGCGATGGACGAGCTCGCCAGGTAAAAGCCCAGGAGCGCGCAGACCGCCGCATGTCCAGCCTTCAGCCCGGATTTCCGGATCAGCAGGAAGACGACGATCGCCAGCAGCACCACCGCCGAAATCGAGAGTGCCACGGCGGTTCACCTCCACACTTCTTCGGTCGGATATTCGGACGGTCAGTTCGGCGAGCATGTGCAGGTGTCCCTTACCCACCTAGCGCTACGGATCATAACTATGTGTGGCTCCGCATCGATGGTGTACGGGGGCACAGGGGGGCGCACGGCGCTAGGTTCGGCGGCATGACCTCCAGGCAACAGCGGTCGGTACCGCTCTCGTTCCCTCGCCAGTACGCCCGGACTCAGCGCTTCACCCTGGGCGTTCCCCGTTCCTTCACGGTCTCTCCGGGCGGTGGGCGGGTGGTGTTCCTCCGCTCGTCCTCCGGCACGGACCTCTCACACGCCCTGTGGGTCCTGGACCTGGACGGGCCCGCCGGTGAGCCGCGGGAGCGGCTCGCGGCCGACCCGGAGACCCTGCTGGCGGGCGCCGCGGAGGAGTTGTCCGCCGAGGAGCGGGGGCGGCGCGAGCGCAGCCGGGAGGGCTCGGGCGGGATCGTGGGCTACGCGACGGACGGGGCCGTGGAGTTGGCGGCGTTCGCGCTGTCGGGTCGGCTGTTCGCCGCGGAGCTCCGGGCCGGGACCGCGCGCGAACTGCGGGCGCCGGGGCCGGTGATCGACCCGCGGCCGTCGCCGGACGGGCGGCACATCGCTTATGTGGCCGGTGGGGCGCTGCGGGTGACGGGCGTGGACGGGGAGGGCGACCGGGCGCTCGCGGAGCCCGAGGACGGGGACGCCACGTACGGCCTGGCGGAGTTCGTGGCGGCCGAGGAGATGGGGCGCAGCCGCGGATTCTGGTGGTCGCCGGAGTCGGACCGGCTGCTGGTGGCGCGGGTGGACGACCGGCCGGTGCGTCGGTGGTGGATCGCGGATCCGGCGCACCCGGACCGGGAGCCGCAGGGGGTGGCGTATCCGGCCGCGGGGACGCCGAACGCGGACGTGCGGCTGTACGTGGTGGATCTGGCCGGCGGGCGCACGGAGGTCGGGTGGGACCGGGAGCGGTATCCCTACCTGGCCCGGGTGCACTGGTCGGCGGACGGGGCGCCGCTGCTGCTCGTCCAGGCTCGTGACCAGCGCGTCCAGCTGCATCTGGCGGTGGATCCGGCGACGGGGGCGACCCGGACCGTGCACGTGGACGAGGACCCGGAGTGGCTGGAGTTGCTGCCTGGGGTTCCGGCGTGGGCCCCCGACGGGCGGCTCGTGCGGATCGCGGACGAGGGCGGTGCACGGGTGCTCGCGGTCGGGGACCGGGCGCTGACGGGAGCGCGGCTGCACGTCAGGGCCGTCCTCGACGTGGCGGACGGCGATGTCCTGGTGTCGGCGTCGGCCGGCGAGGCCGCGGCGGAGCCGGAGATCGGCGAGATCCACGTGTACCGGGTCGGCGAGCGGGGTGTGGAACGCGTGTCGGAGGGCATCGGAATTCACTCGGCCGTGCGCTGCGGGGAGGTGACGGTGCTGTCGTCGGCCCGCCCGGACGCGCCGGGGAGCGTGACGCGGGTGCTGCGGGCGGGCGAGCAGGTGGCGGTGGTCGCCTCGTACGCGCAGACGCCGGTGCTGTCGGCCCGGGTGCGTCTGGTGGAGGGGGGCGCACGGCGGATTCCGTGCGCCGTCCTGCTCCCCTCGGGGTACCGGGAAGGTGACGGACTTCTGCCGGTGCTGATGGACCCCTACGGCGGACCTCACGGTCAGCGTGTGGTCGCCGCACACAATCCGCATCTGACGTCCCAGTGGTTCGCCGACCAGGGCTTCGCGGTGATCGTCGCCGACGGGCGCGGGACGCCGGGCCGGTCGCCGGCCTGGGAGAAGGCGATCCGCCGTGACCTGACGCCGACGCTGGACGACCAGGTCGAGGCCCTGCACGCGCTGGCGCGGGAGTTCCCGCTCGATCCGGACCGGGTGGCGATCCGCGGCTGGTCGTACGGCGGCTACCTCGCCGCGCTCGGCGTCCTGCGGCGTCCGGACGTGTTCCACGCGGCGGTGGCGGGGGCTCCGGTGACGGACTTCCGGCTCTACGACACCCACTACACGGAGCGCTATCTGGGGACGCCGCAGGACGACCCCGCGGTGTACGCGGCGAACTCCCTGGTCACCGACGACGGTCTGTCGGCGCCGCGGGGCCCGGCCCGGCCGTTGATGATCGTCCACGGCCTCGCCGACGACAACGTGGTGGTGGCGCACAGCCTGCGGCTGTCCTCCGCGCTGCTCGCCGCGGGGCGGCCCCACGAGGTGCTGCCGCTGACGGGCGTGACCCACATGACGCCGCAGGAGCAGGTGGCGGAGAATCTGCTCCTGCTCCAGGTCGACTTCCTGCGGCGGTCGCTGGGGCCGGCCCCGGCGTCACCAGCCGGGGGGCCTCGGTGACGGCGGGGCCGGGGGCAGGGCCGGCAGGCCCTGCGGGGCGGCCGCGACGCGCCGCTCGCCCGGTCCCGCCAGCACGACGACCACGGTGGCGCCGGCCAGCAGGTCGAACAGGGCCGACGCGAGGACGAGCTGCTCGACCGGCGCCATGTCGGGGAGCCGCACGAACAGGTCGTGGCGGAAGGCCGTGGCGAGGCCCGTCAGGCCCCAGCCGCCCAGGAGCGCTCCGGCGACCATGCCGAACGGCCGGGAGTACGGCGGCCGGACGACCGCGGCGGCCGCCGCGGTCAGCAGCAGCAGGACGAGGACGAGGAGCAGCCAGCCCGGCGGGGGCGCGAGCGTCGCCGCGACGACGGACCGGCCTCCGATGTACCGGTCGACGATGACCTCGGACGGGAAGGCGCGCAGCAGGCGGACCTCCCAGAGCACCTGGAGGAGGCCGCCGGTCAGCAGCAGGACGCCCGCGGTCACGGCGGGGCCGCGGCGGGGGCGGGCCGGGACGGGTTCGTACACGGAGCGGACCGGCCGGCGGCCGAGGGCGGCGGTGGCCAGGAGCGCGGCGGCCAGGCCGAGCACGAGGAGCGTGGTCACCAGGGCGGTGGCGCCCGAGGTCGCCCACAGTCCGGGGAGCCGTAGGCCGAGCGTCACCACGCCGGCGGCGGCGAGGGCGGACGCGGCGCCCGGGGAGCGCAGGGCGGCGACGGTGGTGACGGCGTAGACGAGGAACAGGACGGGGTCGAGTCCGAAGGTGGCGAAGCGCTCCCGGACCGCGAGGCGGTGGTCGCCGGCCCAGTACCAGAGGAGGTCGGCGGCCGACCCGTCGGCGAGGACGAGGTCGCGCAGGATCCAGCCTGCGGTGACGAGTGCGAGCGCGCCGGCGAGGGCGGCCCCGGTGAGTCGAGCTGCTCCCGTGACGGTCACGAGGCCGATCCTCACGGTCACCGAGGAGCGAAACAAGGGATTCCGCCCCGACTCCCCACGAGTTCGGCAAGTCGGGACGCCGAGGCCGGGAGGGCCTCAGGGGCGAGGAACGCGGGGCCCTCGCGGCGGCGGCCCGGTGACGGAGGGGGCCGGTCCGCGGGGGCGGCCGGCCGGGACGACATGGCGCGTCCCGGCCGGCCTACGGCACCCGCACGGCCGTACGCTGTCGAGCCTGCCGCGTTCGCATATCGGAGTGAAGTCGCCCGGGTTGCCTGCGCGTTAACGCGGTCGGCGGCTTCCCCGGGGTTCCGTCCGCAGTTGCGGCGACCGCCGTCACTCCTCGTCGTCCTCCCCCGGGACGACGTGCTTCTCCTCCGCGAAGTGGCAGGCCGAGTCGTGCTTCGCCGGGCTCTCCGTGAGCCGGAAGACCGCGGGGACGGCGAGTTCGGGGACCTCCAGGGTGCAGCGTTCCTGGGCCTTCCAGCAGCGGGTGCGGAAGCGGCAGCCGGAGGGGACGTTGGCCGGGGAGGGGACGTCACCGCTGAGGATGATGCGTTCGCGGTGGGCGCGGGCCTCGGGGTCCGGCACGGGGACGGCGGACAGCAGTGCCTGGGTGTAGGGATGGGTCGGGTGGTCGTAGATCGCGGCGTCGGTGCCGATCTCGACGATCCGGCCGAGGTACATGACCCCGACCCGGTCCGAGATGTGCCGCACGATCGACAGATCGTGGGCGATGAAGACGTAGGAGAGGGAGAACTCCGCCTGGAGCCGGTCGAGGAGGTTCACGACCTGTGCCTGGACCGAGACGTCCAGGGCCGAGACCGGTTCGTCGGCGACGATGACCTCCGGCTGGAGCGCGAGGCCGCGGGCGATGCCGATGCGCTGGCGCTGGCCGCCGGAGAACTGGTGCGGGTAGCGGTTGATGTACTCGGGGTTCAGGCCCACCACGTCGAGGAGGTCCTGGACCTTCTGCCGGCGCGAGCCCTTCGGCGCGACCTCGGGATGGATCTCGTACGGCTCGCCGATGATGTCGCCGACGGTCATCCGCGGGTTCAGCGAGGTGTACGGGTCCTGGAAGACCATCTGGATGTTCCGGCGGACCGCGCGCAGGCCCTTCGCGGACATCTTGGTGATGTCCTCGCCCTTGTACGAGATGGTGCCGGAGGTCGGGCGCTCCAGGTTCACCAGCATCTTCGCGACGGTCGACTTGCCGCAGCCGGACTCGCCGACGATGCCGAGCGTCTCCCCCGCCGCGAGGTCGAAGGAGACGCCGTCGACGGCCTTGACCGCGCCGACCTGCTTCTTGATCAGGATGCCCTGGGTCAGCGGGTAGTGCTTGTACAGGTCCCGGACCTCGAGAATCGCCTCAGGCATGCAGGCACTCCTTCCAGAAGTGGCAGGCGCTGGTGCGCGGCACCGGGGACTCGGTCACGTCGTACAGCGGCGGCACGTCGGTGCGGCAGACGTCCTGCGCCATCGGGCAGCGCGGGTTGAAGGCGCAGCCGGGCGGAATGGCGAGGAGGTTGGGCGGCAGGCCCTTGATCGCGTAGAGCTCCTGGCCCTTCTGGTCCAGGCGCGGGATCGAGTCGAGCAGGCCGCGGGTGTACGGGTGGGCGGGCGCCTTGTAGATCTCGTGGACGGGGGCCGCCTCGACGATCCGCCCGGCGTACATCACGGCGATCTTGTCGGCGACGTCGGCGACGACGCCGAGGTCGTGGGTGATGAGGATGAGCCCCATGTGGAGCTCCCGCTGGAGTTCGGCGAGCAGGTCCATCACCTGGGCCTGCACGGTGACGTCCAGGGCGGTGGTCGGCTCGTCGGCGATGATCAGCTCGGGTTCGAGGGCGAGCGCCATGGCGATCATGATGCGCTGGCGCATGCCGCCGGAGAACTGGTGCGGGTACTGGCCGACGCGTTCCTTGGCGGCCGGGATGCGGACCCGGTCCATCAGCTCGACGGCCTTGGCGCGGGAGTCCTTCCGCGACATCCCGCGGTGGACCTGGAACATCTCGCCCAGCTGGTCGCCGACGCTGATCACCGGGTTCAGGGAGGACAGCGCGTCCTGGAAGATCATCGCCATCTTGGCGCCGCGGATCTTGCGCCGCTCGTCCTCCTTGAGCTTGAGGAGGTCCTGGCCCTTGAAGAGGATCTCGCCGCCGGAGATCTTCCCGGGGGGCACGTCGAGGATGCCCATGACGGCCTGCGCGGTGACGGACTTCCCGGAGCCGGACTCGCCGAGCACGGCGAGCGTCTCGCCCGCGTCCACCGAGTAGTCGACGCCGTTGACCGCCTTGGCCACCCCCTCACGGGTGTGGAACTCCACGTGCAGGTCGCGCACTTCGAGCAGCATGGGCGTCTACCTCAGCTTCGGGTCGAGGGCGTCGCGCACCGCGTCGCCGAGCATGATGAACGCGAGGACGGTGATGGCGAGCGCGCCGGCCGGCCAGAGCAGCATGTGCGGGGCGACGCGGATGTACTGCGAGGCCGCGGAGATCTCGATGCCCCACGAGACGGTCGGCGGCTTCAGGCCGACGCCCAGGTACGACAGGGTCGCCTCGAGCGCGATGTACGTGCCCAGCGCGATCGTCGCCACGACGATCACCGGGGCGACCGCGTTGGGGGTGATGTGGCGCAGCAGCATCCGGGAGTTGGACGCGCCGAGCGCCCGGGCCGCCTGCACGTAGTCGTTCTGTTTGACGGTGATCACCGAGCCTCGGGCGATGCGCGAGATCTGGGGCCAGCCCAGCAGGACCATGAAGCCGATGACGGGCCAGATGGTGTTGCTGGTGACGACCGACAGCAGGACGAGTCCGCCGAGGACGACCGGGATGGCGAAGAACACGTCGGTGATCCGCGACAGGAAGCCGTCCCAGCCTCCGCCGAAGAAGCCGGCCAGACCGCCGAGGAGGGAGCCGAGCAGGGCGACGCCGAGGGTGGCGAGGACACCGACCGAGACGGAGGTCCGGGCGCCGTACACGGTGCGGGTGTACACGTCGCAGCCCTGGCCGTTGAAGCCGAACGGGTGGCCGGGCTGGGAGCCCTCCTGCGCCTTGGCAAGGTCGCAGTCGAGGGGGTCACCGGAGGTGATCAGCTGGGGCCAGATCGAGATGATCACCAGGAAGAGGATCACCAGCGAGGAGATGATGAAGACCGGGTTGCGCCGCAGGTCGTACCACGCGTCGGTCCACAGGGAGCGCGGCTTGTTCTCCGGCCCGGTGCCTCGGGGGCCGCCCGGAGTCTTCTCCAGCGTCTCGCCCTCTTCCATGGCGAGATCGGTGCCGCCGCCCGCACCGGTGTGGTCGATGGCACGTCCGTCGTCGAACGGCGCGTGCGGCTCAGGCTGCTCAGGCATAGCGGATCCTCGGGTCAAGGACGGCGTACAGGAGGTCGACGAGCAGGTTGGCGACCAGGAACACCAGCACCAGGACGGTCACGAATCCGACGACGGTCTGCGTGTTCTGGCGGATGATGCCCTGGTAGAGCTGGTAGCCGACGCCGTGGATGTTGAAGATCCGTTCGGTGACGATGGCACCGCCCATCAGGGCGCCGATGTCGGTGCCGATGAAGGTGATGACCGGGATGAGCGAGTTGCGCAGCAGGTGGCGGGTGGTGACCCGGCGGCGCGGCAGTCCCTTGGCGACGGCGGTGCGGACGTAGTCGGCCTTCTTGTTCTCGGCGATGGAGGTCCGGGTCAGCCGGGTGACGTAGGCCAGGGAGACGGACGCGAGGACGAGGCCGGGCACGATGAGCTCGCTGAACGGCGCGTCGGGCGAGACGGCCGGCTTGATCCAGCCCCATTTGACGCCGAGGAGCAGCTGGAGCAGGAGGCCGGTGACGAAGGTCGGGATGGAGATCACGACCAGGGTCAGCACGAGGACGCTGGTGTCGACGGGGCTGCCGCGTCGCAGGCCCGTGATGACGCCGAGGGTGATGCCGATGACGATCTCGAAGAAGATCGCGACGATGGTGAGCCGGATGGTCACCGGGAACGAGCTGGCCATCAGCTCGGTGACCGGCTGGCCGTTGAAGGCCGTGCCGAAGTCGCCGGTGAAGACGTTGCCCATGTAGGTGAGGTATTGCTGCCAGACGGGCTTGTCGAGGCCGAACTCCTTCTCCAGCTGGGCGGCGGTCGCCGGGTCGCACGCGCGGTCGCCGCACAGGCCGGCGATGGGGTCGCCCATCACGTTCACCATCAGGAAGATCAGCAGCGTGGCGCCGAAAAAGACCGGGATCATCTGCAGCAGACGTCGGATCACATAACGACCCATGAGGGGCTCCGGGGGGTGGGGAAGGCGTACGGCCCGGCGCGGGAGGGAACGCCGGGCCGTGCGCAGCCGACCTGCGTCAGTTGACCTTGATCTCGTTGTAGACGGGCACGCTGAAGGGGTTCAGGGCCACGTTCGAGATCCGCTCCGAGTAGCCGGCGCTGCCGTTCTGGTACCACAGCGGGATGGCGCCCATGTCGTTGCGGAGCACCTCCTCGGCCTGCTGGAAGAGGCCCACGGCCTTCGCGGTGTCCGTCTCGGCGTTGGCCTGGTTGACGAGCTTGTCGAAGTCCGGGTTGGTCCACTTGCCGTCGTTGGACGAGGCGTTGGTGTAGTACACCGGCTGCAGGAAGTTCTGGATGAGCGGGTAGTCCATCTGCCATCCGGCACGGAAGGGGCCGTTCAGCTTCTGCGTGGTGACCTGGTTGCGGTAGTCGGCGAAGGTGCCGATCGGGTTGCCGACACAGGCCCGGTTGTTGCCCAGCGCGTTGTTGATGGAGTTGCAGACGGCGTCCACCCACTCCTTGTGGGAGCCGGTGTCGGCGTTGTACGAGATCTTCATCGTGCCGCCGGGGATGCCGCCGCCCTCGGCGACCAGCTGCTTCGCCTTGGCCGCGTCGTACTTGCAGAAGTCGCCGCAGATGTCCTTGAAGCCGCCGTCCTCGCCGAGGACCGGGGAGGTCCAGTCGACGGCGGGCGTGCGGGTCTTCTGGAAGATGGTGTCGGTGATCTGCTGGCGGTTGATCGCCATCGACAGGCCCTGGCGGAGCTTCTCCTGGCCCGGCTTGTTCCAGGCCGGGTCGTAGAACGGGAAGGCCAGGGTCTGGATGATGCCGGCCGGGGTGTTGATGTAGCGGTCGCCCAGGTCCGCCGACACGTTCTTGAGCTGCGAGGCCGGGACGTCGTCGACGAGGTCGAGGTTCCCGGCGGTCAGGTCGGTGTAGGCGGTGTTGTTGTCGGTGTAGACCTTGAGGGTCACGCCGCCGTTCTGCGCCTTGTCGTCACCCGGGTAGCCGTCCCACTTCTTCAGGGTCATCTGCGAGCCCTTGGTGTACGAGTCGATGGTGTACGGGCCGTTGCCGATCGGCTTGGAGAGCCAGGCGGCGTGGTCGCTGAAGAACACCGAGGGCAGCGGGGCGAACGCGTTGTAGCCGAGGGTCTCGGGCCAGGTCGAGAACTTCTGGTTGAGCTTCACCGTGAAGGTCTGACCGTTCACGATCTTGAGACCGGACATGCTCGTGGCGCTCGGCGTGCCCTGCTCGGGGTGGACCTTGTCGTAGCCCTCGATCTGGCCGAAGAAGAAGGAGTTCTTCTGGTTGTTCCTCAGGAGAGCGCCGTAGTTCCAGGCGTCGACGAAGGACTTGGCGGTGACCGCCTCGCCGTTGGAGAAGGTCCAGCCGCTCTTGACGGTGATGGTGAAGTTCGTCGAGTCGGTGGTCTCGATCTTCTCGGCGAGCATGTTCAGCGCCTCGCCGGTCTTCGGGTCGTACTTCTTGAGTCCCCGGAAGATCATGTCGAGGACCTTGCCGCCCTGGACCTCGTTCGTGTTCGCCGGCTCCAGCGGATTCTGCGGATCGGTCCAGGAGGCGCTCACGACGCCGTCGGCGCCACCGCCTCCGCTGTCGCTCCCGCCTCCGCACGCGGTCGTCGCCAGGGCGACGGCCGCGGCCAGTGCGGTCCACTTGGCGTGCGTGGCTCCGCGCATGATGGTGCCTCCCGAGTGTCCTTGGTCTCCACTGAGAGACCCAATATCACCCGATACCATGCTCCATGCACCTTATTGACACCCATACGGACAAACGCGCCGAGGGCGCCCGAACCGAAACGGTTCGAGCGCCCTCGTCACAGGAGCCGGGAGGATCACACCGCGTGGACGACGTCCTTCTCCTCGGCGAAGTGGCACGCCGACTCGTGCGCGGCCGGGGTGTCCTGGCCGACGAACACCTCGGGGATCGCCAGCAGCGGCTGCTCCGTGGCGCACTTGTCCTGCGCCTTCCAGCACCGGGTGCGGAAGCGGCAGCCCGACGGCGGGTTGGCCGGCGAGGGGACGTCACCGGTGAGGATGATCCGCTCGCGGTTGGCGCGGGCCTCCGGGTCCGGAACCGGGACCGCCGACAGCAGCGCCTGGGTGTAGGGGTGCGTCGGGTGGTCGTAGATCTGCGTGTCGGTACCGATCTCGGCCATCTTGCCGAGGTACATCACGCCGACCCGGTCGGAGATGTGGCGGACGATCGACAGGTCGTGCGCGATGAAGACGTAGGAGAGGTTGAACTCGTCCTGCAGCTTCTCCATCAGGTTGATGACCTGCGCCTGGACGGACACGTCCAGGGCCGAGACCGGCTCGTCGCAGATGATGATCTCCGGGTTGAGCGCGAGGCCGCGGGCGATGCCGATGCGCTGGCGCTGGCCGCCGGAGAACTGGTGCGGGTAGCGGTTGATGTACTCGGGGTTCAGACCGACCACATCGAGCAGCTCCTGCACCTTGCGGCGCCGGTCGCCCTTCGGGGCCACCTCGGGGTGGATGTCGAAGGGCTCGCCGATGATGTCACCCACGGTCATACGCGGGTTCAGCGAGGTGTACGGGTCCTGGAACACCATCTGGATGTTCCGGCGGACGGCCTTCAGCGCGCGACCGGACAGCCGGGTGATGTCCTGGCCCTTGTAGAAGACCTCGCCGGCGGTGGCCCGCTCCAGGTTCATCAGGAGCTTGGCGACCGTGGACTTGCCACAGCCGGACTCGCCGACGATGCCGAGGGTCTCGCCCTGGTAGAGGTCGAAGGAGACCCCGTCCACGGCCTTGACCGCGCCGACCTGCTTCTTGAAGAGGATGCCCTGGGTCAGCGGGAAGTGCTTGACCAGGTTCCGCACCTGCAGGATCGGCTCGCCACGCTGGACGGGGGCCTCGATGGCGGCCACGGCCTCCGCCTCGCTCGCGGCGTCGACCGTGTGCACGTCGGTGACGTTCGGAGTCGCGTCCGCGGCGTCGTCCTTCTTGCTGAGCTCAGCCATGGATCGTCTCCTTCCAGAAGTGGCAGGCGCTGCCGCGGCCCGGCAGCTCGGTGCCGTCCTGCTCGGTGACCGGCGCCAGCGCCGGGATCTCCGTACGGCAGATGTCGTCGGCCTTGGGGCAGCGCGGGTTGAAGGCGCAGCCCGTGGGGACGCGGAGCAGGTTGGGCGGCAGACCCTTGATCGCGTACAGCTCCTGGCCCTTCTGGTCCAGGCGCGGGATCGAGTCGAGCAGACCCCGGGTGTACGGGTGGGCGGGGCGCTTGTACAGCTCGTGGACCGGAGCGGTCTCGACGATGCGGCCCGCGTACATGACCGCGATCTTGTCCGCGACGTCGGCGACGACGCCGAGGTCGTGGGTGATCAGGATCAGGCCCATGTTGTATTCCTGCTGGAGCTCCGCGAGGAGGTCCATGACCTGGGCCTGCACCGTCACGTCGAGCGCCGTGGTGGGCTCGTCCGCGATGATCAGGTCCGGCTCCAGGGCCAGCGCCATGGCGATCATGATGCGCTGGCGCATACCGCCGGAGAACTGGTGGGGGTAGTCGGAGACCCGCGCCTTGGCGGCGGGGATCTTGACCTTGTCCATCAGCTCGACGGCCTTGGCCGTGGCCTCCTTCTTGGAGAGGCCGTGGTGCACGCGGAACATCTCGCCGAGCTGGTAGCCGACGGTGAGGACCGGGTTCAGGGAGGACAGCGCGTCCTGGAAGATCATCGCGATCTTCCGGCCGCGGATCTTCCGGCGCTCCTCGTAGGACATCTTGAGCATGTCCTCGCCGCGGAACAGGATCTCGCCCTGCGGGATCTTGCCGGGCGGCATGTCGAGGATGCCCATGATGGCCTGCGCGGTGACGGACTTGCCGGAGCCGGACTCGCCGAGCACGGCGAGGGTCTCGCCCGCGTTCACCGAGTAGTTGACGCCGTTGACCGCCTTGGCCACACCGTCGCGGGTGTGGAACTCGACGTGCAGGTCACGTACTTCGAGCAGGGGACCCGTGAAGTCGTCGCCGTCGCGCGGCGCGGGGACGGCCGCGGTCTTGCCGGTGTTGTCGATGGTCGTCATTACGCCCTCCTCAGCGCAGCTTGGGGTCGAGGGCGTTGCGGACGGCTTCGCCGAGCATGATGAACGCCAGAACGGTGATGCTCAGCATGATCGACGGGTACAGCAGGATGTGCTGCGACGTACGGATCGACTGAACACCGGCGGAGACGTCGCCACCCCAGGACACGATGCCCGAGGAGAGACCGAGACCCAGGTACGACAGGGTCGCCTCGGCCGAGATGTAGCCACCGAGCGCGATGGTCGCGACGACGATCACCGGGGCCATGGCGTTCGGCAGGATGTGCCGGAACAGGATGCGGGTCGTGCCGGCGCCCAGCGCCTTGGCCGCGTGGACGTAGTCCGCCTGCTTGACCGTGATCACGGCACCGCGCATGACGCGGGTGATCTGCGTCCAGCCGAGGAACGCCAGGGCGAAGACGACGACCCAGATCGTGCGGTCGGTGAAGGACTGCAGGACGACCATCGCGCCGAGCAGGAACGGGATGCCGAAGAAGATGTCGGTGAGCCGCGACAGGATCGCGTCCGTGATGCCGCCGAAGTAGCCGGCGACCATGCCCATGATGCCGCCGACGATCGTGACGATCAGGGTGACGGCGATACCGACGATGACCGAGGCACGGGTGCCGTAGATCAGGCGGGCGTACACGGAGCGGCCCTGGATGTCGTAGCCGAGCCAGCCCTCGGAGCCGATCTTGCTCAGCTCCGGCTTGCCGACGTAGTGGTGCACGAGGTCACCGGCGGTCGGCGAGGCGCTGGTGAACCAGCCCGGGAAGGCGGTGAGGACCAGCAGGAAGAAGATCATCACCGACGAGACGATGAAGTACGGGTTGCGACGCAGGTCGCGCCACGCGTCACCCCAGAGGCTGCGCGCCTTCTCCTGCTTGTCCGCCGGGGCCGGGGCCGTCACCGGGGGGGTGGTGACGGCGTCCACGGCAGCAGCGGTCTCTGCGGTCTTGGTCACGTCAGGCATAACGGATCCTCGGGTCCAGGACCGCGTACAGCAGGTCGATGAGCAGGCTGGTGACGAGGTAGACGAGCACCAGGATGGTGACGAGGCCGACGATCGTGGTGCCCTCGCGGCGCGAGATCGACTCGTAGATGACGCCGCCGATGCCCTTGATGTTGAAGATGCCCTCGGTGACGACCGCGCCGCCCATCAGGGCACCGATGTCGGTGCCGAGGAAGGTGATGACCGGGATCATCGAGTTGCGCATCAGGTGGACACCGATGACGCGGCGCTTCGGCAGACCCTTGGCGATGGCCGTGCGCATGTAGTCGGCGCGCAGGTTCTCCGCCATGGACGTACGGGTGAGCCGGGCGACGTACGCCAGGGAGAGACCGCCGAGCACGATGGCCGGTGCGATCAGCTCGCCCCACTGCGGTTCCACGCCGACGTTCGGCTTGATCCAGTCGAGCTGGAAGGCGAAGACCATCTTGATGAGGAAGCCGAGCACGAACACGGGGATCGAGATGATCAGCAGCGTGAAGATCAGGATCACGTTGTCGGCCAGACGGCCGGCCTTCAGGCCGGCGATGACGCCCAGGCCGATGCCGAAGGTGAGCTCGAAGGCGAAGGCCAGTGCAGCGAGCTGCAGGGTGATGGGGAACGCGTCACCCAGCACTTCGGTGACCGGGCGACCGTTGCGGATCTGGTTGCCGAAGTCGAAGTGCAGGATGATGTTGGTCATGTAGTCCCAGTACTGCTTGAGCAGCGGCTGGTCGAGTCCGAGCTCGTGCTTGATCTTCGCGAGCGTCGCCGGGTCCACGCCCTTGTCGCCGAAGAGACCCGCCACGGGGTCGCCGGGCAGGCTGTAGACCATGAGGAAGATCAGCAGGGTTGTCCCGATGAAGACCGGGATCATCTGGAGCAGTCGTCGTGCGACATAGCGCCCCATCATGCCTCCGTTGAGATGTGACAGCCGCAGCCGGACGGGCCCTCCCTCGGCAACCGCGCCCCAGTGGGTGCGCGAATGTCATGGAAGGGCCCCCCGGCCACTGCGTAAGGCACCGGGCGGGGCTGACGATCCGTCAGCCCCGCGTCGGCGTGCGGACTACGCTTGGGTGGTTACTTCTTGACCTCGACGCCGGTCAGGATCGGGTCGCCGTCCTGGCCGTACTGAACGCCGGAGACCTTCTCCGAGTAGCCCGCGTTGACCTTGTAGTACCAGAGCGGGATGGACGGCATGTAGTTGACCAGGTCCTTCTCGATGACCTGGAACTGCTTGACCGACTCGTCGAGCGTCGGCGCGGAGTCGGCGGCCGCGATCTTCGCGTCCAGCTCCTTGTTGCCGAAGCCACCCTGGTTGCCCGCAGCCGTGGTGCGGAACAGGTCGCTGATGAAGTTGGCGTTGACGGGGTAGTCGAGCACCCAGCCGGACCGGTAGATGGCCTTGACCTGCTTGCTCTTACGAGCGGTCAGGTCGGCCTGGAAGTCCGGCTTGCTGTCGCCGACGCACTTGACGCCGGTCGCCTGCGTGATGCTGTTGCAGACCGCGTCGACCCACTCCTTGTGACCGCCATCCGCGTTGAACTGGATGGAGATCTCGTTGTTCGGGACACCGCCGCCGGCCTGGATGAGCTCCTTGGCCTTCGCGGGGTCGAACTTGGTGACGTCGCCCGCGGCGTTCTCCTGGAAGCCCAGGACGCCCTTGGCGACCCAGCCGGTCGCCGGCTCACGCGTACCCTGCAGCACCGTCTTGGTGATGGTGGCACGGTCGATCGCCATCGACAGACCCTGGATGACCTTCGGGTCGACCTTCTTCGGCTTCGACCACTTGTCGGCGTAGAAGGCGATGGCCAGCGTCTGGATCGCGGAGTACGGCTGGTCCACGGCACGGTCGCCGAGGTCGGCGCGGTAGACCGGGAGGTCCTTCGGGCCGATCTGACGCAGGACGTCGACGTTGCCGGACTTCAGGTCCTCGTACGCGGCCTCGAGGGTGGTGTAGTTCTTGAAGACCACACCGCCGTTCTTCGCCTTGTTCGGGCCCTGGTAGTCGTCGTAACGGACGATCTTGATCTGCTTCTTGTGGTCCCACGACTCGAACTTGTAGGGACCGTTGCCGACCGGCTTCTGACCGGCGCCCTTGGTGTCCTTGTAGAAGGAGTCCGGGAGCGGCGCGAAGACGATGTACGCGAGCTTGTGACCGAAGTACGGGACGACGTTCTTCAGCTCGATGGTGAAGGTGCTGTCGTCGACGATCTTCAGACCCTCGAGCTTGTCGGCGGTGGGCTTGGCGCCCTCCGCCTCCGGGTGCACGGCGTCGAAGCCCTTGATGTCCGCGAACCAGGAAGACAGACCCTGGGCGTTGTTGATGTTGGCGTTCCAGTTCCACGCGTCCACGTAGGACTTCGAGGTCACCGGGGTGCCGTCGTGGAACTTCCAGCCCTTCTTGAGCTTGACGGTCCACGTCTTCGAGTCAGTGGTGGTGACCGACTCGGCGTTGAT
The DNA here is from genome assembly GCF_043201055.1 of Streptomyces sp. NPDC048338. Taxonomy (NCBI): domain Bacteria; kingdom Bacillati; phylum Actinomycetota; class Actinomycetes; order Kitasatosporales; family Streptomycetaceae; genus Streptomyces; species Streptomyces sp. NPDC048338. The sequence goes on from NZ_JBICYQ010000012.1 coordinate 277,572, forward strand.
CATCTCAAGCGAGCCGTCGGCCTTGTAGTCGACCAGGGTCGAGAACAGACCGGCCATGACCGCGGAGCCGTTGGACTCCATCGTGTCACCGGTGTACAGGGGCTTCTCAGGCTCACCGAGCTCGATCGAGAAGATCCCGTTCGGGTCAACAGCGCCCTTGGCGTCGCTGCCGCCGTCGCTCTTACCCCCGCCACAGGCGGTCGCTGCCAGGGCGACGACGATCGCGCCCACTACCCACTTGGCGCTCTTGGCACCGCGCATGGGTTCCTCCTCATGAGTCCACTTGTCACTACAAGAGGGGCACTTCGAGTTCTGCCGACACCCCTGACGGCGTTGGACTCAAGTGCCCCGAGTGTGCTCGTGAGTCGGCACTCCCCACAGTGCGTGACCCATTGACCCGAGCTCAATGGAGCCAACTATTAAGTACGTCCGGGCTGTAAACCACACTTAAGTGGTCTCGTTTTGACAACATCACCAGGGCCCTGAAGACCGAAATCCGGACAAAGCGATCACAGACAGACACCCCCGAAACGGACCGTTAACACACGTTCCGGAGAGCGACGACCGATATCCGGACAGGGTGCCCACCTAATGGAGTTGACGAAAGGCCCGGACCCCCACAGTGTCTGCGGGGGTCCGGGCCTTCTTCTGATGCTGTGTCAGCCGGGCGCGGTGAAGGTCACAGGCCGGCCGGGAAACGGCGTGGCTCAGCCGTTCTTGGCGCGCGAGGCGGTGCGGCCTCGCGCGTTCTGGTCCAGGACGACCTTGCGGATGCGCACGGCCTCCGGGGTGACCTCGACGCACTCGTCGTCGCGGCAGAACTCCAGGGACTGCTCCAGGGAGAGCTTCCGCGGCGGCACGATCGCCTCGAAGGAGTCGGCCGAGGAGGAGCGCATGTTGGTGAGCTTCTTCTCCTTGGTGATGTTCACGTCCATGTCGTCGGAGCGGGAGTTCTCGCCGACGATCATGCCCTCGTACACCTCGGTGCCGGGGTCGGTGAACAGGACGCCGCGCTCCTGGAGGTTGGTCATCGCGAACGCGGTGACCGCGCCGGCGCGGTCGGCGACCAGGGAGCCGTTGTTGCGGGTCTGCAGGGTGCCGAACCAGGGCTCGTGGCCCTCGTGGATCGAGTGGGCGATGCCCGTGCCGCGGGTGTTGGTCAGGAACTCCGTACGGAAGCCGATCAGGCCACGGGACGGAACGACGAACTCCATGCGGACCCAGCCGGAGCCGTGGTTGGACATGTTGTCCATGCGGCCCTTGCGGACACCCATGAGCTGCGTGACCGCGCCCATGTGCTCCTCGGGCACGTCGACCGTGAGGCGCTCGACCGGCTCGTGGACCTTGCCGTCGACCTCCTTGGTGACGACCTGCGGCTTGCCGATGGTCAGCTCGAAGCCCTCGCGGCGCATCTGCTCGACCAGGATGGCGAGCGCGAGCTCACCGCGGCCCTGGACCTCCCAGGCGTCGGGGCGCTCGGTGTCGAGGACGCGGAGCGAGACGTTGCCGATGAGCTCGCGGTCCAGACGGTCCTTGACCTGGCGGGCGGTGACCTTGCGCTGCTTGACCGCGGCCTTGGCGTCCGCGCCCTTGCCCGTGCCACCGCGGCCGACGAGCGGCGAGGTGTTGGTGCCGATGGTCATGGAGATCGCGGGCTGGTCGACCGTGATCAGCGGCAGCGCGATCGGGTTCTCCGGGTCGGCCAGCGTCTCGCCGATCATGATGTCGGGGATACCGGCGACGGCGCAGATGTCACCGGGGCCGGCGACCTCGGCCGGCTTGCGGGTGAGCGCCTCGGTCATCATCAGCTCGGTGATGCGGACGTTGGAGATCGTGCCGTCCCGCTTGATCCACGCGACCGTCTGGCCCTTGCGGAGCTCGCCCTGCTCGACGCGGAGGAGCGCGATACGGCCGAGGAAGTTGTCGGCGTCGAGGTTGGTGACGTGGGCCTGGAGCGGCGCCTCCTCCTCGTACGTCGGGGCCGGGACGTGCTCCAGGATGGTGGAGAAGAACGGCTCCAGGTTCTCGCTGTCGGCCGGGACGGTGCCGTCCTCCGGCTTGGTCAGCGAGGCGATGCCGTCACGGCCGCAGGCGTAGACGATCGGGAACTCGATCTGGTCCTCGTCGGCGTCCAGGTCGAGGAAGAGGTCGTAGGTCTCGTTGACGACCTCGTCGATCCGGGAGTCCGGGCGGTCCGTCTTGTTGATGCAGAGGATGACGGGCATCCGGGCCTGAAGCGCCTTGCGCAGCACGAACCGGGTCTGCGGCAGCGGACCCTCGGAGGCGTCGACCAGCAGGACGACCGCGTCCACCATCGACAGACCGCGCTCGACCTCGCCACCGAAGTCGGCGTGGCCGGGGGTGTCGATGATGTTGATCGTGATCGGGGCCCCGCCGTCCTTGGGGTGGTACTTCACCGCCGTGTTCTTGGCGAGGATCGTGATGCCCTTCTCACGCTCCAGGTCGTTCGAGTCCATCATGCGGTCGTCGAGGTGCTGGTGGGCGGCGAAGGCACCGGCCTGCTTGAGCATGGCGTCGACGATGGTCGTCTTGCCATGGTCGACGTGGGCGACGATGGCGACGTTACGGATGTCGTGGCGCGTGGGCATGGGTGCTTGCGCTTCTCTCGGATCGTGGGATGCGGCGTCAGTTCCTCTTACGCCCGCCGGGCGGACGCGCCACGGCTGTCTCCCATGGTACGGGGCTGCCGCGCAAGGGGCTTCCCCGCCCGGATTCGAGAGGGTTTACTCAGAGGTTTCGGGGTCGCCTCTGCGGGGGTGGCACGGGGTACGCAGGTGGTACGGGTGGTGCGGGATTGCACTGGGGTGCCGAACATGGGCCGGGTCAAGGGGGCCGGACGTGATCCTGCCCGCCGGGATCACCGGCGGGCAAGGAACTTGAGCGTGATCTGAGGTTGTGACCAGCCCTTTCGGGGCTTTCGGTCATTTGCTGGTGTTGCGTTCCGCGCCGTTGGCGGACGCGGGCTTCTTCCAGCCGATGTCCTGGTAGCGCGGGGCCGCGAAGCCCCAGGCGCCGGCGTTCAGGAGCTCGGGCCGGGCGGCGACCAACTGGGGGCGCTGATAGAGGGGAATCGATCCTGCGGCGGCCCAGATCCGGGCGTCGGCCTGGCGGACCAGCTCGCGGGCCTCCTCCTCGTCCAGTGTCGCGACCGCCTGATCGAACAACTGATCGATCCGGTCGGTGCCGACCCGCGCGTAGTTCTGTTCGACCAGCAGGGAGCCGTCCGAGGCGGGCTCGGGCTTGGCGAAGATCGGCCGGGCGTCGGTCGCGGGGAAGGCCGAGGCCGGCCAGGAGTAGAGGGCCAGGTCGTAGTCGCCGGAGGCGACGTGGTCCTTGAAGAAGCTCTCGTCGGCGACCTTGGTGACCGTGGTGCGGATGCCCACCGCGTCGAGCATCCGGACGATCCTGTCGCCGACCGCCCGCAGGGACTCCGAACCCGGACCCGACGGCAGGACGAAGCGGAGGTCGAGCGCCTTGCCGTCCTTGCCGAGCGACTGGGAGGCCGCCGCGGGCACGGCCGGGGCGGCGGTGCCGAGCGGGGCGTAGGCGCCGGCGACCCCGTTGTCCGGGCGGCCCGCGGTCTGGCCCTTGGCCTCCGCGCCGGGGGCCGTGCCCGTGTCGAGGGACTCGGCCTGGCGGAGCACGGCGACGCTCTGGAGCGCCGCGGCGGGCGCCGGGGCGAGGACGCTGGTGCCGTTCTCCGGGCCGCCCACGCCGCGCGCGGACTCGCCGGCCTTGCCGTCCGCGGGCACGGTGGCGGAGCTGCCGGGCTTGTCGTCGCCCACGATGTAGAGGCCCTCGTTCGAGGCCACGTCGGCCTGCCACTGCGAGGACCCGGGCTTCGCGGCCTCGGGCTTCCCCGCGCCGGCCTCGCCGGCCTTCTTCTCGCCGGCCTTCTCCCCGGCGGGCTTCTTCTCGGGGGTCTTCTCCACCGACTCGCTGCCGGCCTTCGTCCCGGCGGGCTTCTTGTTCGCGCCGCCCGGCACCCAGCCGGCGTCCGAGAGCAGCGCCCGGGCCTCCTTGGTGTCCTGGTCGCCGAGCGCGTCACTGCTGTCCGCGTACGCCGCCTGCCCGGCGAGGGCCAGGTGGCTGCCCGGCGGCCTGGCGGGCAGGCCGAGCGGCTTGAGGACGGCCTCGGCCAGCTCCTGCCGGTTCAGGGCGCGGGCCACCGCCCGCCGCACCCGCTCGTCGGCGAGCGGCCCGGACTCGCCGTTCAGCGAGAGCTGGGTGTACGCCGGCTCCAGGGACTTGCGCACCACGAACTTGCCCAGCGCGCTCTGCTCGCTCGCGTACTGCGCGATCGCCTGCTGGTTCTTCTCGCGTGCGGCCCGGACGACCTGCGCCTGCGCCTCGTCGGTGCCGTGGGCCAGCGCCCAGGACCTGAGCGCCGCGGCGGGGGTGGTCCCGGCGCCCGGACCGTGGGTGAGCGCCTGCCCGCCGTTCGCGCCGGAGCGGGCGTCGCGGACCGCCTGGGCGATGCGGTCGGCGGCGGCCCGGTCGATCTCGGCCAGGTCGAGGGTGCCGGCGGACAGGGCCGCCACCCGCTCGGTCCGGGGCACGGCCTTCAGCCGGAGGGTGTCGAGCTTGGCGGGCTGCCCCCACCAGCGGGCGCTGCGGACCAGCGTGACCTCGCCGCTCTTGCGGTCGATCCCCTTGAGTTCGAAGGGCCCCGCGGTCGCCTTCAGCGCGGTGCGCGCCCCGTCGTTGAAGCTGCTCGGGGAGCCCATCACCTCCTTCGGGTACAGCGGGGTGAAGAGGGACTGCCAGTCGGCGTACGGCTTGCCGAAGGTGACCCGCACCTCCAGGTCGTCCTTGCCGCGCTCGATCCGCTCGATCCGCTCGTAGCCGGAGTTGCGGGCCGTCCAGTAGGCGGTGTCCCGGCCGCTCAGGGCGCGCCACTGCGCGACGAAGTCCGGGGCGCCGATCTCGCGCCCGTCGCTCCACACCGCCTGCTGGTTGAGCTTGTAGAGGACGACCTGCTTGGGCTCGGTCTCCACGACCTTCGCGGACTCCAGGTAGTCCGCGTTGCGCTGCGGGCGGCCCCGCGCGTCCAGCGTGTAGAGGGAGGGCAGCACCGCGCCCGCGATCCGGCTGGTGGCGCCGTCGGCGTCGGCCTGGAAGGCGTTGAGCGTCGTCGGCAGCGCGTCGACCGCCCAGCGCATGGTGCCGCCGTCGGCGACCTTGTCGCGGGCGGCGGGAGCGTTGTCCTGCGCGGCGGCCGCGGCCTGCTCGCCCTCGTCGTCGGAGCTGCAGCCGGCCAGGACGGACACGGCGAGCACCGCACTGGTGAGGGTGGCGACGGAGCGGAGCGTGCGGGAGCGGGGGCTCCTGGAGCATGTCCTCCCGCGAGGGGCGGCGACCTGGGACATGACTTGTACCCCTTCGTCCAGTTTTATTCCATTTGGAGATGATCACACCTATGACTCATCCACTGAAAGGGACGGACCGGACGCCCCCGCGCCGACACGGCGGCATGACCGGCAAACCCCACTCGTGCGGCCCAACCGCCCGCCCAGCCGATCCGTGCACACGCCTTCCCAACGCGTGAGGTGACGCGCGACACTCTCAGGCGCGTATGTGCCACCCGCTATCGCGGAAGTGAGGGCCATCCATGTCCCTGCACGACGATCTGGCGGCCGTGAAGCGCTGCCTCGACGACCTGGTCCGCACGGTCGGACAACTGGAACGGCGCATCGACACGGAGCGGGACGGACCCCCCGGAAGCACGGCGGGGCGGCGCGCCGCCGCCCGCCCCGGACGCGCCGAGGAGCTCGTCTCCATCCCCGACACCCCCTACCGCAGCGAGCTGTGGACGGACGTCGACGACGAGGGCCTCGGAGCGCGCGACCGGCACGCACCGTAGAGAGGGGACACCGTGGCCACCGGAACCGAACCGCCCGCTCTGGACGCGGGCCGGCAGCCCGCCACCGGCGTGCACTCCCCCACCCGCGCGGCGGTGGGCGCCCGCCATCTGCGCACGGACCGCTGGTGGCTGGCGCCGGCCGTCACCGCCGCGGGGCTGGTCGCCTTCGTCGTCTACTCGACCTGGCGGGCCTTCGCCGCCGCCGACTACTACGCCGCCCCCTACGTCTCGCCGTTCTACTCGCCCTGTCTGGCGGAGAACTGCGTGCCGATGAAGGGCGGGCCGAACTGGGAGATCCTCGGCAGCTGGTGGACCCTGTCCCCCGCCCTGATCATCCTGGTCTTCCCGCTCGGCTTCCGTCTCACCTGCTACTACTACCGGAAGGCGTACTACCGCAGCTTCTGGGCCTCCCCGCCGGCCTGCGCGGTGGCCGAGCCGCACCGCGCGTACACCGGCGAGACCCGCTTCCCGCTGATCCTGCAGAACGCCCACCGGTACTTCTTCTACGCGGCCCTGCCGGTCGCCGCGATCCTCACGTACGACACGGTGCTGACCTTCCGCGACGCCTCGTACGCCTGGGGCCACGCGGGCCTGGGGACGCTCGTGTTCCTCGCCAACACCGTGCTGATCTGGGCCTACACGCTGTCCTGCCACTCCTGCCGGCACATCGTCGGCGGGCGGCTGCGGCACTTCTCCCGGCACCCGGTGCGCTACCGCCTGTGGACCTGGACGGGACGGCTGAACGCCCGGCACATGCAGCTCGCCTGGGCCTCGCTGATCAGCGTCGCCCTCTGCGACCTCTACGTCTACCTGCTCGCCACCGGCACCTTCGACGACCCGAGGATCTTCTGACATGGCACAGGTCGCACGGCAGGAGTGGGACGTGGTCGTGGTCGGCGCCGGCGGCGCCGGACTGCGCGCCGCGATCGAGGCGCGCGAGCGGGGCGCCCGTACCGCCGTCGTCTGCAAGTCCCTCTTCGGCAAGGCGCACACGGTCATGGCGGAGGGCGGGATCGCCGCCTCCATGGCCAACGCCAACCCCCACGACAACTGGCAGGTCCACTTCCGCGACACCATGCGGGGCGGCAAGTTCCTCAACCAGTGGCGGATGGCCGAGCTCCACGCCCGCGAGGCCCCCGAGCGGGTGTGGGAGCTGGAGACCTGGGGGGCGCTCTTCGACCGCACCCCGGACGGCCGGATCTCCCAGCGCAACTTCGGCGGCCACGAGTACCCCCGGCTCGCCCACGTCGGCGACCGGACGGGGCTGGAGCTGATCCGCACGCTCCAGCAGAAGGTGGTCGCCCTGCAGCAGCGGGACTTCGAGGAGACCGGGGACTACGAGTCCCGGCTGCGGATCCTCCAGGAGTGCACCGTCACCCGGGTCCTCAAGGACGACTCGGGCCGGGTCGCCGGGACCTTCTGCTACGAGCGCGAGACCGGACGCTTCTTCGTCCTGGAGGCGCCGTCGGTGGTCCTGGCCACGGGTGGGATCGGCAAGTCCTTCAAGGTCACCTCGAACTCGTGGGAGTACACCGGCGACGGGCACGCCCTGGCGCTGCTGGCGGGCGCGCCGCTGGTGAACATGGAGTTCGTCCAGTTCCATCCGACCGGGATGGTCTGGCCGCCGTCGGTGAAGGGCATCCTCGTCACCGAGTCGGTGCGCGGCGACGGGGGCGTGCTGCGCAACTCCGAGGGCCGGCGCTTCATGTTCGACTACGTCCCCGACGTCTTCAAGGAGAAGTACGCGCAGTCGGAGGAGGAGGGCGACCGCTGGTACGAGGACCCGGACGGCAACCGGCGCCCGCCGGAACTGCTGCCGCGCGACGAAGTGGCCCGGGCCATCAACTCCGAGGTGAAGGCGGGGCGCGGCTCCCCGCACGGCGGCGTGTACCTCGACGTGTCCACCCGGATGCCGGCGGAGGTGATCAGGCGCCGGCTCCCGTCGATGTACCACCAGTTCAAGGAACTGGCGGACGTGGACATCACCGCGGAGGCGATGGAGGTCGGGCCGACCTGCCACTACGTGATGGGCGGTGTCGCGGTCGACTCCGACTCGGCGGCCGCGGTCGGCGTGCCGGGGCTCTTCGCGGCCGGTGAGGTGGCCGGCGGGATGCACGGCTCCAACCGGCTGGGCGGCAACTCGCTGTCGGACCTGCTGGTCTTCGGCCGGCGGGCGGGGCTGCACGCCGCCGCGCACGCGGCGGAGACCGGACGCGCGGCCGTCTCGGAGGCCGAGGTCGAGGCGGCGGCCGCCGCGGCGCTGGCACCGTTCGGGGCGGCGGCCGACGACGGCGGGCAGGGGCCCGCCGAGAACCCGTACGCCCTCCATCAGGAACTCCAGCAGACGATGAACGACCTGGTCGGCATCATCCGGCGGCAGGGCGAGATGGCCGAGGCCCTGGAACGCATCGCCGCACTGCGGTCCCGGGCCCGGCGGGCCGGGGTCGAGGGGCACCGGCAGTTCAACCCGGGCTGGCACCTGGCCCTGGACCTGCGGAACATGCTGCTGGTCAGCGAGTGCGTGGCCCGGGCGGCGCTGGAGCGCACGGAGAGCCGCGGCGGGCACACCCGGGAGGACTGCCCGTCGATGGAGCGCGAATGGCGCCCGGTGAACCTGCTGTGCCGCGCGGTGGACGACGACGGTTCCGGCGCGGCGGCGGTCGCGCTGGAACGGACCCGCACGGAGCCCGTCCGTCCGGACCTGCTCGCCCTCTTCGAGAAGGAGGAGCTGGTCAAGTACCTCGCCGAGGAGGAGCTCGACGCATGAGCAGTTATGACGCCAGGTTCCGGGTGTGGCGGGGCGACGTCGGCGGCGGGGAGCTGACCGACTACACGGTGGAGGTGAACGAGGGCGAGGTCGTGCTCGACATCATCCACCGGCTGCAGGCCACGCAGGCGCCGGATCTCGCCGTGCGCTGGAACTGCAAGGCGGGCAAGTGCGGTTCGTGCTCGGCCGAGATCAACGGCAGGCCGCGGCTGATGTGCATGACCCGGATGTCCGTCTTCGATCCGTCGGAGACCCTCACCGTGACTCCGCTGCGGGCCTTCCCCGTCGTCCGGGACCTGGTGACGGACGTGTCCTTCAACTACGCGAAGGCGCGGGAGGTCCCGGCCTTCGTCCCGCCCGAGGGCGTGGCGCCGGGCGAGTACCGGATGCAGCAGAGGGACGTGGAACGCTCGCAGGAGTTCCGCAAGTGCATCGAGTGCTTCCTGTGCCAGGACACGTGCCACGTGGTCCGCGATCACGAGGAGAACAAGACGGCGTTCGCCGGCCCCCGCTTCCTGATGCGGGTCGCGGAGCTGGACATGCACCCGCTGGACGCGGCGCGGGAGGCGGGCCTGGACCGCCGGCGGACCGCGCAGGACGAACACGGGCTGGGCTACTGCAACATCACCAAGTGCTGCACGGAGGTGTGCCCGGAGGGCATCAGGATCACCGACAACGCGCTGATCCCCCTGAAGGAGCGGGCCGTGGACCGGAAGTACGACCCGCTGGTGTGGCTGGGGAGCAGGATCGGCCGGCGGAAGACCTGAGGGCTGTCCCGCGGCCGGGACCCGGTGCGGCCCCGGTCCCGGGCGGCTGCGGGGCGCACGGGCCGCCCCGGCGCGGGCGGCGGCGTCAGTGCCAGCCCGCGCGGTAGGCCGCCCAGTCGCCCTCCTCCGCCGCGAAGTCGACGTAGAGCGCCACGCCGAAGCGGGCGCGGTCGGCGTCCGTGCGCCCGAGGCCCAGCCGGGTCCCGCGCACGGCGGCCTCGACCGTCTCCGCGGACTCGTGGTGCCCGAGGTCGTCCTCGTGGAAGAAGGGCAGGCCCATCAGCAGGTCGGTGTCGTCGGGGGTGACCTCCAGGGCCAGGCTGGTCTGCTGGGCGACGTATCCGCCGTACATCCCCTCCAGCGGCATCCAGGTGTCGTACGACATCACGGCGATCTGGTCGACCCGCCGGGCGACCTGCCCGAAGAACTCCTGCGACCACCACTTCTCGCTGCCGCTCAGCGCACCCAGCACGGAGTGCGCGGACGGCAGCGGATCGATCTGGTGCGCGGCCACCGAGAGCTGCGCCCCGCGGGGCCCGGTCAGCGCGCCGAGGTCGTCCAGGAGCGAGAGGTAGTGCGCGTCGTCGGAGTGCAGCGGCTCCAGGTCGAAGTGCACCCCGTCGAAGCCGGCGTCCAGGATCTGCCGGGCGGAGCCCACCACGGCGCGGCGCGAGGCCGCGTCCTCCAGCCGCAGCCCGTCCGGGCCCTCGGTGGCCAGCACGTCGCCGAGCCATGCCTGCACCCGGATGCCGGGCATCGTCCGGTGCACGTTCTCGATCAGCCACTTCGCCCGCGGGTAGCGGTCGGCGGGCAGCGTCCCGTCGTGCTCCAGCGGACCCGCGTGGACGTAGAGGTCCCGTATGCCGGTGCCCTTGATCCGGGCCGCGAAGGCCGCGAGGTCGGCGTCCTTCTTGCGGCCGTCGACCCAGGCGTGTCCCAGCCAGACGGCGTCCTTGCCCCGCGACTGCGTGCCCTCCCGCAGGTCGCCGGTGTAGTTCAGCCGCAGCGCGAGCGCGCCGGTCGCCGGCGGCAGGACCAGCAGGAGGACGAGACCGAGCACGACCCAGCGCCCCCGCCGCCACCATCCGCGCAACCGGTCCCGCGTACTCATCCGTGCCCCCATGTCCGCCCCCGTCCGATGCCGATCACCGCCCTCGGGGCGGCCATCGGGAAGGGACGCCGAACGGGACCGGGCGGTTCCGGTCCGGGTGCGCCACCCGATACCGGGACATAACCTCCCCATGTGACGCGAACAGCCGCCCGAGCCCTCCTCGCGGTGCTGGTGGCGGCGTGGTGGCTGGCCGTACCCGCCGCGCACGGCGCCCGCGCCGACGACCCCGTCGTACTGTCCCGCGACGGGCAGATCACCGACACGGTGGACGCGCTGGGCGACCGGCGCGACGAGGTCGCCCGGGCCCTGGACCGGCTCTACGACAACCGGCGACTCCAGCTCTTCGTCGTCTACGTACGGGACTTCTCCGGACGCTCCCCCCAGGGCTGGTCGGACGCCACCGCCGAGCGCAACGGCCTCGGCACGGACGACGTCCTGCTGGCGGTGGCCACCCATGACCGCCAGTACGGCTACTCCGCCGACCCCGGCTCCCCGGTCACCCAGACCCAGCTCGACGACGTGGCGCGGACCGCGATCGAGCCGGCACTGCGGCAGAACGACTGGGCCGGGGCGGCGATCGGCGCGGCGGACGGCTTCGACGCCGTACTCGGCGGCCGGCCGGTCCCCACACCCGCCGTCACGCCCGGCCCCGCCGACCCGGGCGGCGCGGCGGACGACGGCACCTCGGCGACGGACCTGGTGCTCCCGGTCGTCCTGGTCGGCGGAGCGGGGGCCGTGGCCGCCTACGCCTACCTGCGCCGCCGACGGCGCGCCGCGCCCCCCACGCCTCCGCCGGGCGGGCAGACCTGGGGCCCACCGAAGGAACCGGCGCCGATGGGCCTGCGCGAGCTGGACCGGCTGGCCCGCACGGCACTGGTCGCCACCGACGACGCCGTCCGCACGAGCGACGAGGAACTCGGCTTCGCGACCGCCCAGTTCGGCGAGGAGGCGGTGCGGCCGTTCACCGAGGCCGTGGCCTTCGCCAGGGGCGAGCTGACCGCCTCCTTCCGGCTCCGGCAGCAGCTCGACGACGCCGTCCCGGAGGACGACGCGACCCGCCGCTCCATGCTCGACGAGATCGTCGCGCGCTGCGGACGGGCGAACGCCCGGCTCGACGCGGAGTCGGAGGACTTCGACCGCCTGCGGGCGCTGGAGCGCAACGCCCCCGCGGCCCTCGCCGCGGCCGAGAGCGCGGCCCTCGAACAGACCGGGCGCGTCGACACGGCGCAGGCGGCCCTGGCGGCGATGCGCGAGCGGTACGCCGAGTCGGCGGCCTCCCCGGTCGCGAGCGACGTCGAGCAGGCCCGGGACCGGCTCGTGTTCGCCACGGCCAACCTGGAGCGGGCCCGGCAGGCCGTCGAGGCGGGTGAGAACGGTGTCGCGGCCGTGCACGTCCGCGCCGCCGAGGGCGCCGTCGACCAGGCGGCCCGGCTCACCGAGGCCGTGGACCGGCGGGCGCAGGAGCTCGCCGAGGCCGTGGGCCGGCTGCCGCACGCGCTCGCCGAGACCGAGGCCGACCTCGCCGAGGCCCGCGGCCTGCTGGAGGGCACGGCCGAGGACGTACCGACCGCCGACCTCCAGGGCCGGATCGCCCGGGCGGAGTCCGTCACCGCCGACGTCCGCCGCACCGTGGACGCGGGCCACTACGACCCGCTCGACGCCCTGCGCCGGATCGAGGAGGTCGACACCGCCCTCGACGAGGCGCTGGAGGGGGCGCGCGAAAGCGCCTCGGGCACCCGCCGGGCCCGCGCGCTGCTCGACCAGGCGATGCTGACGGCCCGTTCGGCGATCGGTGCGGCCGGCGACTACGTCGCCACGCACCGCGGCGCGGTCGGCAGCGAGGCCCGGACCCGGCTGGCCGAGGCCCAGCGCCGGCTGGAGAAGGCGCGGCTGCTCGCCGACGAGGACCCGCAGAGCGCGCTGGCCGAGGCGCAGCAGGCGGACGCACTGGCCCGGCGGGCACAGGACCTCGCCGAGCAGGACGTCCGCGGGTACGGGAACCCGGACGGGCTGGGCGGTGTGACGGGTGTGGGCGGCGGCGGGGGCGGTGGGCTCGGCGGCGCGGTGCTCGGCGGCATCATCCTCGGCGGGCTGTTCGGCGGCGGACGGGGAGGCGGCCACGGCGGGGGATTCGGCGGAGGTCTCGGCGGGGGCGGGGGTGGGTTCGGGGGCGGGGGCGGGCCCGGGAGTTTCGGCGGCGGGGGCACCCGCGGCCGGCTGGGCGGCGGGGGCCGCTTCTGAACCCGCCCGGCCGTCCGCGCACACGCCGGCGCGCGTCCGTGGACGCGCCCCGAGGTCCCCGGCGCCCCGACCCGAACTGTCATCCGCGCGTTCAAGGAGAAGGACGATGACCAAGCAGACGATCCTCGGCCGTGTCACCCAGCTCGCCAAGGCCAACATCAACGCCCTGCTGGACCAGGCCGAGGACCCGCAGAAGATGCTGGACCAGCTGATCCGCGACTACACGAACAACATCGCGGAGGCCGAGGACGCGGTGGCGACGACCATCGGCAACCTGCGACTGATGGAGCAGGACCACCGGGAGGACGTGGACGCGGCCCGGGAGTGGGGCGAGAAGGCCCTGGCCGCCAGCAGGAAGGCGGACGGGCTGCGGACGGGCGGGCAGACCGCCGAGGCGGACCGGTTCGACAACCTGGCGAAGGTGGCGCTGGGCCGGCAGCTCCAGTCCGAGAAGGAGGCGAAGACGGCCGAGCCGACGATCGCCGCCCAGACCGAGGTCGTGGACAAGCTGCGCAGCGGCCTCGACCGGATGAAGGTCAAGCTCGGCGAGCTGCGGGCGAAGCGCGACGAGCTGGTCGCCCGGTCGAAGTCCGCCGAGGCGCAGAACCGCATGATGGACGCGGTGAAGAGCATCGACGTGCTCGATCCGACGAGCGAGCTGAGCCGCTTCGAGGACAAGGTGCGGCGCGAGGAGGCGAAGGCGATGGGCAAGCAGGAGCTGGCCGCGTCCTCGCTGGACGCCCAGTTCGAGCAGCTGGACGCGCTCGGCGACAGCGCGGAGATCGAGGCCCGGCTCGCCGCGCTCAAGGGGTAGGCCGTGCCCGGGGTCTCCACGCCCGGGCCGGCCCCGCCGGGCGCGGAGAGCTGCCCGGCGGGACGGCGGCGGTACCGGTGGCCGGCCGGTCAGAACATGCTCAGCAGCTGCTCCACGGTCGGTTCCGCGACGCCCTCGCCGTCCGGCAGCGGCAGTTCGAACCAGACGGTCTTGCCGCGCGGGGTGCGGCGCGACCCCCAGGCCTCGCTGAGCAGGCCCACGAGCTGCAGTCCGCGCCCGCCCTCGTCGGTGTCCCGGGCCCGGCGGCGCCGGGGCTGGACCAGGCCCGCGTCCCAGACCTCGCAGACCAGCGTCCGGTCGCGCAGCAGCCGCAACCGGATCTCGCCCTCGCCGTAGCGCAGGGCGTTGGTGACCAGCTCGCTGACCAGCAGTTCGACGGTGTCCACCAGGGGTTCGAGGTCCCAGGCGGTGAGCTGGGCGCGGGCCAGCTCGCGGGCCCGGCCGACCGAGCGGGGTTCCCTCGGCAGCCGCCAGTCCCCCACCGCCTCGCTCGGCAGGCCCTGGATCCGCGCCATCAGCAGCGCGATGTCGTCCTCGCCGTGCCGGGTGTCGAGGGTGGCCAGGACGTGGTCGCAGACGTCCTCGAGCGAGTGCGCGGACGGCTCGCCGCCGTAGGCGGGCCCCAGCTCGGCGGGGTCGGTGAGGGCGCTGCGGAAGGCGCTCAGGCCCTCGTCGAGCGGATGGTCGCGTGATTCGACGAGCCCGTCGGTGTAGAGCGCGAGGAGCGCACCCTCGGGCAGTTCGACCTCGACCTCCTCGAAGGGTTCGCCGCCGACCCCGAGCGGCATCCCCGGGGGCACGTCGAGCAGCTCGGCCTCCTCGCCGGGGACGACCAGGACCGGCGGCAGGTGGCCGGCGTTGGCGAAGGTGCAGCGCCGGGTGACCGGGTCGTAGACCGCGTAGACGCAGGTGGCGAGGTAGACCTCGGAGAGTTCGGGACCGCGGGCCTTGTGCGCGCGGGCGCTCTGCTGGGCGCCCGCGGGGGCGCCGAGACCGCGGGCGATCTCGTCGAGGTGGGAGAGGACCTCGGCGGGCTCCAGGTCGAGCTGCGCCAGGGTCCGCACCGCGGTGCGGAGTTCGCCCATGGCCACCGCGGCGCGCAGGCCGCGGCCCATGACGTCGCCGATGACGAGGGCGGTGCGGTGGCCGGGGAGCTCGATGACGTCGAACCAGTCGCCGCCGACCTCCGTGGCCGTGGTGCCCGGAAGGTAGCGGCAGGCGATGTCCAGGCCGGCGGCCTCGGGGTCGCCGGGCGGCAGCAGGCTGCGCTGGAGGATGAGGGCGCGCTCGTGCTCCCGCCGGTAGAGGCGGGCGTTGTCGATGCAGACCGCGGCCCGGGCGGCCAGTTCGACGGCGAGGGCCCGGTCCCGCTCCCCGAAGGGCTCGCTGCCCTTGGTGCGGGAGAACTGGACGAGTCCGACGACGACGTCGTGGGCGACCATCGGGACGACGAGGGTGGACTGGACGAGACTGCCGTCGCCGCCCGGCACGGTCCGCACCCTGCCGGTGCGCAGGGCCCCGGCGCAGGGCGAGTTGAAGGGGTAGCGGTGGACGGAACCGACGTCGACGGGGCCGGTGCCGCAACAGCCGCCGTCAGCGTTCCGGTCGGTGCGCAGCGGTGCGTCGGACACCGCGCTGGCGAAGGCGACCCGGCGCAGTTCGGCACTGCCCCCGTAGCCCACGTCGTGGGAGCTGCCCCAGCGGCCGGGCGGGGCCTCGTCACCGGTCAGGAGCCCCTGGTACAGGTCGACGGAGGCGAGGTCGCAGAATCCGGGGACCGCGACGTCGAGGAGCTCGCGGGCGGTGGCCTCCAGGTCGAGGGAGTTGCCGATGCGGGCGCCGGCCTCGTTGAGGAGGGCCAGGTTGCGCCGGGCGCTGGCCGCCTCGCGGGCCGCGTTGTGGCGGCGGGTCACGTCGATGCCGAGCCCGGCGACGCCGATGGGGCGGCCGGAGCCGCTGTGGACGCGGTAGAGGTTGATCGACCAGTGGCGGCGGTCGGTGGAGCCGGGCGCCGCGCCGACGATCTGCAGTTCGGTGACGGACTCGCCGGTCTCCAGGACGCGCCGGAGCGCGTCCGTCATCCGGTCGGCCTCGGGCCGGGAGAGGTAGTCGTGCACGGTACGGCCGCGGTGGTCGTCGGCCGAGCCGCCGAAGACGGTGGCGAAGCGCTGGTTGGCGCGCGTCACCGTGAGGTCGGTACCGAAGAGCAGGAAGCCGAAGGGGGATTGGCCGAAAATCGCCTGCGAGGCGGCCAGGTCGGTCTCGATGTGCCGCAGGGCCCGGACGTCGACCACGATGCACAGCGCGGCCCGCTCCCCGGAGGGCGTCTCGCTCGGCATGACGTACATCTCGGCGATCCCCTGCGGGCGGCTCTGCCCGGGAACACGGAAGGGGACGAGGCCCGTCCACTCCTTGCCGTCGAGGATCTCCGAGACCCGGCGGCGGCCACGCTCGCGCAGGTCGGAGGGCATGAATGCCTCGACGGGATCCTTGCCCATCGCCTCCTCGGCGGGCACGCCGAAGAGGTCGGCCGCCCGTCGGCTCCATTGGTCGACGAGCCCGTCGGGCCCTATCGAGAAGGAGGCGACCCGGATGTAGTCATAGATCGAGCCGGGCGGGCTGCTCTGCCACATGACGCCGCTCGCCGTCTCAGGTATCTCGCTCACGCGACCGTCCCCTCCAGCTCACCACACCGGACCGGCCATGACCGCAGTATTCAGCACTACGGCCCCGGACGGCACGACGTTCACGATCACAGGGTGGTCTCGTTCGTTTTGAGCCGGGTCCCCAATGATCGTCCCTTCCCCTAGTTACTCACCAGGCAAGGCCAGCTCGAACCACACTGTCTTGCCCGTCCTTCCTTTGCGGGTACCCCAGCGGCGCGCAGAACAGGCCACCAGCTGGAGTCCGCGTCCCCCTTCGTCCTCGGGGCCGGCGGGGCGCTCGGTGGGCGGATCCGGAAGAGGATCGGAGACTTCCACCAGGAGACCGGGGCGGCGGGCGGGGTCGTCGCCGTCGGGGTGGAGGCGGACCAGACGGACGCCGATGGGGCCCGAGGCGTGGCGCAGCGAGTTCGTGACCAGCTCGCTCACCAGCAGGACCGTGACGTCACCGACGGCCGTGTCGATCTTCCAGGTCCGCAGGGCGTCCCGAACGGCGTGGCGTGCGGTACGTACGGCATCCGCCTCCGCCGGGAAACTCCATTCGACGCAGTCGCCTTCGGTGTCGATCACACCCGATCACTTCCCCAGCCGTCACCAGAAGGAAGGCCCACGTCCGTTTCGGGGGTCAATCAGGACATACCCGATATTCGGGGCCTGATATCGCGCCCTGTGCGGGAGCGGGTGCACGGTGGCACGAACGGCGTAGGGGCGCCCCGCCGACCGGGCCGGGCACGGCTCAGCCGTGGACGCCGTCCCCGGGGAGGGCGGGCAGCCACCGGGCGGCCTCGGCGACGGCGGGCCGGTCCTGGTCCAGCCAGTCCACGGTGTCCAGCTCGTGGCGGGCCAGCCAGCGCAGCTCGTCGTGGTCCTCCAGCGGGCGCGGCTCGCCGGAGAGCAGCCGGGCGGTCCACACCTGCAGGACGTAGCCGGGCTTCAGCGGCCACTCGCCGGGGATGCGCTCACCCGGCTCCGTCTCGACGCCCAGCTCCTCGCGCAGCTCGCGGACGAGGGCCTCCCGGGCACTCTCGCCCGGCTCCAGCTTGCCGCCGGGCAGCTCCCAGCGGCCCGCCAGGTCGGCGGGGGCGCTGCGGCGCGCGGCCAGCAACCGTCCCCGGTCGTACACGGCTCCCGCGACCACCACCACGTGGCCGGCGCTGCGATCGGTCATGGGCACGAGCTTAGGTCCCGCCCGGACAGGGTCCGGACCCGCCCGGGGCGGCGAGGCTCGGGCCGACGCGTCAGACGGCGGGCTGGCCGATGCGCTCCACCCAGTAGAGCTGCTTGTGCCCGCGGTCGTCGAGGCTGTCGGCGACCTTCTGGGCTTCGTCCCTGGTCGCGTACCGCCCGACGCGATAGCGGTTGCCGTTGTCGTCCTGCCGTATGACCAGCCAGGGAAGGACAGGGCCACTGTCGGTCATCGGGCATCCCCCTCCGCCGGGCAGGCCGTCTCTAACGATCTCCAGGAAACCGCAGTCTGCATATGCCCGACCTTACGCCTGACCTTTACACAGCGGTTACGGGTTTTCACAAAGAGGTACGGATCCGGCCGGGAACCGACGGAGGGAGGCCGAACGTCATGCCCCGGGCGGCGCCTCGGGCACGGTGGGCACCGGCATCAGGACCGGACCGGCCGCCGCGGGGTCCTTGCGGCAGGCGTCGCCGCACTCGGCGTCCAGGAATCAGCGCAGCGACCGTCGTGGCACCGGAGCCGACCGGGTCGCGGGTACGGACGAGGAAGGCAGGAGCCGGGCATGACGGTTCGTCACAGCGGGCGGTCGCCTCGCGGTCACCGCCGCCGGGACCCCGTCGAGTCGGCGGGGTCCCGGCGGCCGTGACCCCGTCGACCCGACGTCACCCGCCCCGGACAGGACCGTGACCCCCAGCGGTCGTCGCGGGCGGGTGGGCGCTCGCGGAGGCCGGGCGGGAGCCGTGCCCCCCGGCATGAGCCGCAACGGCACCCGCGACCGCCGGACCTTCACCGCCACCGGCGGACCGTCGTCGCCCCGCCCGTCACCGCACGGGCAGGTGGTACGCGATCCGGAAGCGGTCGGCCGGGACGACGACGTCGGCGGTCTCCACCGCCCGCCCCGAGGCGTAGTACGTCCGCTCGACCACCATCACCACATGGCCGGGCACCCCGCCCAGCGCCAGGAGCTCCTCCGCCAGCCCCGGGCGCGCGCCGACCTGCTCCGCCACGTTGTCGACGACGACGTCGATCGCGGCCATCCGCTCGACGACCCCGCATCCGCCGAGCGGTCCCTCCTCGGGCAGCATCACGGGCGTCCGGCCGGTGACCGAGAGGGGTTCCCAGGACGTGGAGAGCATCATCGGCTCGCCCCCGTCCCGGTACACGTACCGCGTGCGCATCACCCGCCCCCCGGGCTCGATGCCGAGCCGCTCGGCCACCGCGGCGCTCGCCGGCTCCTGCTCGCTTCGCGACTCCCAGGTGCCACGCGCCCCGTCGAGCGCCTGCTCCTGCCGGAAGGGATTGGCCCCGGACGGCGGCCGGTTCCCGGAGCGGGCGATCCGTCGCGGCACCGGCCGCTCCCGCACGTACGTCCCCGAGCCCGAGCGGCCCTCGACCAGGCCCTCGGCCATCAGCACCTTGCGGGCCTCCAGTGCGACGGTGTCCGAGACCCCGTACTCCTCGCGGATGCGTGCCTGCGAGGGAAGCCGGGTATGCGGTGGGAGCGAGCCGTTGGCGATCTTCTCCCGGAGATCGCTCGCCACCCGCAGATAAGCGGGCTGCTCACCGAACGTCACAGGACACTCCCCTCAGCTTGACGGACAGCTACAGAGTGACAACCCTCGGTGTCCACCCGCAAGCATGGGCCAGAGTTTCACTCGAAGTGATGATTTGCCTTTACGCCTGCGCTTACCGCAGGTATGGCCGCAGAACCCTTGACCCCAATGGTCCAGACCAATACTTTCCTGTGAGCACCGCTCCCTTCCGGCACACGCACAGGAAACGAGCCTCATGCGTCGCAGAACCCTCTCCCGGCTGACGATCGCCGCCGCCTCGCTCGGCCTGCTCGCCGCGCTCTCCCCCGCGGCCGGCGCGAGCGCCCCCGCCCACCACCCCGTACCGGACAAGTCCGGGTACAAGCGGGTCGGCTACTTCACCCAATGGGGCGTCTACGGACGGAACTTCCAGGTCAAGGACCTCGACACCAGCGGTACCGCCGCCAAGCTCAGCCACATCAACTACGCCTTCGGGAACGTGGGTCCGGACGGCAAGTGCTTCACCGGCAACGTGCCCGGCGAGGCCGACGCCTGGGCCGACTACGTCCGCCCGCTGGACGCGGCGGGATCCGTGGACGGTGTGGCCGACACCGCCGACCAGCCGCTGGCCGGCAACTTCAACCAGCTGCGCGAGCTCAAGGCCAAGCACCCCGGCCTCAAGGTCATGATCTCGCTGGGCGGTTGGAGCTGGTCCACCCACTTCTCGGACGCGGCCCGCACCCCGGCCTCCCGCAAGGCGTTCGTCTCCTCCTGCATCGACCTCTACATCAAGGGCGACCTGCCCGTCGACGGCGCCCGCGGCGGCGCCGGGGCCGCGGCCGGACTCTTCGACGGCATCGACATCGACTGGGAGTGGCCCGGCTCGGCCGGCGACGTCGACACGGTCTTCCGCCCCGAGGACAAGCAGAACTTCACCGCGCTGGTACGGGAGTTCCGCACCCAGCTCGACGCCTACGCGAAGACCCGGAAGGGCCAGCGGAAGCACTACGAGCTGTCGGCCTTCGTCCCCACCGCGCCCGCCAAGATCGACGCGGGCTTCGAGGTCCGCAAGATCATGCGCGACTTCGACTTCGTCAACCTCCAGGGCTACGACTTCCACGGCTCCTGGGAGACCACCACCGCCCAGCAGTCCGCGCTGTTCGCGAAGAACGACTTCAGCGTCGACCAGACCGTCGGCGACTGGCTGCGACGCGGCGCGCCGGCCCACAAGCTCGTGGTCGGCATGCCCTTCTACGGGCAGGGCTGGACCGGCGTCACCGGCGGGGGCGACGGCCTCGGACAGCCGGCGACGGGCCCGGCCCCGGGCACCTGGGCGGCCGGCTCCGAGGACTACAAGGCCCTCAAGCAGCTCGCGGACTCCGGCCGGTTCACGGTGCACCGCGACCGGAAGAACGGCCACGCGTGGCTGTTCGACGGCACGACCCTGTGGACGTACGACGACCCGCAGGTGCTGCGCGCCAAGTCGGCGTACGTGCGGGCCAGGGGACTCGGCGGAGCGATGTTCTGGTCGCTGGACGGGGACACCCCGGACGGCGAGCTGATCACCGCGGTCGACCGGGGTCTCGGCCGCCGGTGACGGTCCCGCACTGAGGACACCGTCCCTCCGCGGCGCGACGCTCCCCCGTCGCGCCGCCACGGACCGCGGGCCGGCCCGCCACCGGCGGTGCGGTCCGCGACGGCGGTCGGTCACGGGCCGCCGTACCGGGCCCACCGTCCCGGCCCGCGGACGGCGGGGCCGGGTCTCCCGCGCGGGGACCCGGCCCCGTCCGTACGGACGCCGGCGGCCACCGGCTCAGGCGTTCGCGCCCGCCTCCGGCCCCGTCGTGGCCAGGCCCAGAGCCGCCCGCACACGGGGCTCCGCCTTCCACACGGTCATCTCGTAGGCCGCGTCGTAGTGCTCCCAGAAGACGTCCTCGTCGGCCGCCTTCGCCAGCCTGTCCCAGGTCGCGGCCGCCGCGTCCAGTTCCTTGGTCAGCTCCGCGACGGGGGCCGTCGAGGCACCCGGCCAGGAGTGGCCCTTCAGGCCCCGGCTCGCGGCCTGGAGGGCGCCGCGCACCCGGCCCGCCCACGCCTTGTTGCCGTCGAGGTCCTCGTCGACGTCCTCCTCCGGCTCGCTCTCCAGGGCGTCGCCGATCGCGTTCAGGCTCTTCAGGAGGAGCACCTGGTCGGCGCCGAGCGTGGTCTCGTCCCGGCGCACCGAGCCCTTCATCGGCTTGCCGCCGTCCACGATGAACGAGCAGGTCACCACGCGGTCGCCGGTACGCCAACTCGCCTTGCTCGGGTAGTAGTAGAAGGTCCACACGTCGTCAGGGATCGCCTGGTAGTCCAGGGCGTAGGAGTAGCTGATGTCCTCGCAGCGGTCCTCGGCGATCCCGTCGATCCTCGCCTCGCCCGGCCAGGTGGTGCCGGTGAGCTCGAAGCTGCCGGTGACCTCGCCCTCGTGCTCGCGCGCGCAGTCGACGATCCGGACGTCCGACGTGAGCGCCTCCACCTCGCCGTCGACGTCGTAGCACTGGCCCTTGCGCAGCTCGAAGGCGGACTGGGAGCGGGCGGCCTCGTCCATGCCCTCGCGGAAGCCGTCCCAGGCCTCGCGGAAGCCGCCGCTGACGAGGCCGGAGACGATCAGCAGGCAGCTGACCACGGAGAGGACGATGCCGGTGACGGCGAGGCCCTTGCCGGCCTGGTCCTTCTTCCTGATCTGGGGCAGCGCGACCAGACCGAGGATCAGACCGAGGGGCGGGAGGCAGCACACGATGCCCGCGACGAGCGAGGCGACGGCCGTGCCGTTCGTGGAGCGCGCCGGAGCGCCGTAGGGTCCGGGACCGCCCGGACCCCCGGGTCCGTACGGGCCGAAGGGAGCGTACGGACCGGGGGCGTAGGGGCCGGGGCCGTACGGGCCGGGTGCGGTGTGCGGTGTCCCAGCGCCGGGTGCGGCCCCCATCGGGTTCGACGGCTCCGGGGCAGGCCAGCCCTGCTGGGGCGGCTGGGAATCCTGCGGCGGCTGGGAGGGCTCCACGACGACGGTGCTCCTGTGAGGGCGGGATACGAACAGGCGATCGGGCGCGCATCGTACGCGGTGGGGGCGCGGGGCCGTACGCCGGGGCGGCGCACGACGAAGGGGCGGCCGCCCACCGGCGACCGCCCCTCGATTCGACCGCTACCGGTCAGAACTGCAGACCCCAGGAGTCGATCTTCCCGATGTCGTAGTTCGCGTTGTCGCTGACCCGCAGCTTCCACGTCCCGTTCGCGACCTCCGAGGAGGCGTTCACGGTGTACGTGGTGTTGATGTTGTCGGCGCTGCCGCCGGTGCCGTAGGCCTTCAGCGTGTACACCGTGCCGTCGGGCGCGACCAGCTGGACACGGAGGTCACCGATGTAGGTGTGGACGATGTTCACGGGCACCTGGAGCGCGGCCGGGGCGTTGCCCGCGACGCCGCTCACGGTCACCGGGGAGTCGACGCTCGCGTTGTCGTTGATCGCGTAGTCCGTCGTGTTCTCGAACTTCGGACCGGGCGGCGGGGTGGTGCCGCCACCGCCGACGAAGAGCAGCTTGTTCGGGGAGCCGGTGCCAGGACTGCCGACGACGTTCGGCGTCGCGGCCGTCGTCAGCGCCGTCGAGACCTGGGCCGGGGTCGCCGTCGGGTTGTCGCCGAGGTAGACCGCGGCGGCGCCGGCCACGTGCGGGGTCGCCATCGACGTGCCGGAGATGGTGTTCGTGGCGCTGTCGCTGGAGTTCCAGGACGAGGTGATGGACGAGCCGGGGGCGAAGATGTCCAGCACGCTGCCGTAGTTGGAGAAGCTGGAGCGGGCGTCGGTGCTGGTCGTGGAACCGACCGTGATCGCCTCGGAGACGCGCGCCGGCGAGTAGTTGGAGGCGTTGGAGCTGTCGTTGCCCGCGGCCACCGCGTAGGTGACGCCCGAGGCGATCGAGTTGCGCACGGCCGTGTCGAGGGCCGTGTCGATGCCGCCGCCGAGGCTCATGTTGGCGACGGCCGGCTTCACGGCGTTCCGCGTCACCCAGTCGATGCCGGCGACGACCTGCTCGGTCGTGCCGGAGCCGGAGTTGTCGAGGACCCGGACGCCGACGATCTTGGCCTTCTTGGCGACGCCGTACGAGGAGCCCGCGACCGTGCCGGCGACGTGCGTGCCGTGACCGTGGCCGTCCTGGGCCGTGTTGTCGTTGTCGATCGCGTCGTAGCCGTAGGTGGCCCGCCCGCCGAAGTCGCTGTGGGTGATGCGGACACCGGTGTCGATGATGTACGCCGTCACGCCCTGGCCGGCGCTGTCCGGGTACGTGTAGTTCTGGTTCAGCGGCAGGGCCTTCTGGTCGATCCGGTCCAGGCCCCACGACGGCGGGGAGGGCTGCGTGCCACTGATCCTGAAGACGCGGTTCTGCACGACGGAGGCGACCGCGGGGTCGGCGGCGAGCTTCTTCGCCTGCGCCTCGGAGAGCTCGACGGAGTAGCCGTTGAGGGCCGAGGTGTACGTCTTCCTGATCTTCGCGCCGTACTCGGCCGCGACGGCCCGGCCCTGTGCCGTCCCGGCCCGGGCGGACTCGTCGAGGGTGACGATGTAGCTGCCCGCCACCGTGCCGGGGGCGCCGGCGTTCTGGATCACGCCTTCGGGCGCGGTGGGGGCGGCGACGGCCGGCAGGGCCGAGACGGCGCCGAGGGTCAGGGCCGCGACGGCCATGGCACCGGCGGCGGCGAGTCTGCGCCGCGTATCACGCATCACTGACATGTGAGGGGTCCTCCTCATAGGTGGTGCGTTGCTGTGGGGGTACGGCAGGGACATGTCAAAACTTCAACCGGGGAACACCGCGAGATGCCCCGCCGGCCTCGCACATCCGGCTGCCGAGCGAAAGATTGACGGATCCATAGGAATCTCACAAGGGTTCCGAGCGCCACGAAACGACCGCGCCACACGGCTGTCATGCTGATCGCCATGACGGCCTACGTGTGTCCCCGCTGCCAGGTCCACGCCCCCGCTGACGCTCTCACCTGGTGTTGTCCGAAGTGCCGGGGACCGTGGGACCTGGAATTCAACAGCGCACCCGTGTCACTCAAGTCCCTTACGTCACGCGTGAATTCATTGTGGCGTTACGAGGAGGCGCTGCCCCTGGCGACCGAGATCCCCCACGTGACCCTCGGGGAGGGCCGGACCCCTCTCGTCCCCCTGACCGCGCCGGGCACCGCGGCCCTCGCCTCCGCGGAGACCGCCGCGGGCGCCGACGCCGGCGCCGTGATGGCCAAACTCGACTTCCTCATGCCGACGTTGTCCTTCAAGGACCGCGGCGCGGTGATGCTCGTCGAACTCGCCCGACGCCTCACCCGCGGCGGCGGCGTACGGCGCGTCCTCGCCGACAGCAGCGGCAACGCCGGGACGGCCGTCGCCGCCTACTGCGCGCGCGCCGGTCTCGACTGCGTCGTCTACGTCCCCGACGGCACCTCCCCCAAGAAACTGGAGCAGATCAGGGCCCACGGAGCACGCCTGACGGTCGTCCCCGGCGACCGCGAGGACACCGCCCGCGCGGCGCGCGCGGCGGCCGACGAGCCCGGCACCTTCTACGCCTCGCACGTGTACAACCCGCACTTCCTGCACGGCACGAAGACGTACGTCTACGAACTGTGGGAGGAGCTCGGCGGCCGGCTCCCCGACTCCCTCGTGGTGCCCGTCGGCAACGGCACCCTGCTGCTGGGCGCCGCACTGGCGGTGGCGGAACTCCACCGGCACGGCCTCGTCGACACCCGCCCGGCCCTGGTCGCCGTCCAGGCCGAGGCCGTGTCTCCGCTGGCCACGGCCTTCCACGCGGGCGCGGAGGGACTGTCGTCCCCCGCCGCGCCGCGCCCCACCCTGGCCGAGGGCATCGCCATCCCGAACCCGCCCCGCGCCCAGCAGATCCTGCGGGCGGTGCGCGAGACGGGCGGGACGTTCCTGACCGTGACGGAGGACCAGATCCGCGCCGCCCAGCTGGATCTGGCCCGCCGGGGCCTCTTCGTCGAGTCGACGGGCGTCGCCTGCTGGGCGGCCGTACGCGCCGCGCCCCGGCCGGGCCTGTCCGTCGTCCCCCTGTGCGGCGCGGGCGCCAAGACCGGCCTGGCGGCGGGGGCGGCCGCCCCGTAGCCGGCGCCGCGCGGGCCCGGTCGGTCCCGTGGGTGGCGGCGGGCTCAGTCGGTCCAGTAGGTGTCGTGCGCGAGGAAGAACGCCGCCCGCTCCTCCTCCGGCATCGCCGCGACGGTCGACACCTTCTCGAAGTACTCCTCCCGGGGCGCGCCCGGCGCGAAGAGCAGCAGCATCGAGGCGGGATCGTCGGAGTCGTTACGGAAGGCGTGCAGCCCGCCGGTCGGCACGTAGAGGAAGTCACCCTTCCGCGCGTCCACCCACTGCGCGCCGTCGTAGAGCCGGACCGTCCCGTCGAGGATGAAGAAGCTCTCGGAGATCGTCCTGTGGAAGTGGGTGCTCGGACCGCCGGCCTTGGGCGCCATGTCGACGCGGTACAGCCCGAACTCCCCTTGTGTGGAGGCCGTCGTGGCGAGGTAGTGCGTCTGCGACCCGTTGGCGGAGGTGAGTTCGGCGGGCGCTCCCGCGGGCCGGTACAACGCGCTGACCTCGCCCTTCTCGCCGTGGTACCTGGGATCGGGGTACGACATGGGAACTCCGTTCGCATCCATGGAGCGGGCGGGGGGACACCCCCCGAGAGCGCCAACGCCGACTCTCGCCCCGGGCTTCCCGGTGGGAAGATGGAAGGACGAGCGGGACGCCAACCACCCGGATCCCTACCAGGAGGTGGATCATGGGAGAGGCACGCGCGGTCATGGACCGCCTCACCGAGTCGCTCACCTCGAACCAGGACCTCAAGGTCGTCGCCGACCTCTTCGCCGTCGACGCGGTCGCGATCACGCCGGACGGCGGCGAGCTCCACGGCCGGGAGGAGATCGTCGCGTACTGGCGCACGATGACGGAGTCCGTCCCGGACGCGACGTTCACGCCCTCGGCGTCCTTCGAGTTCGGCGACACGGCCATCGACGAGGGCTTCTACGACGGCCGGAACACGGGCCCGATCCAGCTCCCGACCGGCGAGACGCTCCCGGCCACCGGCAAGGAGCTGCACCTGCGCGGAGTCGACTTCGCCCAGGTCAAGGACGGCCGGATCGTCAGCTACCGGCTCTACTTCGACCAGATGGAGTTCCTGGGGCAGGTGGGGCTGCTGCCGGAGGAACTGGCGTAGGAGCCGTCGACGGCGGGACGCGGGCGGGTACCCGGGGCCGGCGGGACGCGGGCGGGCAAGTGGGGCGCGGGCACGCGGCGCTGGCGTGACGCGCTCGGACCGGAGCGCCTCACCTCGGACCGAAGCGCCTCACCCCTTCGGCTCCGACGTCTCCGGTGCCATCCGCGACACGGCGGACGCGGTACCGGTCACGCCCAGCCGCGCCTGCTCCTCCTCGATGATCCGGCGCGCGATGTCGGCGTCCGAGACGTCGATCGCGTCCGGGGTCGCCTCCGCGACCGCGCTGCGGCGGGCGTACGCGTCGAACAGCCGGTCCTTGTCCTCCAGCATCCGCACCATCCGCTCGTCCACCCCGCCGGTGGCCAGCAGGCGGTGCACCCGGACCGACCGGACCTGCCCCATCCGGTGCGCCCGGGCCACCGCCTGGTGCTCCAGGGTCGGCTTGATCTGGGGTTCGCAGAGGACGACGACCGAAGCGGCCTGCATGTTCAGGCCCACGCCCGCCGCCTGGATCTGCGCGACCAGTACCGCCGGCCCCGTCACCTGCGTGAACTCGTCGACGAGCTGCTGCCGCCGCGCGGGCGGGACGCCTCCGGTGAGCGGCCCGAACACCGGGCCGTCGTCCGCCGAGCCGGTGTCCAGGGCTTCGCGCACCACGCCGAGGACGTCCTTGAAGTGGGAGAAGACCACCGCCTTCTGCCCGTTCTCGCGCGCCTCCCGCACGATCTCCCGCAGCCGGTTCAGCTTGGCCGATCGCGCGGGGCTCGCGTACGCGGCCCTCCGCATGGCCGTGAAGTTGCCGGCGCGCACGGCCTCGCGATAGGCCTCCTCGTCCGAGGCGCTCAGCTCCTCCCACTCCTCGATCCGCTGGAGGCTCGGCAGCTCCGCGAGGACGTCCTCCTGGTTGCGCCGCAGGTACACCGGGGCCACGGCCTTGCGGAAGGCCACCGATCCGGTCATCGCGTCCCGCTCGCCCAGGGAGTCCGCGAGCGCGGGGTCGAGCATCCGCACCAGGTTCCGGAATTCGCCCACCCGGTTCTCCATCGGGGTGCCGGTCATGAAGAGGGTGCGCCCGCAGCGCTCCGTCCACCGGGCGACCGCCTGGGACCGCAGGGTCTTCGGGTTCTTGACGGAGTGCGCCTCGTCGACGACGAGCATCCCGACCTCCCCTCCCCCCGGGGCGGGGAACCCGCGCAGCGCGTCGAACGTGGTGACCGCGACCCCGCCCCGCCCCTTCCAGTCGGCGAACGCGTCATGGCGGTCGGGACCGTGCAGGGGCAGCACCCGCAGGGCGCTGCGGGCCTCGATCTCCCGGGTCCAGTTGACCAGGACGCTCGCCGGGCAGACGACCACGAAGTGACTCTGGCCCTCGGCGGCGAGATGCGTCAGCGCGGCGATCGCCTGGATGGTCTTGCCGAGCCCCATCTCGTCGCCGAGGATCACCTTGCGCTGGGCGAGGGCGAACCGCGCACCGAACGCCTGGTAGCCGCGCAGCGACACGCGCCGGTGGGCGTCGTCCAGGTGCTGGCCCCTGACCCGCTCGGCGACCTCCTCCGGCAGGAAGCCCTCGGCGGCGGCCGAGTCGGGCGCCGTGGCGGAGATCTCGGCCAGCAGGCTGTAGTACTCGGCGGACCGCAGCTCGAAGTCGACCCAGGCCGCGACGTCTCCCGCGGAGCCGCGCAGAAGGTCCACCGAGGCCTGGGCGAGCAGGCCGGGGGTGCCCGCCTGGTCCGCCTCGTCGACGACGGTCCGGAGCTCCCCGACCGCCGCCAGCGCACGGGCCCTGCCGTCCCGGCCGGCCAGCAGCATGCGGACCCGCCCCGCGGCCGGCCCGGCGTCCGACAGCAGCGGACCGAGCCGTGCGGCGAGACCACCGGCGGCGTCGACCGCGCGCCGGGCGTCCGGGCCGGCCTCCACCAGGACGTGCAGGGCGATGACGAGAGCGCTGGTGCGCGGCTCGGGCCGGTCGACGTCGATGTGGACGGCGACGGTCTCGTACGCGGCCTCGGACAGCCGGCGCGCGGCGGCGAGGATCTGGTCGACGGTGCGCAGGCCGACACCGGGGATCTGCCGCAGCCGGTACGGGCCGGCGTCGAGCACCTGGCCGACCGTCCGCAGCCCGCCCTCCTCGACGCTCCCGAGCCGGAGCCGCCCCTCGGTCACGTCCTGGAGCCGGGCGACGGGGATGACGTCGAGCTCTTGCCGCACCATCTCGTCGAGGAGCGGCTTCAGGGCCGTCCGTACCGCCTGGACCGCCCTGCCGTGGTCGTCGACCAGCGCTCGCGCCGCCTCGTCCAGCCGCGCTCCCCTCGCGACCACGTCCCGCTCGCCACGCCCCACGTTCACGCCCCTCGCCGACCCTCCCCGCATCCTCCCACCGCGCCCGCTCCGACCCACGAGAACACCGAATCCGGTTCGGTACGGGCGCCGTCCACCGAACCCCTTCGAACCCGCGGAATCGCTAGGGTCGTTCCATGACCGCACTGCCCGACTGGATGCGCCCGCCGCGCGCGGAGGGCTGGTTCGCGGCGGACCTCGACCGCCTCCCCGAGGCACCCCGCCACACCGAGCTCATCGACGGAGCCCTCGTCTTCATGATGTCCCCCAGCGGTGGTGGCACGGCCACCTCGTCACGATGCTCACCGTCACCCTGATGGAGCAGGCGCCCGCGGACACCAGAGTCGGCCGCGAGATGACCATCAAACTCGATCAGCGCAACCGCCCCGAGCCGGACCTGCTGGTGACGACGGCCGACTTCGACGGCGACCGGACCTGGTTCGCCCCCGAGGACGTGCACCTCGTCATCGAGGTCGCCTCCCCCGAGTCCGCCCACCGGGACCGCACGGTCAAGCTCCGGAAGTACGCCGAGGCCGGCATCCCGCACTACTGGTGCATCGAGGACGAGGACGGCGCGCCCGTCGTCCACGTCTACGAGCTCGACGAACCCACCGGCGCCTACGCGCCCGCCGGCATCTTCCGGGGCACCCTCCAGCGCCCGGTCCCCTTCGAGATCAGCCTGGACCTCGACAAGCTCACACCGCCCCGAAGCGGCTGAGAACCTGTGCCGTCCGGCCGGCCACCGAGGTCTCGTACATCGTGATCAGGTCTCCCGGCGCGAGGTGCCTCCACCGCTCCGGGGTCAGGGGCAGAAGGCGTACCGGAGCGCGATCCCCGGGTGAGAGGGCGCCGGCGAACTCGACCGACATCCGGGCGAAGTCCAGCTCGGGCGCTCCATCGCCGCTCACGGTGCCGATGTCCCACATCGGACAGAGCACCCCGGCCCCGTTCGAGCCCCATCGCGCCGTCCACTCGACGCCCAGCTCCTCCCACTGGTCGTGCGCCGACGCCGTCCAGAAGGGTCACGCACCCACCCCCGTTGTGTACACATGGGACACTCGGTACACTTGAGCGCATGACGCAGCCGCTGCCCATAGAGTCCATCCGCGATGTGCGCGCCCATCTCGCCGAGGTCGTGGAGCGCGCGGACCGCGACGACGTACCCACGGTGATCACACGCCGAGGCAAGGAAGTCGCCGCCGTCGTCTCCATCGAAGTCCTGCGCAAGTACCAGGAGTGGGAAGAGCGCGAAATCAATCGGATCATCGACGAGCGCATGGCCAACCCGGCGCCCGGCATTCCGATCGAGGACATCATGAGGGAGACGCTGGCGCGCGGTGAGTGAGTACCGAACCGTCTTCCGACCCGAGGCACAGGCCGAGCTTCGCAAGACCCCCCGCGACATGGCGCTTCGCATCCTGGCCAGGCTGACCGAGCTGGAAAGCGATCCTCTCGGCTTCAACACCACCGCACTCGTGTCCCAGCCGGACCGCCGCCGACTGCGAGTCGGCGACTACCGCGTCGTCTACACGATCGACAACGGGGAACTGGTGGTCTGGGTCGTTCACGTGGGACACCGATCCACCGTTCACGACACCTGATTGCCTCTGACCGCGCGTCAGAATATCCAGCACCCATCCAGCACGCTGACGACGAAGGGGTCGGACTCGACAGAGCCCGACCCCTTCTGAGTTGCACGTTCGACTCAACACCTCACGCGCAGTATGCGTACGGCTACACGTTGAAGCGGAACGCCTGATGGCCGATCGTGACCTGCGCTGGAGCTCCCCTTGGCGCCCTGACCAGCCATTTCTCCGTTGGCATGCGTTGACCTCCGGCGGCCGCCTACGGGTGTCCTGCGGACTGCCTGCGGACTCACTCGACGGAGTCGAGGTGCCTCCGAAGCTCCGTAGCGATCTCCTCTTCGCCGCCCTCGACCGGCAGGGGCCACGGGTCCTGCTCGCCGTTGGCCATGGCGAGACTGCTCCCGAACCGGACGAGGTTCGGTGCGGGGACGAAGGAGTCACGGAGCCATCGGGCGAAGACGGCGGCTTCACCAGCGGTCACGTCGGTCAGGGTGATGTAGGCATAGTCGAGGTCGGTCATCGCCGCGGTGCCGTCGATCCATACGTCGGGGGCCAGCTCGATCTCGAAATCAAGGACGGTCATGCTATGGATACCGGAAATCCGGTGTTCCACGGTGGGCTCGGGGAAGCCCTGTCTCAGAGCCCGCTCCAGGGACTCAAGGGTGGCATCCCACGCTCCGCCGTCGCCTTGAGGCGGGTAGAAGGCGAAGTTGGTTCGGATGTTCCGTTCAGCAGACACAGTCTTCCTCTGTCTCAGGGCACGTATCGCGTCGAACCGGGCGTGCCCGTCATCGCCATCATGGACTGCCAGTACGCGGCGTTGTCCTTGCCGTTCGTGACGATCTCCAGGCCCTTGATCTCACCGTTCGCGGGGTTCGCCATGGCTTGCTTGTAGCGGACGAGTTCCTTCTCGTCACCCGCGTACATGGCGTCGACGACAGGGTCCCAAGCGATCTTTCCCTTGTCGTTCACCTTGACCGGCTTGGTCAGCGTCTCCTCCACGCGGTCGAGGGAGCGGAAGCTCTTCTTCTTGCAGTCCGGATCCCGAACGTGCTTCGCCTCGACCAGGTGCCCGTCGACCGGCCGGATGCCGTCCACCATCAACCCCCGATTCTTCCCGGCCAGCGGCACTTCCCGCTCGGGATACCCGGCGATACGGAGCTGGTACGCGTTGTCCGGGTCGGTCGGGCCGCCGCCTCCGGCCAGCCCACCGGGCCTGAGGGAGTTCATCCAGGTACGAAACTGCTGTTGCTCCGGGACGGTCAGCAGGCGCGTGGTGCCAGGGACCGGCGGAATCGGATCCGCGAAGGGGATCCCCGGGTCGACGGGATTGACCGCGGGAAGGAGCGTGGGCGCACCCGCGTACGAGGCGAGTCTGATCGGCCCGGGAACGGGCACGCGTATGAGCGGGGGCAGGAAGGGCATCCCCGGGAGTCCGGGGGCCGAGGGGCCCTCCGGGGTCGGCAACGTGACCCGGCCGGACGAAGAGTCGAGCGCGTGCGCCACCTGTCCCAGATCGCGTATCCAGGAGTCACTGAGCACCGCGTCATGCAGGCCGCCGTCGTACCCGTTGGCGCCGAACATCGGCTGGTCCCACGGCATGTCCACCGTGAACGGGTCGTTCTGGTGGTGGCGGATCTTCTCCTTGGCCGCTTCCACGTGCTCGGCGTACCGATCGCATGCCTTGGCGATCTGATTGCAGGCGGCCACGAGGTTGGTCACCAGCGGTTCGTCCTCCTGCGCTTTCGCAGGAGGACATGTCATTCCGACGCAGTACTTGACGTACGTCTGGAAGGACTCGGCCGCCTCGCCGGAGTGCGCCTTGCTCGCGGTCAGGGCATAGGTCTGCGCGTCTTCCAGGAACCGCTGCATGAGCGATCCCGCATGCCGCCAGGACGTGGCGACATCGCGGATCTTCTCGGTCGAGCCCCGGAATCGGTCGCTCCGCCCCGCCGGAGCGTACTTGTCGTACCAGGCGGTTTCGCCGACCACCTCAGGAAGCTCCTGTCCGAGGCCGAGGTAGTTCTCCGTGCAGTCGGCCCCTGGATCGCCCATACCTACGGTGAGGTCGGCCTGTTTCCCCAGGAACGCCGCGACCTGCCGACTCTCCTCGGCCATGAACTCGCGAGCGTTGCGCATCAACCCGCGGCTCGTCTCACCCAGGACGTAGGAGCTGAACCCCAGCTTGTCCAAGGTCGCGGACGCGGCCGACACGTACACCTTGGCAAACGCTCGCCCGGCGTCGTCGTCTCCCGCCATCCCGTGCTGTCGGGCCAGCTCGTGCCCCAGGGCGATGGCCGTGTCCCTGGCCCCGCGCATGGATTCGATCAGGCCCATCGAGCCCCGGATCATCCCCTCCGCGATGAACTTCAGCTCCGGTGCGAGTCCGCTCACTGCCGCCTCCCCGTTGCAGACATGAACGAACACGCTATCCCAGGAGGCCAGTTCGCAGGAGATGGTTATCCGGCTGTCGTTCGATCAGCGCCCCGACCACCATCCTCGGGCCGCGGGCCCGAGTTCTGCGGACCGCCGCGGACAGCAAGACGCCCTGACCCACGTTCTCGCGGGTCAGGGCGCCTCTGCTGGTCCGATCAGACGTTGAAGCAGAATGTCTGCGATCCGATCCCGACCTGCGGCGGAACCGCACACAAAGCCCTGACCAGACATTCCTCCGCTGGCGTGCGTTGGGTGCCGACGGATTTTTCACGAGCGTCCTGCGGACTGTGCGCGAACCGGCCTACGGGGGTCTCGACGGAGTCGAGGTGACTGCGCAGCTCAGCAGCGATGTCTTCGCCGCCGCCCTCGGCCGACAGCGGCCAGGGGCCCTGAAGGAGTCCCGGCACCCCACCCTCGACCTCATCACATGGGAGCACCCGCCGAATCAGCAATCAATACCATAACGACCTAAAATAGCCTAAAAATCAAGCAAGGCATGTCCGGCGGCTTCAAGGTGCCCCCGCGGGCCGCTCGGCTAGCCCAGGAGGCCGTGATGACCGTTTCCCCCGACGCGGCACCGCAGTACACGCAAAAGGACCCCGAGGACGCCCTCAAGCAGCTCGGAAGCTCATGGCACTGGGCACTCGGCATCGCCCTTGCGACACTGATCCCAGGCATCCTGGTGCTCGTATGGCCCGACGAGACGCTGCACATCCTCGCCGTGATCATCGGTCTGCAGCTCCTGGTGGCGGGTGGCTTCCGTTTCGTCGCGGCCTTCTCGCACAGCAGCGACCGGGGCGGCAGCAGACTGGCGGGCGTCCTGATCGCCGTACTGGCGTTCCTGGCGGGCGTCCTGGTGCTGCGTCATCCGATGCAGACCATCGCCGCGCTGTCCCTGATCGTCGGGGTGTTCTGGCTGCTGACCGGAGTGCTCACGGCGTACGTCGCGATCGCCGACCGCGCGCTCGTGCATCGCGGCCTGCTCTTCGGCCTGGGCACCCTCGGCACCGTCGCCGGAATCGTCGTGCTCTCCTTCCCGGTGGACTCTGCGGTCGCCCTGACACGACTGTTGGGACTCTGGCTCGTCCTGCTCGGCGTATTCGAAGTAGTGATGGCCTTCGCGCTGCGCTCCGCCACCCGCCGGGTCACGCCCACGCCTCCAGGGTGAACGCCGGGCGTTGACGGCCCCGCATCCCCGAAGCCACTCTCGTCGATCGCAGCGGACTTGGCCGGCCTTCGAGGTGCTGCCCAAGTACCAGGAGTGGGAAGAGTGCGAGATCAACCGGATCATCGACGAGCGCGACTGTCTCGTCACAGGCAGGCGAACTCGCCTTCGCGGCGCAAGAACTCTTCACGCCTTGCCTGCTCGACAGCGTCCATGACGCGCACCTGGCCGGAGCTCCAGTCCCGCGTCAGCGGCATTTGCCGCAGCCGGCGAAGCGTGCGAACCAGACGCCCAAGAGCACCTCACCTGACGTGGCCATTGCCGTACCGTGAAGCCATGACCGCACTGCCCGACTGGATGCGCCCGCCGCGCGCGGAGGGCTGGTTCGCGGAGGACCTCGACCGCCTCCCCGAGGCACCCCGCCATACCGAGCTGATCGACGGAGCCCTCGTCTTCATGATGTCGCCCCAGCGGGCCTGGCATGGCCGCCTCGTCACCGCCTTGACTACCACCCTCATGGCGCAGGCGCCCCCCGGCTTCGAGGTTGAGCGCGAGATGACGATCCGCCTCGATGCCCGCAACCGCCCCGAGCCAGACCTCTTGCTGACGAACCTGCCCTATGACCCCGACCGCACCTGGTACGCCCCGGAGGACGTGAAGCTCGTCGTAGAGGCGGTGTCACCCGAGTCCGCCCATCGCGATCGCACGGTCAAGCTCCGGAAGTACGCGGAGGCCGGCATCCCGCACTACTGGTGCATCGAGGACGAGGACGGGGCACCCGTCGTCCACGTCTACGAGCTCGACGAACCCACCGGCGCCTACGCGCCCGCCGGGATCTTCCGGGGCACCCTCCAGCGCCCAGTGCCCTTCGAGGTCAGCCTGGACCTCGACAAGCTCACGCCGCCCCGAAACAGCTGAAATGTCAGCACCAAGTCATCACGGGAATGCAGAAGGGGTCGGACTCGCCAGAGTCCGACCCCTTCTGACCTGCACGTTCGACGAAATCATCTAACGTGCAGCAACGAGGTGACTACACGTTGAAGCGGAACTCCACCACGTCGCCGTCCTGCATGACGTACTCCTTGCCCTCCATGCGGGCCTTGCCGGCCGCGCGGGCCTCGGCGACCGAGCCCGTCTCGATCAGGTCGGCGTAGGAGATGACCTCGGCCTTGATGAAGCCCTTCTGGAAGTCGGTGTGGATCACACCGGCCGCCTCGGGAGCCGTCGCGCCCTTCTTGATCGTCCAGGCGCGGGCCTCCTTCGGGCCTGCCGTGAGGTAGGTCTGGAGGCCCAGGGTGTCGAAGCCGACGCGGGCCAGGGTCGCGAGGCCCGGCTCCTCGGCGCCGACGGACTGGAGGAGCTCCATGGCGTCCTCCTCGTCGAGCTCGGCCAGGTCCTGCTCCAGCTTGGCGTTGAGGAAGATCGCCTCGGCCGGGGCGACCAGCGCGCGCTGCTCGTCCTTGAAGGTGTCGTCCGTCAGCTCGTCCTCGTCCACGTTGAAGACGTAGAGGAACGGCTTCGTGGTCAGCAGGTGCAGGTCGTGCAGCAGCTCGGCCTTGTCA
The DNA here is from genome assembly GCF_043201055.1 of Streptomyces sp. NPDC048338. Lineage (NCBI taxonomy): Bacteria > Bacillati > Actinomycetota > Actinomycetes > Kitasatosporales > Streptomycetaceae > Streptomyces > Streptomyces sp. NPDC048338. The sequence continues at coordinate 312,895 of NZ_JBICYQ010000012.1, forward strand.
GAGCCCTGGAGGATGCCCTGCGAGAAGAGGGTGTCGCCGCGCTCCAGGATCTCCTTCGCCGCCTCGACGGCCGCGACCTTCGGGGCCACGTCCTTCTTGATCCGCGCTTCCTTCGCCAGACGCGGCAGGACCTTCTCGATCGTCTGCAGGTCGGCGAGGATCAGCTCGGTGTTGATCGTCTCGATGTCGTCCTTGGGCGAGACCTTGCCGTCGACGTGCACGACGTTCTCGTCCTTGAACGCACGGATGACCTGGCAGATCGCGTCGGACTCACGGATGTTCGCGAGGAACTTGTTGCCCAGGCCCTCGCCCTCGCTCGCGCCGCGGACGATGCCCGCGATGTCGACGAAGTCGACCGTGGCCGGCAGCTGCCGCTGGGAGGCGAAGACCTCGGCGAGCTTGCCGAGGCGGGGGTCGGGGACACCGACCACGCCGACGTTGGGCTCGATCGTGGCGAACGGGTAGTTGGCCGCCAGCACGTCGTTCTTGGTCAGGGCGTTGAACAGGGTCGACTTGCCGACATTCGGCAGACCGACGATTCCGATCGTGAGCGACACGTTGGCGACTTCCCTAGCGGTGTGGAGGCGGGGTGGGGCGTACGGATGATGGGCCGATCCCCCAGTTTACGGGCGTGCGGAACCGGCCTGCGACGGCGACCTTCGGTCGAACTCGGCGGCAACGTCACCCAAAGGGCGTGTCCCGTGACGGTGACCCGGCCCCTCCCGACCTACGTTGGTGGAGTGGAGCAGCACAGGACAAGTCAGCCGCAAGGCCGCCGACGGCCGCAAACGCCCCTCACGCCGCCGGGCGCGCTCGTCGAGGGTGCCGCCGTCTACCGTGTCGACCCCGGCGCCGCGCAGGGCCCGGGCCGGGTCCGGGTCGAACCGGTGGGGGCGCCGGTGCGCCGGCCCGCACCGCCCGTCGTCGTGGCCCTGAGACGGCTGCCCAACCCCCGGCTGACCGGCCTCGGCGCCGGGCTGTTCGCGTCGGCCGCCATGCTGGTGATCGGCTTCCTCGACTGGCTCCTGTTCGACGGGTCGCCGGTCGTCTTCGGCCTGCTGTTCCTGCCGGTCAGCGCGCTGACCGCGCTGTGGGTCCGCACCGCCGACCTGGTCACGGCCCCGATCAGCGTGCCCATCGCCTTCGCGGTCGGCGTGGTCCCCATCTCCGGGGGATCCGGCGGCATCGGCGGACAGGCCATGGCCCTGGTCACCGCACTCGCGGTGCACGCCGGGTGGCTGTACGGCGGCACCCTCGTCGCCGGACTGATCACCTGCGTCCGGAAGGTACGGGACATGGGCCGCCGGCAGCGGGCCGCCGGGGTCGCACGCGCGAGCGCGCCGGCCGGGGCGAGGCCGAGACTCAGGTCCGGAGCCAAGTCCGGCGCGAAATCCGGACCAAAGCCCGGGGCCAAGTCCGGGGCGGGTGCCGGACCCCGGCGCCCCGCCCCGTAGTCGCAGGCGTACGGGGCCGGCCCGGAGCCCCGCACGCAAGCCGCCCGGGGTCCGGCAGCGCGGCCCTCCGGCGCTCAGCGCTCCGCGGCCGCCATCGCCGCGCCGACGATTCCCGCGTTGTTCTCCAGTTCCGCCGGGACGATCTCCGCCTTGATGTCCTCGAGCAGCGGAAGGAACTTGTCCGCCTTCCGGCTCACGCCGCCGCCGATGATGAACAGCTCCGGCGAGAACAGCATCTCCACGTGGTCGAGGTACTTCTGCAGGCGCTTCGTCGCCCAGTGCTCCCAGCTGAGGTCTTCGTCCTCCTTGGCCTTCGTCGAGGCGCGCTTCTCCGCGTCGTGGCCCTTCAGCTCCAGGTGGCCCAGCTCCGTGTTCGGGACCAGCCGGCCGTCGACGAAGAGCGCCGAGCCGATGCCCGTGCCCAGGGTCAGCAGGATGACGGTGCCCTTGCGGCCCCGGCCCGCGCCGAAGGTCATCTCGGCGACGCCGGCCGCGTCCGCGTCGTTCAGGACGGTCACGGGCAGGCCCCCGAGACGGTCGGAGAGCAGCTTGCCCGCGTCGACGCCCACCCAGGACTTGTCGACGTTGGCGGCCGTGCGGATCGTGGAGCCGGTGACGACGCCGGGGAAGGTCACCCCGACGGGACCCGACCAGCCGAAGTTCGCCACCACCTCCGCGACGCACCCCGCCACGTCGTCGGGTGTGGCGGGGTGCGGGGTCAGTACCTTGTGGCGCGGCTCGGCCAGATCTCCGCGCTCCAGATCCACGGGAGCGCCCTTGATGCCCGAGCCGCCGATGTCCACTCCGAAGACGTTCATGGACCCCACGTTAGGGGCTGACGGCGGGAGTTACCGCCCGACGTCCCACTTGCGGGTGTGCCCCGTTCACGGGCCCGGCGGATCCGGTCGGCCCGCCGCCGGCGGCCCGCGGAACGGCCGGCGGCCGCGGGGTGGTCCGCCGGTACGGGGCCGCTCCCGCCCGGCGGCGCGGGACTACTCCTGGCCGGCGCGGTCCCGCAGGAGCGCCTCGGCCTCGGCCCGCAGGTCCTTGTTGCGGAGCTCCTTGGGCAGCGAGAAGGTCAGCGACTCGTCGGCCGTCTTGACGATCTCCACGTCGGCGTAGCCGCGCTCGGAGAGCCAGGCCAGGACCTCCTCGACGAGGACGTCCGGCACGGAGGCACCCGAGGACAGGCCGATGGTGGAGACGCCCTCCAGCCAGGTCTCGTCGATCTCGCTGGCGAAGTCGACCAGGTACGCGGCCGGCACGCCGGCCTGCTTGGCGACCTCGACCATCCGGATGGAGTTCGAGGAGTTCTTCGAGCCGACGACGATCACCAGGTCCGCCTGGCCGGCGAGCTCCTTGATGGCGGTCTGCCGGTTCTGGGTGGCGTAGCAGATGTCGCTCGACGGCGGGGAGATGAGCTGCGGGAACTTCGCCTGCAGCGCGTCCACCGTCTCCATGGTCTCGTCGACCGAGAGCGTGGTCTGGGAGAGCCAGACGACCTTGGACGGGTCGCGGACCTCGACCTTGGCCACGTCCTCGGGGCCGTCGACGAGCTGGATGTGGTCGGGGGCCTCGCCGGAGGTGCCGATGACCTCCTCGTGGCCCTCGTGGCCGATCAGCAGGATGTCGAAGTCCGCGTCGGCGTACCGGACGGCCTCCTTGTGGACCTTGGTGACCAGCGGGCAGGTGGCGTCGATCGTGGCGAGCCGGCCCTGGCGGGCCTCCTCGTGGACGGTCGGTGCCACGCCGTGCGCGGAGAACATGACGATGTTGCCCGGCGGCACCTCGGTCGCCTGGTCGACGAAGATGGCGCCCTTCCGCTCCAGGGTCTGCACGACGTACTTGTTGTGCACGATCTCGTGGCGGACGTAGATCGGCGACCCGTACTGCTCCAGGGCCTTCTCGACGGCGATCACGGCACGGTCGACGCCCGCGCAGTAACCACGGGGAGCGGCGAGCAGGACACGCTTGGGGCGGTTGGGCGCGGGCGTAGCAGTCATGCGTCCCATCGTAAGGCCGCGCGGAAAGGCGGCCGCATCGTCCGCCCCGTCCCCGGCCGCGTCGCCGCGGCGTGATCGGAACCGTGGCCGAGACTGGGCGCATGGCCGAGGAAGCACAGGTGCCAGCGCACACCGGACTGCGTCGGAATCTCGGGTTCCGCGACCTTGTCGTCTACGGGCTGCTCTTCATCGCGCCCATGGCCCCGGTCGGCGTCTTCGGCACCCTGGACGCGAAGTCGCACGGCGCGGTGGCGCTGGTGTACCTGGTGGCGACGGTCGCCATGGGCTTCACCGCCTTCAGCTACGCGCAGATGGTGCGCGTCGCCCCGCAGGCCGGTTCCGTCTTCACGTACGCCCGCAAGGGGCTGGGCGAGGGCCCGGGGTTCATCGCCGGCTGGATGGTGATGCTCGACTACCTGCTGATCCCGGCCGTGGCCTACCTCTTCGCCGGCATCGCGATGGAGGCGCTGGTCCCGGAGGTGGACCGGTGGGTGTGGACCGGGATCGCCGTGGTGGTCACGACCCTGCTGAACCTGTGGGGCGTGCGGGCGGCGGCACGGGTGGGTTTCGTGGTGCTCGCCCTGGAGATCGTGGTGCTGCTGGTCTTCGTGGCGTCGGCGGTGACGGCGCTGGCCGAGGACGGGGCCCGGCGCGACTGGTGGTCGCCGCTGACCGGCGACACGATGTTCTCCTTCTCGTCGGTGCTGGCCGCGGTGTCGGTGGCGGTCCTGTCGTACCTGGGCTTCGACGCGATCGCCTCCTTCGCGGAGGAGGTGACGGGGGGCTCGGAGAAGGTGGCCCGCGCGGTGCTGTTCTGCCTGGCGCTCGCGGGCGTGCTGTTCGTGACCCAGACCTACCTGGTGGCGCTCCTCGGACCGGTGTCGTCGGCCGAGCTGGCGGCCGAGCCGGCGAAGCAGGGCTCGGCGTTCTACGACGCGGTGGACGCGTCCGTCGGGACCTGGCTGCACGACCTGGTGGCGGCGAGCAAGGCGATCGGCGCGGCCTTCGCGGCACTGGCGGGGCAGGCGGCGGCCGGCCGGCTGCTCTTCGCGATGGCGCGGGACCGGCGGCTGCCGCATGTGCTGGCCCGGACCGACTCCGGGGTGCCGCGGGTGGCGCTGCTGCTGGCGGCCGCGGCGACGATGGTGGCGGCGGTGTGGGCGGCGCGGCGGGACGACGGACTCGACCACCTGGTGTCGGTGGTGGACGTCGGGGCGCTGACGGCCTTCGTCCTGCTGCACGCGAGCGTGGTGGGCTGGTTCGCGGTGCGGCGGATGGAGGGGCCGCCGCGGTGGTGGCGGCACGTGGTGGCGCCGGTGGTGGGGGCGGGGATCCTGGTGGCGGTCATCGTGGAGGCGTCGGTGTCGGCGCAGCTGGTGGGCGTGATCTGGCTGGGCGTGGGGATGGTGGTCCTCGCGGTGCAGGGCGCGGCTCACCGGGAGTGAACGGCGGACGGGCCGCGCGCCCGCGGGCGCCGTGACATGTCCGTGGTCGCCGCTAGTCTCGGCGCATGGGTCTCAACACGTCCGCAGAAGCGCCGCTGCCCGTAGGTGAGGTCTCCCGGCTCATCGGGGGGTGGATCGACCGGCTCGGGGCCGTGTGGGTCGAGGGGCAGATCACGCAGCTCTCCCGGCGGCCGGGGGCCGGAGTGGTGTTCCTGACCCTGCGCGACCCCTCGTACGACATCTCCATCGGCGTCACCTGCTACCGCCAGGTCTTCGACGCCGTGGCCGACGTCGTCTCCGAGGGCGCGAGGGTCGTCGTGCACGCGAAGCCCGAGTGGTACGCGCCGCGCGGGCAGCTCTCCCTGCGGGCCGTGGAGATCAAGCCGGTGGGCATCGGCGAGCTCCTCGCCCGGCTCGAACAGCTGAAGCGGAGCCTGGGCGCCGAGGGCCTGTTCGCCCTCGACCGCAAGAAGCCGCTGCCCTTCCTCCCCCAGCTCGTCGGCCTCGTCTGCGGACGGGCGTCCGCCGCCGAGCGGGACGTCCTGGAGAACGCCCGGCGCCGCTGGCCGGCCGTCCGCTTCGAGGTGCGCAACGTGGCCGTGCAGGGGGTGAAGGCCGTCCCTCAGGTCGTGCAGGCCGTGAAGGAGCTGGACGCCCACGACGAGGTCGACGTGATCATCGTGGCCCGGGGCGGCGGCAGCGTGGAGGATCTGCTGCCGTTCTCGGACGAGCAGCTCGTCCGGGCCGTCGCCGAGTGCCGCACTCCGCTGGTCTCCGCGATCGGCCACGAACCCGACTCGCCCCTCCTCGACCTGGTCGCCGACCTGCGGGCCTCCACCCCGACCGACGCGGCCAAGAAGGTGGTCCCGGACGTCGGCGAGGAGCTGGACCGGGTGCAGGGGCTGCGCGACCGGGCGCTGCGGAGCGTGCGGGGGCTGCTGGAGCGCGAGGAGCGCGGTCTCGCGCACGCGCTGGCGCGGCCGGTCATGGAGCATCCGCAGCGGATGGTCGAGGTACGCGAGGAGGAGCTCGACGCGGTGCTCGCGCGGAGCCGCCGGACCCTGCGGCACCTGCTCGACCGGGCCGACTCGGAACTGTCCCACACCCGGGCGCGGGTCCGGGCGCTCTCGCCGGCGGCGACCATGGAACGCGGGTACGCCGTGCTCCAGCGCGCCGACGGCACGGTCGTCCGGGACCCGGAGGAGGTCGCGGCGGGCGAGGAGCTGAGGGCCCGCGTCGCGGCGGGCGAGTTCCCGGTGCGCCGCGTCGACGGTTCGTGATCCGCGACGCCTCGTGACCGGCGGCCCCTGTCCCGTAGGAAGTCCGCCCACACAGAGTCCGCCCACACAGACGACCCGGACACAGTCCGACCCACACAGTCCGACCCCGGACATCGGATCCCACACGGAGGGTGACAGCCATGGCAGGCACGACGGAAGAGGCCGCGCTCGGGTACGAGCAGGCACGGGACGAGCTGATCGAGGTCGTACGGCGCCTCGAGGCGGGCGGGACGTCCCTGGAGGAGTCCCTGGCGCTCTGGGAGCGCGGGGAGGAGCTGGCGAAGGTGTGCCGGCGCTGGCTGGAGGGGGCCAGGGCCCGCCTGGACGCCTCGCTCGCGGCGGAGGAGAAGGCCGGGACGGACGGGGAGGCGTAGATCGCGGCGGCAGTGGCCGGGTCGGCCGGCTCCGGACGGAGGAGTACCCTGGAGCCTGTGAACCGGATCACTATCCGCATTAGTTAGTTGAAAATTAACCTATCCGGGGCGTACCGTCGGGGACATCGCTCGAACACCCCCTGCTTGTCCGGAAGGTACGCAGCATGTCTCTCGTTCTTGACCCCGCCGCCCAGGACCTCCTCTTCCGCGAGGCCCGCACCGCCAACACGTTCTCCGACGAGCCGGTGACCGACGAGCAGGTCCAGGCGATCTACGACCTCGTGAAGTTCGGCCCGACCGCCTTCAACCAGACGCCGCTGCGCATCACCCTGGTCCGCTCCCCCGAGGCCCGTGAGCGCCTGGTCAAGCACATGGCCGAGGGCAACCAGCCCAAGACCGCCGCCGCCCCGCTGGTCGCGATCCTGTCCGCCGACAACGAGTTCCACGAGGAGCTCCCGGCCCTGCTCCCGCACTTCCCGCAGGCCAAGGACATGTTCTTCGCCGAGCGCCCGGTCCGCGAGGGCTCGGCGCTGCTGAACGCCGCCCTCCAGGCCGCGTACTTCATCATCGGCGTCCGCGCCGCCGGCCTGGCCGCCGGCCCGATGACCGGTCTCGACTTCGCGGGCCTCCAGAAGGAGTTCCTGGACGCCGACCACACCCCGCTGATGGTCGTCAACATCGGCAAGCCCGGCGAGGACGCCTGGTTCCCGCGCTCCCCGCGCCTGGACTACGACGACGTCGTCACCACCGTCTGAGTCGTCACGGCCTGACGCCTCGCGCGCCAGGACACGACGGAGCCCCCGAGCGCATCGCGCCCGGGGGCTCCGTCTCTTTCACCCACCGTGCCGTTCGTCCACCCGCACCGCTCACGCGGCCGGCGGGCGGTCACGCCGTCCCGTGCGGCGCGGGGTCACGCCTTCTTCGACTGGAGCGCGCCGGCCATCTCCGCCAGGCGGTCGAACGAGGCCGTGCCCGTGACCACGGTCGTCGCCTTGCCGTCCGTGCGCACGAGGGCGTCGTACTTCGGACCCTCCCAGCGCTGCCAGACCTGACCGGCCACCGTCTGCGTCCGGCCGGAGTTCTCGGCCTGCTGCGTGACCTCGGGGACGAACTCCTTGGGCGCCGCCGTCGACTGGTGCAGCGAGACGTACTGGGTGTCCGGGTCCAGGAAGCCCAGCTGCCAGGCGTTGTCCTGGTCGCGCTTGTACGAGACGACCGTGGCCCTCCAGTCCTCGCCCAGGCCCTCCGGGGCGAGCACCGGATACGGCGCCGCCCGCTGGGCCGTCAGGAGCTCGACCCGGTAGTCCTTGGCCTTGACCGGAGCCGCCGTCTCGTCGTGCGGGATGAAGAGATACATCACGCCCGCGGCGATCATGATCACCGCCAGGGACTGGAACATCCCGCGTACCGTCTGCCTGCCTCGCATACCTGCCACGCCCCCATGGTCGCATCATGGTGTTGTGCTCATACGTGGGCCCCTCTGCTCAAATTGTCGACGTACCGATAGAGTCGCAGGACCCTCTTCACTTCCGGCCGTCGCCGTACAGAAAGGTGCGCTCCGATGACCGAGCATCATCTGCCGTCCGAGCTCGAGGTCTCCCCCGAGGCCCCCGACCGCAACCTCGCCCTGGAGCTGGTCCGGGTGACCGAGGCAGCCGCCATGGCCGCCGGCCGCTGGGTCGGCCGAGGCGACAAGATCGGTGCCGACGGCGCGGCGGTCAACGCCATGCGGACCCTCGTCTCCACCGTCTCGATGAACGGCGTCGTCGTCATCGGCGAGGGCGAGAAGGACGAAGCCCCCATGCTCTACAACGGGGAGCGCATCGGCGACGGCACCGGCGCCGAGGTGGACATCGCGGTCGACCCGATCGACGGCACCACGCTCAACGCCAAGGGCATGCCGAACGCCATCGCCGTCCTGGCCGCCGCGGACCGGGGCACGATGTTCGACCCGTCCGCGGTCTTCTACATGGACAAGCTGGTCACGGGCCCCGAGGCCGCCGACTTCGTCGACATCAACGCCCCGGTGTCGGTCAACATCCGCCGGGTCGCCAAGGCCAAGGGCATGGCCCCCGAGGACGTCACGGTCGTCATCCTGGACCGCCCCCGCCACGAGGGCATCGTCAAGGAGATCCGCGAGACCGGCGCCCGGATCAAGTTCATCTCCGACGGCGACGTCGCCGGCTCGATCATGGCCGTCCGCGAGGGCACCGGCGTCGACATGCTGCTCGGCATCGGCGGCACTCCGGAGGGCATCATCTCGGCCTGCGCGATCAAGTGCCTGGGCGGTGTCATCCAGGGCAAGCTGTGGCCGAAGGACGAGGCCGAGCGCCAGAAGGCGATCGACGCGGGCCACGACCTGGACCGCGTTCTCTCCACGAACGACCTGGTCAGCGGCGACAACGTGTTCTTCGTCGCGACCGGCATCACCGACGGCGAGCTGCTGCGCGGCGTCCGCTACCGCTCCGAGACCGCGACCACGTCCTCGCTGGTGATGCGCTCGAAGTCCGGCACGATCCGCCAGATCGACTCCACGCACCGGCTGTCGAAGCTGCGCGCGTACAGCAAGATCGACTTCGACCGCGCGAAGTAACCACGCGGCGGTCGTGCGGCGCGGACGCGCCGACGGCCCGACGGAAAGGGGCGCCCCCATGTGCGGTGGGGGCGCCCCTTTCCGTACGGGGCGGGAGACCCGGCGGATCAGCCGGCCGCGGCGATCCGCTCCGTCGTCGCCTTCTTGAGCTCCACCTCGCGCCGCCGGCGCCGGGCGAGCACCACGCGGCGCTCGGCCGCGGTCAGTCCGCCCCACACGCCGTACGGCTCCGGCTGGAGCAGGGCGTGCTCCCGGCATTCGACCATCACGGGACAGCGGGCACAGACCCGCTTGGCGGCCTCCTCACGCGCCAGGCGGGAGGCGGTCGGCTCCTTGGACGGGGCGAAGAACAGTCCGGCCTCGTCCCGGCGGCACACCGCCTCCGTGTGCCAGGGGCCCGCCTCGTCCTCCCGCGCGGGGGCACGCTGAGGAGGAACGGCGGCGACCTGGAGGGGCTGATGCGGCGGATGCAGCACGGGTCTACTCCTGACGACGGCTTCGCGAGCGAGAGACGATGCAGCAAGCCCTACCCGCTGTGCGCGCGCCTATGCACTGCGTGCCGCCGAGTTCCGGAGTGCGGAACCCTGGCGACGGATTCCGGTCACTCCCGCCCCTCGCGTCCGGCCGGTGACCGTGGCACCCGCGGCGGGACGGACGGGGCGTTCACGCCGGACGGCCGGCGACCGGCACCACGCCCCGCCGGCCCGACGCGTCCTCCGGCCGTCAGTGGCCGAGGTGCTTGCGCAGCTGCTTCTGGACGTGGTTCTGGAGGTCGGTGATCCACTTGCCCCGCTTGGGCTTGGCCTCGACGTTGCCGAACACCGAGTAGCCGTTGATCACGACGACGGGGGCCTGCGGGTCCGCGCCCTCCAGGGTCACGACGTCGAAGTTGCCGAAGATCCCGGTGCCGCTGCCGCGCAGGCTGATGTTCTCCGGCACCCGCACCTCCACGTTCCCGAAGATCGAGGTGGCGTTGATCGTGGTCAGGCGCTGCGCGAAGAGCGCCTCGGTCAGGTCGATCTCGATGTTGCCGAAGAGCGCGAACGCGTTGGTCCGGCGGCCGACCCGCCAACGGCCCTTACGGGTGGTGCTGGAGAAGATCGCGACGAGGTTGTCGGAGGGACCCGGGGCGTCGTCGGGACCGTAGGCGTACGCCGACTCGGGCTCCTGGCGCGGCCGCGCCCCGGCCGGGAGGTCCCGGACGATCGGCTCCAGCTCCCCCAGGGTCTTGGCGCGGTAGACGGCGTCGATCCGGTCCGAGTGTTCCTCGGCGTCGAGCCGACCCTCGGCGAGGGCGTCCCGGAGGATGTCCGCGATCCGGTCCCGGTCCGCGTCCGAGGCCCTCAGGGCGTCGCCGGGCGGGACGGGGGCGGGTTCGGCGGGGGCGACCGGCTTCTGAGGCTGCTTTTCGAGGTCCACGAGCCCAGATTAGCGAAACGCGATAGATCGCGACTAGGGGGTGTCTTGTCGATCAGGCCGGACGAGTGAGCGGTGTCCTGGGGCTTCGGATCCAAGGCGGAGGAGAGAGGCATGGCGGAGCCATGCCGA
>NZ_JBICYQ010000013.1:0-323306 GCF_043201055.1 Streptomyces sp. NPDC048338
TAGGGGGTGTCTTGTCGATCAGGCCGGACGAGTGAGCGGTGTCCTGGGGCTTCGGATCCAAGGCGGAGGAGAGAGGCATGGCGGAGCCATGCCGACCGACGACAACGCCGGAGACGGAGTCTCAGGACACCGGGAGCCCGGCAAGATCGGCAAGACACCCTCTGGGGCCCTGTCCGGGCGATCCCCCGGGCCCGCGACGCCGCCCCTCACCCATCGGTCGAAGTTCCCGGACACCTGTCCATGTATTCTGGACAGGTGTCCATTACTGCGCATGTCCTCGTCGGCCTCGTCGCCGCCCTGCACGCCTACATCCTGGTTCTGGAGATGTTCCTCTGGGAGCGCCGACCGGGGCGCGAACTCTCCGGCTTCGACGCGGAGACCGCCCGCCGGACGGCCCCCCTCGCCGCCAACCAGGGCCTCTACAACGGCTTCCTCGCCGCCGGCCTGGTCTGGGGCCTGATCGCCGCCGACCCCACCGGCCGGCAGGTACAGGTCTTCTTCCTGTCCTGCGTGGTGATCGCCGGGATCTACGGCGGCCTGACCGCCAACCGCCGCATCCTGCTCGCCCAGGCCCTGCCCGGGACCCTCGCCCTGGCCGCCGTACTGTGGGCCGGGTGACCAGCCCGACCGAGGATCCCCGCACCGCCCGCACCCGCGCCAAGCTCCGCGCCGCCCTCCTGGAGGAGTGCGCCACGCGCCCCCTCGACGAGGTCGGCGTCGCCGCGCTGGTGCGCCGGGCCGGGGTCGGCCGCGCCACCTTCTACCTGCACTACCCCGACCTCCAGGCGCTCGCCGTCGACGCCTGCGCCGACGTCGTGCGCGAGGCGGTCGACGCCCTGCACGCCTGGCGCGGCACGCCCGACCCGGCCGTCCCGCCGCCCGCCCTGCCCGCCTTCTTCACCGGACTCGCCCCGCACGCGCCGCTCTACCGGGGCCTGCTGCGCCCGGGCGGCGGCGGCCCCCTCGGCGACCTGCTCCACCGCGAACTGCGCGCCTACAGCCGGCGCGAGCGGGAACTGGCCGGCGCCCCCGAGCCGGACCTGGTCGCGTCGGCGGTCTCGGCGGCCTTCGCGGGTCTGCTCGCCGACTGGCTGCACGGCCTGATCGACGCCTCCCCCGACCGGATCGCGGGCCGGACCTGGCGCCTCCTCATCGCCCTGCACCGCACCCCGCTGCCCTGACCCCCGCACCCGCGGCGCGGCCCTGGCGGGTTGGAGCCACGGCGCAAATCCGCCGCGCCTCCCGCGATCGACGGGTCCCGCCGTCTGCCAGGGTGTGACCACCGCGCGTGAGCGCGCCTCATGGGGTGGGGTGATCCGACATGGAGGAAGGCTCCGACGCGGCCGGACAGGCCGCGTTCCGGTCGCTCGTGCTGCGCAGGCTCGACGAGATCCGCGACGCCCAGCTGGCCGCCCGGTCCGTACCGGCCCCGCCCGGCGGCCCGCTCGCCGCCGGTACGGAGGGCGTCGAGGTCGCCGAAGGGACCGATGACATCGCCGCGCGCTACACCGCGATCCAGCGCTCCGCCCAGCGGGAGATCCTCGCCCTCGCCGCAGGCCCCGTGGTGGCCGTGCCCGCCGGCGCCAACAACGGCCAGCGGGAGGCGATGCGGGCCGGGGTGCGCTACCGGGTCGTGTACGAGCGGGACGCGCTCGACCTCGACGGCACCGACACCCCGCTCCTGCTGCACCACTGGTCCGCGCTCGGCGAGGAGATGCGGGTCGCCTTCGACGTCCCGATGAAGCTCGTCCTGGCCGACCGCGCCAGGGCGCTCGTCGTCCCCACCCCGCCCGACGGCGCCCCGCCACGCGCGCTCCTGCTCGACTCGCCGGCCCTGCTGAAGGCACTCGGCTGGATCTTCGACCGGGTGTGGGAGTCCGCGCTCCCGGTCCCCGCCGCCCTCGCCTCGGCCGTCGACGGCCCCCTGACGAGCGACGACCGGCAGCTCCTGACGCTCCTCCTGAACGGCTACACGGACCAGTCGATCGGCTCCCAGCTGGGCGTCAGCATGCGCACGGTGCAGCGCCGGGTCCGGCGGCTGCTCGCCCTGGCCGGGGCACAGAGCCGGCTGCAGCTCGGCTGGCACGCCGCCCAGCACCACTGGATCTGAGCCCCCGCACACTCCCGCGGCCGGGGCTCCCACCCCCCTGCGCACCACCGCGCCCCGCCCCTGTCGCCTTTGCGACAAGTCGCCAAACCGCCAGCACAGAAGCGGAGTTGGCGACCGGAACGCGTGGCACCGTTTCCGGCGTTCGCTCTCCCGGTCACCGGAAGGACACGCATGTCCCGTCGCAGATCCACCGCGATATCCACCGCCGTATCCATGGCGCTCGCGGCAGCCTCCCTCGCCCTCGGCGTGGCCCCGTCCGCCCAGGCGGGCCCCGCTCCCGCCGACCGGCTCGGCTCCCACGACCGGGCGCTGCTCGCCCAGTACGAGCACCGGCACTCCCTCGCCCGAAGTGCCACGCCCGACTACGCGACCCTGCTGATCGCCGTCGCCGACGGCCGTACCGCCGACGCCGAACGGGCTCTGGCCGGGCTCGGCGTCGAGACCGTCCGCAGCGAGGCCTCCGTCGGCTACCTCAAGGCGAACGTCCCCTTCGCCCTCGTCGAGCGGGTGGCGGCCCTCGACGAGGTCGTCGCCGTCGACCTCGACGAACTGCTGGAGGTCGAGGACACCCGCGTCGACGGGGACAGGACCGGGAAGAACCCGCCGGTGTCCCCCGCCGCCGAGCTCCCCGAGGCCCCGTCCGCCGCCACCCCGGACGACAACCCGTACATGCCGACCCGCGAGACCGGCTCCGTGGAGTTCAAGCGGGACCACCCCACGTACGACGGCCGCGGCGTCACCATCGGCGTGATGGACACCGGCGTCGACCCGACGCACCCCGCCCTCGCGAAGACCACCACCGGCGAGGACAAGCTGGTCGAGACCGTCACCGGCACGGACCCGCGCGACTTCATCGACCTGCTCTTCGACTCCAGCTGGTTCCTCATGGGCAACCGCCACACCGGCCCCGTGGTCACCGACATCCGCGGCAACCGCTGGACCACCCCGGACAGCCCCGGGCTGGCGGTCGCCTACAAGGCCGTCGCCCTGCCCGGCGGCACGCAGAAGCAGCTGGGCGTGCTGCACCGCGCGTCCGACGACGCGGTCTGGGTCGACACCGACGGCGATTTCGACTTCACCGACGAAGAACTGCTCCGCCGGTTCGGCGCCGGCCGCCAGATCGGGCACCTGGGCACGGACGACCCCGCCACGGAGGTCAACGAGCGGATCCCCTTCACGGTCCAGACGAAGGTGATCAGCGCGACCGTCGTCGGCGTGAACGTCAACATCATCACCGAGGCCCACGGCACGCACGTCGCCGGCATCACCGCCGCGAACGGCATGTACGGCGGTGCCATGGACGGCCAGGCCCCCGGCGCCAAGCTCGTCTCCATGAAGGCCTGCCACGCCGCCGGCTGCTCCTCGGCCGCGCTCACCGACGGCATGATCGACCTCGCCACGAAGTACGGCGTCGACGTGATCAACATGTCGATCGGATCGAGCCCGGAGTTCAACGACGGCCAGAGCGCCCGCGCGCTCGTCTACAACCGCCTGATCGACCAGACCGGCGTCCAGCTCTTCCTCTCGGCCGGGAACTCGGGCGCGGGCACCAACACGGTCGGCGACCCGACAGGGGCCGACAAGGCGGTCAGCGTCGGCGCCGCCGTGTCCGCCGGAACCTGGTGGGCGAACTACGGCTCACGGGTCAAGGACGAGCGGAACATCTTCCCGTTCTCCTCGCGCGGCCCCCGCGAGGAGGGCGGCTTCAAGCCCGACATCACCGCCCCGGGCGCGGCCGTCTCCACCACCCCGGACTGGATCGCGCCGAGCTACGTCCCCGAGACCGGCTACCGGCTGCCGCCCGGCTACTCGATGCTGAACGGCACCTCGATGGCGTCCCCGCAGGCCGCCGGGGCCGGCGCCCTGCTGGTCTCCGCCGCCCGGCAGGCGGGGGTGAGCGCCACCCCCGCCGAGCTGCGGACCGCGATCCACACCGGCGCGCGATGGAACGGCAAGGCCGACGCCGTCGCCCAGGGCCGCGGCCAGTTCGACGTCCCACGGGCCTGGTCGGTGCTGGAGAAGGGCAAGGCCACCGCACCCGCCCTCACCGTCTCCGCGCCCGTGTGCACCCCGCTCTCCGGCAAGCTCGCCACCCCGCACACCGGCAGCGGCCTCTTCAACAGCTGCGCCCCGGACGCCGGCGGCCAGGCCGTCGGCGAGGCGCGGACGTACGAGCTGACCGTGACGCGCACGAACGGTGCCGAAGGGCCCGTCCGGTACGCGCTCGGCCTCAAGGGAGACGACGGGACCTTCACCGTGCCCGACTCGCTGACCCTGGCGAAGGGCGTCCCGACCGTCCTGAACGTGACGGCGAAGCCCGGCACCCAGGGCACCCACAGCGCCGTCCTGACCTTCGACGACGAGGCCACCCGGGCCGCCGACCACGCCACGATGCTGGCGGTCGAGGCCGCCACGCCCCTGGTGCCGGGACAGCCGCTCGCGATCACCGGCACCGTGCACCGCAACGGGACCGTGCACTACACGGTCGCCGTGCCGGCCGGGGCCAAGAACCTGACGGTGTCGATGGACGGCCTGGACGACGGCAGCCAGACCCGCTGGTGGGCGTTCCGCCCGACCGGCGTCTCGGGTGAGAGGTCCGCCGCCGGAACGATCTACTGCTACAACGGCTACCTCGACGGATACGGCTGCGACCCGCGCACCCGGACCTACGACGCCCCCGCCGCCGGCGTCTGGGAGCTGGTCGTCGAGTCCCGCCGCACGTCCCCCCTGTGGGCGAACCCGTTCCGCCTGCGGGCGACGGTCACCTCCTAGGAGGTGTCACGGCCCCGCTCCCGCAAGTGAGCCTTACCTCACAGGAGCGGGGCCCCCGCCGCGTTCTACGCTGGAGGGCGCACCGCCAACGGAGGCGGTGCGCCGTCTTGCCGAGTGAGGAATGGCCCCCATGCCAGAGTTTGCGTACTCCGATCTGCTCCCCCTGGGAGAGGACACCACGCCCTACCGCCTGGTGACCTCCGAAGGTGTCTCCACCTTCGAGGCCGACGGCCGTACGTTCCTCAAGGTCGAGCCGGAGGCGCTGCGGCAGCTCGCCGCCGAGGCCGTCCACGACATCCAGCACTACCTGCGCCCGGCCCACCTGGCCCAGCTGCGCCGCATCATCGACGACCCGGAGGCGTCGGGCAACGACAAGTTCGTCGCGCTCGACCTGCTGAAGAACGCGAACATCGCCGCCGCCGGTGTCCTGCCCATGTGCCAGGACACCGGCACCGCGATCGTCATGGGCAAGCGCGGACAGAACGTGCTCACCCGGGGCGGTGACGAGGAGGCGCTGAGCCACGGCATCTACGACGCCTACACCAAGCTCAACCTGCGCTACTCGCAGATGGCCCCGCTGACCATGTGGGAGGAGAAGAACACCGGCTCGAACCTGCCCGCGCAGATCGAGCTGTACGCGACCGACGGCGGCGCGTACAAGTTCCTCTTCATGGCCAAGGGCGGCGGCTCGGCCAACAAGTCCTTCCTCTACCAGGAGACGAAGGCGGTCCTCAACGAGGGCAGCATGATGAAGTTCCTGGAGGAGAAGATCCGCTCGCTCGGCACGGCCGCCTGCCCGCCGTACCACCTGGCGATCGTCGTCGGCGGCACCTCCGCCGAGTTCGCGCTCAAGACCGCGAAGTACGCCTCCGCGCACTACCTGGACGAGCTGCCCGCCGAGGGCTCGGAGCTCGGCCACGGCTTCCGCGACAAGGAGCTGGAGGAGAAGGTCTTCGAGCTCACGCAGAAGATCGGCATCGGCGCCCAGTTCGGCGGCAAGTACTTCTGCCACGACGTCCGCGTGGTCCGGCTGCCCCGCCACGGCGCCTCCCTGCCCGTCGCGATCGCCGTCTCCTGCTCGGCCGACCGCCAGGCCGTCGCGAAGATCACCGCCGAGGGCGTCTTCCTGGAGCAGCTGGAGACCGACCCGGCCCGCTTCCTGCCGGACACCACCGACGAGCACCTCGCCGCCGACGGCGACGTCGTGAAGATCGACCTGAACCAGCCGATGGACGCGATCCTCGCCGAGCTGACGAAGCACCCGGTGAAGACCCGGCTCTCGCTGACCGGCCCGCTGGTGGTGGCCCGCGACATCGCGCACGCCAAGATCAAGGAGCGGCTGGACGCGGGCGAGGAGATGCCGCAGTACCTGAAGGACCACCCGGTGTACTACGCCGGTCCGGCCAAGACCCCCGAGGGCTACGCCTCCGGTTCCTTCGGCCCGACGACGGCCGGCCGGATGGACTCCTACGTCGAGCAGTTCCAGGCGGCGGGCGGCTCCAAGGTCATGCTGGCCAAGGGCAACCGCAGCAAGCAGGTCACCGACGCGTGCGGCAGCCACGGCGGCTTCTACCTGGGCTCGATCGGCGGCCCGGCGGCGCGCCTCGCGCAGGACTGCATCAAGAAGGTCGAGGTCGTCGAGTACGAGGAGCTCGGCATGGAGGCGGTCTGGAAGATCGAGGTGGAGGACTTCCCGGCGTTCGTCGTGGTGGACGACAAGGGCAACGACTTCTTCCAGAACCCGGCCCCCGAGCCGACGTTCACGCACATCCCGGTCCGCGGTCCGGGTCTCGGCTGATCCCGGTGGGACGCCCGAGACACGCCGTCGTCCCGGCCGCCCTGCTGGCGGCCGGGCTGTTGCTGACCGGCTGCGGCACGCAGCAGGAGCCGCTGCGGGTCAGCGAGCCGAACGCCCCGCGGCCGACGGAGTCCGCCGAGCCGGCCGGCGCCGCGGCGCGGGGTTCGCTCGGCGGGCCCGGCACCGCCTGCCCGCTTCCGGTGTCGTTCGGCCTCGCCGCGGACTGGAAGCCGAAGGCCGTGCGGGTCGGCGACGACGAGCTCTCCGCCGCGCTCGGCAGGCAGGGCCCGGCGACCATGGTCTGCGAGATCGACGCGAAGCCGGCCGGGAACATCGGCTACCTGCGGGTCTGGACCGCGGACGGGTCCGCGGCCCGGCCCGCGCTCGAAGGCTTCGTGAAGGCCGAGGAGAACGCCTCCGAGGTCGTCTACAAGGAGACCCGGGCAGGGGCGCTGTCCGCCGTCGAGGTGACCTACACGGTCCACAACGAGCTGATGGACGAGTCCAAGGAGGAGCGCGCGTTCGCGGTCTCCACGCCGAAGGGGACCGTGATCGTCCACCTCGGCGGCCTGGACACCGAGGAGCACCGCGAGATGCTCCCGGCGTACGAGCTGGCCCGCTCCAGCCTCAAGGCGCTCTGAGCGCCTCCGGCCGTCCTGCACGGTGACGTGGCCCCCGCCCCGCCCGGGGCGGGGGCCACGTCGTGTGTCCGCTGTGCCGCCCTGTCAGGCGAACCGCTGGTTCGCCGAGCCGTTGCAGGTCTGGAGCCGCAGCGGCTCCTTCACCGCGGCCTGGGTCAGGCACAGTCCGGTGGCCGCGGCCGGGCGGACGGTGGCGCCGTCGCGGACGAACCTCTGGTTGCCCGCGCCGGAGCAGTTCCACAGGATCAGCGCCGTACCGGCCTGGTAGCGGGCGCCTGGCACGTCGACGCACCGGTCCTGGGTGAGCTGGGTGTGGAGGGTCCGGCGGGCGGAGTCGTACCACCAGCCTTGGTTGCGGCCGCCGTGGCAGTCCCAGCCGAGGACGGCGGTCCCGTTGGCGCTGGCGGAGCCGCTGACGTCGGCGCAGTTGCCGGTCGCCTCGTTCCGCAGCGGGCGGTAGGCGTCGTCCCAGGCGAGCGGGAAGAGCGTCGGGGTGCCGGCGGAGTCGACGTCGGCACAGCCGGCCTCGCGCAGGCCCGAGGCGTAGAGCTGGGTGAGGCAGGAGGCGAAGGCGGCGTGGCCGCGGGCGTTGGGGTGGAAGGACTGGCGGACCGAGTTCTCGTCCGGGGTGCCGGGCTTGGAGAGGTCGATGTACAGGCCCCTGGCCCAGGGGTCCTCCATGCAGACCTCGTGTCCGTGGAAGAGGCGCGAGTTGTCGAGATAGGTGGCCCCGGTGTTCGCCGCGGCCCGGCGCATGCCGCGCTCGAAGGCGGGGACGGCGGTGTTGCGGCCCCAGACGGTGTCGGAGTCGTAGCCGAGGCCGCCGCAGCTGAGCTTTCCGGGGAAGTTCGGGTTGTCGCGGAAGTCGGGGCCGATGGGGCTCGGGTAGCCCATGACGACGAGCTTGTAGTCGCCGTCGGCGTAGCCGGCGTCGCGCATCACGGTCCTCAGGTCCCGCACGGTCTGCTCGACCTTCGGGACGAGGCCGTCGACGCGGGCCTGCCAGCCGGGGGCGTACTTGGGCTCACAGGCGCCCTGCAGGGTGAGGTAGCGGGTGACGCAGTCGGTCATGACCGGGCCGAACTGCAGGTCGTCGTTGGCGCCGGCGACGAGGAGCACCATCTTGATGCGGGTGTTGCGGGCCTTGACGGCGAGGTTGTCGCTCTGGACGAGTTCGTCGGCGTACTGCTTCGAGCCGCCGATCCTGATGTGTCCGCTGTAGGCACCGGAGCAGGACACGTTGAAGGTGAGGTCCGCGGGGATTCCGGTGCGGTGGATCGCGGCGTCGGGCGAGCGGTGACACCAGTTGTCGGGGCCGTTGGTGGGCGGCTCGTAGGTGCCCACGCCCTCGCCGGAGATCTCGCTGTCGCCGAGCGAGATCAACCCGGTCCTGCGTGCGGCGAGCGGGCGCTCGGCGGGGTCGCCGTAGATCCGGGTGGCCTCGGCCGCGCGGACCGCCTCCAGTTCGGGCGGGAGTGGGACGGAGGCGACGCGGACGGCGCCGCCGCTCGTGTCGGCCGCGCCGGCGGGGCTCGCGGCTGCCATGGTGCCGAAGGCCGCCGCCGCGGCGGCCGTGGCGGCGATCGTCCAGCGGAATCTGCGCCTGGTGCGCGTCATTGCGCCTCCTGGAGGTGGGGTTACCCACGGTTCTACTGGCCGGTACACGCCGGGGGAATAGGCAGAACAAGACAACTGCTCAACTTTTACAGGAGGTTGAGGAACATGACCGAGTACGAAGACCACCGGATCGAGCACGACTCCATGGGCGAGGTGCGGGTCCCCGCGCACGCCAAGTGGCGGGCTCAGACACAGCGCGCGGTGGAGAACTTCCCCGTCTCGGGCCAGCGCCTGGAACGGACCCACATCGAGGCCCTCGCCCGGATCAAGGCCGCCGCGGCCAAGGTCAACGCCGAGCTGGGCGTGATCGACGAGGACCTCGCGCGGGCCATCGAGGAGGCCGCCGGCGAGGTCGCCGAAGGCCGCTGGGACGAGCACTTCCCTGTCGACGTCTTCCAGACCGGATCGGGCACCTCGTCCAACATGAACACCAACGAGGTCGTCGCCACCCTCGCCGGCGAGCGACTCCCCGAGGGCCGCGAGGTGCACCCCAACGACCACGTCAACGCGTCCCAGTCGTCCAACGACGTCTTCCCGTCCTCCATCCACATCGCCGCCACCGCCGCCGTCACCCGCGACCTGATCCCCGCACTCGAACACCTGGCCGACTCCCTGGGGCGGAAATCAGCCGAATTCGCGGACGTGGTGAAGTCCGGCCGCACGCACCTCATGGACGCCACCCCGGTCACCCTCGGACAGGAGTTCGGCGGCTACGCGGCCCAGGTCCGCCACGGCGTCGAACGACTGCACTCCGCCCTCCCCCGGCTCGCCGAACTCCCCCTCGGCGGCACGGCCGTGGGCACCGGCATCAACACGCCACCCGGCTTCTCCGCCGCCGTCATCGCCGAGGTCGCCCGGACCACCGGCCTGCCGCTCACCGAGGCCCGCGACCACTTCGAGGCCCAGGGCGCCCGGGACGCGCTGGTGGAGACGTCCGGCCAGCTCAGGACCATCGCCGTCTCCCTCACGAAGATCTCCAACGACCTGCGCTGGATGGCCTCCGGCCCCCGCACCGGCCTCGCCGAGATCAACCTGCCCGACCTCCAGCCCGGCTCGTCGATCATGCCCGGCAAGGTGAATCCGGTCATCCCCGAAGCCGTCCTCATGGTCGCCGCCCAGGTGACCGGAAACGACACCACCGTGGCCGTCGCCGGCGCGGCCGGCAACTTCGAACTCAACGTGATGCTCCCGGTGATCGGCAAGAACCTCCTCGAATCGATCCGGCTGCTCGCCAACGCCTCCCGGCTGCTCGCCGACCGCACCGTCGACGGGATCACCGCCAACGCCGAACGCGCCCGCGAGTACGCCGAGTCCTCCCCCTCCGTCGTCACCCCGCTGAACAAGTACATCGGCTACGAGGAGGCCGCGAAGGTCGCCAAGAAGTCCCTGGCCGAACGGAAGACGATCCGCGAGGTGGTCCTGGAGGGCGGCTACGTCGAACGCGGCGCGCTCACCCTCGGACAACTCGACGAGGCCCTCGACGTCCTGCGGATGACACGCCCCTGAGACCGGGTCCCGGGCCCTCCCGGGCCCGGCCCGGCCCACCCGACGACGGCTGACTCATCCGTGACCTGTGCCGCAGCGGTGACGGGGCCACGGTCCTAAGATCTGCGCATGACAGGATCGGGCGGCCCCCAGCACTGGGCGCCTGGGGAGCACATCCTCTGGCGCTACCGCGGCAACGGCTCCGACGCCGTGCACATCTGCCGGCCGGTGACCGTCGTCCGCGACACCCCCGACCTGCTCGCCGTCTGGCTGGCCCCCGGCACCGAGTGCATCCGGCCGGTGCTGGTCGACGGCACGGCCGTGCACGAGGAGCCCCTCGCCACCCGCTACACCGCTCCGCGCACCACCGCCCGCGGGCACTGGTTCGGCACGGGCGTCCTCAAGCTGGCCCGGCCCGGGGACCCCTGGTCGGTCTGGCTGTTCTGGGAGCGCGGCTGGCAGTTCCGCAGCTGGTACGTCAACCTCGAGGAGCCCCGCACCCGCTGGTCGGGCGGTGTCGACTCGGAGGACCACTTCCTCGACATCTCCGTCTACCCGGACCACAGCTGGCTGTGGCGGGACGAGGACGAGTTCGCCCAGGCCCAGCGCTCCGGCCTGATGGACCCGGCCCAGGCCGCCCGGGTCCACGGCGCGGGCCGCGCCGCGGTCGAGGTGATCCGTTCCTGGGGCGCGCCGTTCCGCGACGGCTGGGAGGACTGGCGCCCCGATCCGGCGTGGACCGTGCCCCAGCTGCCGAGAGACTGGGATCGCACTCCGGCGCACACGGCACCGTGAGACCCTTGATGCGCCCCCGGGGTGCAAACGTAGGATCGTCCTCCGCAAGCCCGTGACCAACGAACGATGCATCAACCACTCAGAACCGCGCAGGACCTGACCACAAGTCATCCATGAGGGGGAGAGCAGTGCCGGACGTGCGCCCGGGTGTACCGACCCCCGTCACAGCCGCTGCTCGCGGGGCATCCAGATCCAGCGCCCGCCAGGGGTTTATCCCCGGCGAAGGCGCGGCATCGGCGAGAAGAGCGAGTGCATCGCACCACCGGCCCGGACGGACGGAACCCCACGCGTGACGGAGCATCCCACCTCCCACGAAGGCCGGCAGCCGCTGGCTGCCCGGCCGCAGGAACGCGCCCGCCCCCGCCCCGAAGCGGCCCCGGCGGGCCCGTCCGCCGCGGCCGTCCCGGGCCCGACGCCGGACGGCGGCCTGCCCCCGCAGCAGAGCGGCCCGGCCGCCGCCGCGGGCGACGCCCGCCGCAGGCCGGCACCCGATGGCGAACACACCGCCGCCGTGCCCGCCGGCCTTCCCGTGCCCGCCCAGGCCACCCCGCCCGCGGCCGCGGTCGCCGTGACCCCGTCCGGCGGCGGCGCGGCCCAGGACGTCGCCGAGGCGCGCCGCGAAGGCGACCGGCTGCGCTTCGTCGGGGCCGCGACCCGGCGCATCGCGCGCGGCATCGACCTCGACGAGATCGTGCTCGGCCTGTGCCGGGCCACCGTGCCGACCTTCTCCGACGCCATCCTGGTCTACCTGCGCGATCCGCTGCCGGTCGGCGACGAACGGCCGGTCTCCCCGTTCGTCCTGCGCCTGCGCCGCACGGACCGGCTCCGCTTAACGGACCAGGAGGGCGAGGAGCTGGTCCTCGTACCCGACCCCGACCCGACCCCCGCCGCCGAGCTGTGCGAGGTCCGCTCCGGCGGCGCGCTCGCCGAGGTGCTGCGCGGGGTGCGGCCGGTCTTCGGCGACTCCGCCGCCGCCCGCGCCGCGCTGCCCGAGCTGCTCGGCCCCGACCATCCGGTGCCCGGCGGCCATCGGGCGATACTCGCCCCGCTGCGCGGTCGCCGGCGGGTCATCGGCGCCGCGGTCTTCCTCCGCCGTCCCGAGCGGCCCGGCTTCGAACCCAACGACCTCCTCGTCGCCGCCCAGCTCGCGACCCACACCGCGCTCGGCATCGACAAGGCCGTGCTCTACGGCCGCGAGGCGTACATCGCCGACGAACTGCAGCGCACCATGCTGCCGGACTCGCTGCCCCAGCCGACCGGCGTCCGGCTCGCCTCGCGCTACCTGCCGGCCGCCGAGACGGCCCGGGTCGGCGGCGACTGGTACGACGCGATCCCGCTGCCCGGCAGCCGGGTGGCGCTGGTCGTCGGCGACGTCATGGGCCACTCCATGACCTCCGCCGCCATCATGGGCCAGCTGCGCACGACCGCGCAGACCCTGGCCGGGCTCGACCTGCCCCCGCAGGAGGTCCTGCACCACCTCGACGAGCAGGCCCAGCGGCTCGGCCAGGACCGGATGGCGACCTGCATGTACGCCGTCTACGACCCGGTCTCGCACCGGATCACCATCGCCAACGCCGGCCACCCGCCGCCCATACTGCTCCACCTGGGCGGCCGGGCCGAGGTCCTGCGGGTCCCGCCGGGCGCCCCCATCGGCGTCGGCGGAGTGGACTTCGAGGCCGTCGAACTGGACGCGCCGGCCGGCGCCACGCTGCTGCTGTACACGGACGGCCTGGTCGAGTCCCGGATGCGGGACGTGTGGACCGGGATCGAGCAGCTGCGCGAGCGCCTCGCGGCGACGGCCCAGCTGACCGGACCCGACCACTCGCCTCCGCTGGAGGCGCTGTGCGACGACGTCCTCGACATGCTCGGCCCGGGCGACCGGGACGACGACATCGCGCTGCTCGCGGCCCGCTTCGACGGGATCGCGCCCAGTGACGTCGCCTACTGGTTCCTGGAGCCGGAGGACGCGGCCCCGGGGCGGGCCCGGCGGCTCGCCCGCCGGGCGCTGGCCCGCTGGGACCTGGAGGAGCTCTCGGACTCGGTCGAGCTGCTGATCAGCGAGGTCGTGACCAACGCCGTGCGGTACGCGGAACGGCCGGTCACCCTGCGGCTGCTGAAGACCGACGTCCTGCGCTGCGAGGTCGGCGACGACTCCCCGCAGCTGCCCCGGCAGCGGCGGGCCCGGGACACCGACGAGGGCGGGCGCGGCCTGTTCCTGGTGAACCGGCTGGCCAGGCGATGGGGCGCGACGCGCCTGTCGGGCGGCAAGGTGGTCTGGTTCGAGCTGTCGACGCGGGTGTAGCGGGGCGCACGGGACCGGACGGGGCGGCCCGCCGCAGACGCGAGGACGGCCGGACCCCTCCCGGGTCCGGCCGTCCTCGCGTGCGGTGCGCCGCCCCCGTCAGCCCAGGGATCGGTTGTTGCCGTTGCTGCCGTTGCCGTCGGCGGGCGGCTCGATCGTCGGATCCGTCGTCCGCGTCGGCGTCGGCGGCGTCGGGAACGTGGCGGTGTCCGTCGGCTGCGGCGGCGTCGTCGCGGTCGAGGTCGGCGGCGGCGTCGACTCGGGGGTTCCGCTCGGGGTCGGCGCGGTCGGGTCCGGGGACTCGCTGGTCTCGGACGGCGTCGGGTCGGGCTCGACGATCGCCGTGTCGTCGGTCTCCAGGTCGAACTGCTCGTCGGAGCCGCCGCCCAGCGCCCGGGTGGTGTACGCGCCCCAGATCTGGGCGGGGGTGCGGCCGCCGTTGGCGCGGCCGGGGTTGATGGTGTCGGTCAGGGTGACCTGGTTGCCCTTGGCGTCCTCGCCGAACAGGGCGACGGCGGTGACCAGTTCGGGGGTGTAGCCGACGAACCAGGCGGAGCGGTTGTTCTCCGAGGTGCCGGTCTTGCCGGCCGCGGCGTAGTCGCCGGCGGCCCGGACGCCGGAGCCGCTCCGCACGACACCCGTCATCGCCTTGGTCACCGTGTCGGCGGCCTCGCGGGTGATGACCTGCTCGCCGATCGACTTCACCGGGTCGGCCTTGCGCGCCTTGTGCTCGGCGGACTTCACGATGGTCGGGGTGACCTTCCTGCCGTGGTTGTCCAGCGTCGCGTAGGCGCCGGCCATGTCCCAGGTGGAGGCGCCCATGGTGCCGAGCGACATCGCGGGCCGCTCGCCGAAGTCCGCGCCGTCCTTCATGCCGAGGTCGAGGGCGGTCTTCTTCACCTTGTCCGGGCCGACGTCGACGATCATCTGGGCGTAGACCGAGTTGATCGAGCTGTTGGTGGCCTTCTGGACGGTGACGGGGCCGTAGCTCCGGTTGTCCTCGTTCTCCGGGTTGAAGGGGACGTCGCTGCCGACCACGGGCCGCTTGCTGGTGCCGTCGTAGATCGTGCCGAGGCCGATCTCCCGGCCGTCCTGGGTCTTCGCGCCGTTCTCCAGCGCCGAGGCCAGCACGATCGGCTTGAAGGTCGAGGCGGGCTGGTAGTCGCGGCGCGTGGCGTTCGACAGCCAGTGCTCGGTGGCGCCGACGCCGCCGTACATCGCGAGGACGCGGCCGGTCTTCGGGTCGACCGAGGTGGCGCCGGCCTGGACGGTGGCGTCCTTCTTGTCCTTCTCCCGGTCGAGCTTGGCCTCCAGCTGCTCCTCGACCGACTTGACGAGGGCCTTCTGCTTCTTCTCGTCGATGTTCAGGGTGATCGTCCAGCCGCCGGCCTTGATGTCCTCCTCCCTTATGCCCTGGCGCATCAGCTCCTGGTTGGCGGCCTCGACCAGGTAGCCGGTCTGACCTCCCATGCCGGGGGCGGCCTTGGGCTTCTGCGGGACGGGGAACGTGAGGCCGGCGCGCTTGCCCGCGTCCAGCCAGCCCTCCTCGACCATGTTGTCCAGGGTGTAGTTCCAGCGCTCCTCGACCAGCTTCCGGCCGGTCGGGGTGGCCGAGGTCCAGTCGTACTGGTTCGGTGCCTGGAGCAGCGAGGCGAGGTAGGCGCCCTGGGCGACGTTCAGCTTGGCGGCGTCGACACCGTAGTAGGCCTGCGCGGCGGCCTGGATGCCGTAGGCGCTGCGGCCGTAGTAGCTGGTGTTGATGTAGCCGGCGAGGATCTCGCTCTTGGGGCTGTTCTGGTCGACCTTGAGCGCGATCACCATTTCCTTGAGCTTGCGGGTGACCGTCTGGTCCTGGTCCAGGTAGTAGTTCTTCACGTACTGCTGGGTGATGGTCGAGCCACCCTGCTTGCCCTTGCCGGTGATCGTGTTCAGCGCGGCGCGGACGGTGCCCTTGATGTCGACGCCGTGGTCCTTGTAGAAGGTCTTGTTCTCGGCGGCGACGAAGGCGTTCTGGACGTCCCTGGGGATCTTCTCCAGGCCGACGATCTCACGGTTGATCTCGCCCGTACGGGCGAGGATCCTGCCGTTGGAGTACTTGTAGATGTTGCTCTGCATGGTCGCCTGGGCGTTGGCGCTGGGCACCGGGACCATGAGGTACACGACGTAGAAGGCGCCCATGAGGAGCAGGCAGCCGGCGAGGAACGTGCCCAGGAGTTTCTTCCAGGTGAAGAGGCGGCGTATGCGCCCGCCGCCCTTCGTCCGGCGCGTGTCCGCTCGACCCATCGTTCCGTCGCTCCGCTCGTCGTGTCGTGGCCAGGTGTCGGCCGGATGTCTGCGCCGAATCAGCTCAGCAAGCTAACACCGACGATGCAGACAAAGGGCAACCGATCCGGTCTTTTCCGGACGTGACAATCAGCACCTGTCTCCCTGGGAACCGACGCGCCACGAGCCGGGATGGTTGTGCGACGCCCGTCACATTCCGTCCCTCTTTGGCTATACACCGTGCGTATACACAGGGTGTAGAGTGATCGGTATGTCAATCGGTCACACCCTTCTCGGGCTCCTGGAGTCCGGACCGCGCCACGGCTACGACCTCAAGCGCGCCTTCGACGAGAAGTTCGGCCACGACCGGCCGCTGCACTACGGGCAGGTCTACTCGACCATGTCCCGCCTGCTGAAGAACGGCCTCGTCGAGGTGGACGGCGTCGAGCCCGGCGGAGGCCCCGAACGCAAGCGGTACGCCATCACCGAGGCCGGCGTCACCGACGTCGCCCAGTGGCTCGCCCGGCCCGAGAAGCCGGAGCCGTACCTGCAGTCCACGCTCTACACCAAGGTCGTCCTCGCCCTGCTCACCGGCCGCCCGGCGGCCGGGCTGCTCGACGTCCAGCGCGCGGAGCACCTGCGGCTGATGCGCGAGCTGACCCGCCGCAAGAAGGACGGCGACCTCGCCGACCAGCTGATCTGCGACCACGCCCTCTTCCACCTCGAAGCCGATCTTCGGTGGCTGGAACTGACCGCCGCCCGCCTGGACCGGCTCGCCGAGGAGATCCGCCGATGACCACCACCGCCCTGCTCCGGGCCGCCGCCGTGGACAAGGCTTACGGCCCGACCCCCGCCCTCGCCGGCGCGGACTTCGCCATCCGGGCCGGCGAGGTCGTCGCCGTCATGGGGCCCTCCGGCTCCGGCAAGTCCACCCTGCTGCACTGCCTCGCCGGGATCGTCCGCCCCGACGCCGGCACCATCACCTACGACGGACGCGAGCTCACCGCCCTGTCGGACGGCGAGCGCAGCGCCCTGCGCCGCTCCGAGTTCGGCTTCGTCTTCCAGTTCGGCCGGCTCGTCCCCGAACTGACCTGCGTCGAGAACGTCGCCCTGCCGCTGCGGCTGAACGGCGAGCGGCGCCGGAGCGCCGAGGCCACGGCCCGCGCCTGGCTCGCCCGTCTGGAGGTCGACGACGTCGCCGGGCACCGGCCCGGCGAGATATCCGGCGGACAGGGCCAGCGGGTCGCGGTCGCCCGCGCGCTCGCCACCACCCCCCGGGTGGTCTTCGCCGACGAACCCACCGGTGCCCTCGACTCCCTCAACGGCGAACGGGTCATGGAACTCCTCACCGCCGCGGCCCGGGACACCGGCGCCGCGGTCGTCCTCGTCACCCACGAGGCCCGCGTCGCCGCCTACTCCGACCGCGAGATCATCGTCCGCGACGGCTCCGTGCGGGACGCGGAGTGGGTCGCATGAGCCTGCGGCTCCGGGCGCGCGACTTCGCCCTCGGCGCGCGCTTCGCGTTCGGCGGCGGCCGGCGCGGCGCGGTCCGCACCGTCCTGACCGCCACCGGCATCGGCCTCGGCGTCGCCCTGCTGCTGGTCGCCGCGTCCCTCCCGAACATGCTGTTCTCCCGCGAGGTGCGGGAAGCCCAGCGCAGCCCCGACGCCAGCGAGGAGATCACCGGGCCGAGCGCCGACTCCTTTCTCTTCTACCGCCACACCACCGTCTTCCGCGACGACACCGTCACCGGCCTCGTCCTGCGCCCCGAAGGCCCGGACGCGCCCGCTCCCCCGGGCACGGCGAAGCCGCCCGGCCCCGGCGAGATGCTCGTCTCCCCGGCGCTGCGGACCCTGCTCGACTCCCCCGGCGGCACGCTGCTCCGCGAACGACTGCCCTACAGAATCACCGGAACCCTCGGCAATGCCGGCCTCATCGGACCGTCCGAACTGCGGTACGTCGCCGGCAGCGACACCCTCACCACCGACAACTACGACGGACGCGGCATCCGCTACGGCTGGTCGGTGCCGGAGGAGCCGCTGAACCCCTTCCTCCTGCTGCTCGTCGTCATCGCCTGCGTCGTCCTGCTGCTGCCGGTCCTCGTCTTCATCGCGACCGCCGTCCGCTTCGGCGGCGAGCAACGCGACCGCCGGCTGGCCGCACTGCGCCTGGTCGGCGCCGACATCGCCATGACCCGGCGGATCGCGGCCGGTGAGTCCCTCGCGAGCGCACTGGTCGGACTCGCCTTCGGCGTCGCGTTCTTCGCCCTGGGACGGCAGCTCTCCGGCACCGTGACCGTCTGGGACGTCAACGCCTTCCCCTCCGACGTGGTCCCGCTGGCCCCGCTCGCCGTCCTCGTCCTCCTGACGGTGCCGGTCGCGGCCGTCGCCGTGTCCCTGAGCGCGCTGCGCAGCGTGGCGATCGAACCGCTCGGCGTCGTCCGCGACTCCACTCCGCGCCCGCGCCGCCTGTGGTGGCGCCTGGTCCTCGTCGGCGCCGGCACCGCCCTCCTCCTCCCGATGGCCGGACAGATCGAGATCGTCGGCGCCGGCATCGACATGTTCGGGATCACGGCCGGCTCCCTGCTCATGCTCGTCGGGCTCACCACCCTGCTGCCCTGGCTCGTGGAGGCCGTCGTGCACCGGCTGCACGGCGGTCCGGTGCCCTGGCAACTGGCCGTCCGCCGGCTCCAGATGAGCAGCGGCACGGCCGCGCGGGCCGTCAGCGGGATCGTCGTCGCCGCGGCCGGGGCCATCGCCCTCCAGATGCTCTTCCAGGCGATGCAGAACGACTTCATGAGCCGGACCGGCATGGAGAGCGCCCGGGCACAGCTCCAGACGAGCGTCGACGCCGAGGGCGGCGACGAGGCCCGCGAGATGATCGACAGGTTCTCGAGGACGCCCGGCGTCACCCACGTGATCGGCACCATCGACGGACATGTGTGGCGCCCCGGACCGATCCGTTCCGGCGAGGAGTACGCCCCCACCACCTCCCTCACCGTCGCCGACTGCCCCTCGCTGCGGGAACTCGCGAAGCTGCCCACCTGCAAGGACGGCGACGTGTTCGTCGCCCTCGCCCACGGCGCCCAGGGCACCCCGCCCGACGAACGGGTCCTGCAGGTCGCCCGGCCCGGCGCCGAGGTCGCCCTCCGGGACGTCGAGAAACTCCACGACGGGCCGATCCCGGCCTGGCGGATCCCGAGGACGGCACGCACCGTCGACTCGCGCACCGACCCCACCGGCCGGTACCAGCACGGGATCCTCGCCACCCCCGCCGCGTTCGACGCCCGCCGGCTGGACGCCCCGGAGGCCGGCGCCCTGATCCGGATCGACCCCGCCGACCCCGACGCCGCCGACCGGGTACGGAACACGGCCGCCGCGATCGACCCGCTGGCCTGGGTCCGCACCCTCCAGGACGTCGAAGGCGACCGGCAGTACGGCAGCGTCCGCACCGGCATCCTCGTCGGCGCGACCCTGGCCATGCTCCTGGTGGCGGCCTCGCTCCTGGTCACCACCCTGGAACAACTCCGGGACCGCAGAAGGCTGCTGTCCTCCCTGGTCGCCTTCGGCACCCGGCGGTCCACCCTCGGCTGGTCCGTCCTGTGGCAGACCGCCCTCCCGATCACCCTCGGCCTCGCCCTCGCCATGGCCGGCGGACTCGGACTCGGCGTGGTGCTGCTCCGCATGATCGACAGGACGGTCGAGGACTGGTGGGTCTTCCTGCCGATCGTCGGCGTGGGCGCCGGACTCATCGCGACGGTGACCCTGCTCAGCCTGCCGCTTCTGTGGCGCCTGATGCGGGCCGACGGCCTGCGCACCGAATGACGGCCCGCGACCGCGCCCCCGGGGGAGGCGCGGTCGCGGACCGCGCACAGCGGGCCCGCGCCGGTGGGCGCGTGGACCCGTCAGGTCCCGGCACCCACCACACGTACCGGCAGCCGCCTCATCGCACCCCGCAACGCCCCGGCCAGCTCCTCGAACTCACCCTGCCGCGCCGCCCCCGCACGCATCGCGAGCGCGACCCGCCGGGACGGGGCCGGGTCCGTGAAACAGCCCGTGAACAGGGCCGTGTTGCGCGCCGTCTCGACCTTGACCGCCGTACGCGGCAGCAGGGTCACCCCGAGACCGCCGGCCACCAGCTGCACCAGCGTGGACAGGCCGGCCGCCGTCGTCGTGACCGGCGCCCCCTCCGTACGGCCCGCCTCGCGGCAGATGTCCAGGGCCTGGTCCCGCAGGCAGTGCCCCTCGTCCAGGAGCAGCAGCTTCAGCTCCCGCAGCGCCTCGCGCGGAATGTCGTCCCGCCCCGCCAGCGGATGCCCCTCGGGGGTGACGAGCACGAAGTCCTCGTCGAAGAGCGGCAGTTCCACGACGCCCGGCACCCCGAGCGGCACCGCCAGCAGCAGCAGGTCGAGCCGCCCGGCCGCCAGCCCCTCCAGCAGCGACGAGGTCTGCTCCTCGTGCACCTGGAGATCGAGCTCCGGATAGCGCTGGTGGACCAGCCGCAGCACCGTCGGCAGCAGATACGGGGCCACGGTCGGGATCACCCCCAGGCGCAGCACGCCGGTGAACGGCGCCTGCACCGCCTCCGCCTCCTCCATCAGCTCCGCGACCGCGTCCAGCACCGCCCGCGCGCGCACCGCCAGCCGCTCCCCCGCGGGTGAGAGCAGGACCTTGCGCGTCGTACGCTCGAGGAGCTGGACACCGAGTGCCTCTTCGAGAGCCGAAACCGCGCCCGACAGCGCCGGCTGACTCATCCCGATCGACGCCGCCGCGTCCCGGAAGTGCAGATGCTCGGCGACCGCGGCGAACGCCCTGAGCTGCGAAAGACTCGGCTGCTTGCCACGGTGCGGGCCGT
The DNA here is from genome assembly GCF_043201055.1 of Streptomyces sp. NPDC048338. Classification (NCBI taxonomy): domain Bacteria; kingdom Bacillati; phylum Actinomycetota; class Actinomycetes; order Kitasatosporales; family Streptomycetaceae; genus Streptomyces; species Streptomyces sp. NPDC048338. Next base: position 20,637 of record NZ_JBICYQ010000013.1, read on the forward strand.
ACGGGGATGCCACTGATAACCACCTTCGATCAACACGACCCAGTCTAGCTATTTCACTGATCAATGCACTCCGTGCCATGCTGAGCACACGTCCAACCCCTCACGGAAGCCCCCAAAAAGGACTTCCGCCATTGCAAGGAGAGCGCGTGCTCACTGTCGGTGACCAGTTCCCCACCTACGACCTGACCGCCTGCGTGTCGCTGGAGAGCGGCAAGGAGTTCGAGCAGATCGACCACAAGTCCTACGAGGGCAAGTGGCGTGTGGTGTTCTTCTGGCCGAAGGACTTCACCTTCGTCTGCCCCACCGAGATCGCCGCCTTCGGCAAGCTGAACGACGAGTTCGCGGACCGCGACGCCCAGATCCTCGGCGTCTCCGGCGACTCCGAGTTCGTGCACCACGCCTGGCGCAAGGACCACGCCGACCTGCGTGACCTGCCCTTCCCGATGCTCGCCGACTCGAAGCACGAGCTCATGCGCGACTGCGGCGTCGAGGGCGAGGACGGCTTCGCCCAGCGCGCCGTCTTCATCGTGGACCCGAACAACGAGATCCAGTTCACCATGGTGACCGCCGGCTCCGTCGGCCGTAACCCCAAGGAGGTCCTGCGGGTGCTGGACGCCCTGCAGACCGACGAGCTGTGCCCGTGCAACTGGAACAAGGGCGAGACCACCCTCGACGCGGCCGCCCTCCTGTCGGGCGAGTGATCTGACGTGGCTCTCGACGAACTCAAGTCCGCCATCCCGGACTTCGCCAAGGACCTCAAGCTGAACCTCGGTTCGGTGATCGGCAACAGCGAGCTGCCGCAGCAGCAGCTCTGGGGCACCGTCCTGGCCTGCGCGATCGCCTCGCGCTCGCCGAAGGTCCTCGCCGAGCTGGAGCCGGAGGCCAAGGCCAACCTCAAGCCCGAGGCGTACACGGCGGCCAAGTCCGCCGCCGCGATCATGGCGATGAACAACGTCTTCTACCGGACCCGGCACCTGCTGTCGGACCCCGAGTACGGGACGATGCGCGCCGGCCTGCGGATGAACGTCATCGGCAACCCGGGCGTCGAGAAGGTCGACTTCGAGCTGTGGTCGCTGGCCGTGTCCGCGATCAACGGCTGCGGCCAGTGCCTGGACTCGCACGAGCAGGTCCTGCGCAAGGCCGGTGTGGACCGCGAGACGATCCAGGAAGCCGTCAAGATCGCCTCGGTGATCCAGGCGGTCGGCGTGACCCTGGACGCGGAAGCGCTCCTCGCCGAGTAGACGGCACCGCACGACGGAAGGGCCCCGGAGTCACTCACTCCGGGGCCCTTCCGCATGCCTGTCGCCGGTGGTCGGCCGTCCCGCCCTCAGCCCTGGCGGACCGCCGCCATCAGCGCCTTCATGTCCTGCGCGAACAGCGCGTCGACACCCGACAGGTCGATCGCCTTCGGCTGCGGGACCGGCTCGTTCTTCTCGCCGTCCCAGCTCTGCAGCCGCTGCAGACTGATCTCGATCTCCACCTGCCCGTCGAGAACCCGCATCCAGGCACCCGAGTCACCCTCGTCACGGCGGAAGAACGCGACCTCCCCGAGCCCCTCGACCTTCTGGGCATCCGTCCGGAGGTCACCGAGCCGCGCCTCGAACTCGGGACCGGGATCGGTCACCTTGTGCAGTTCGTAGAGGACGTCGACGCTGAAACCGGTGTCCGGCGAACCGATGATCCCCGAGCAGGTGGCCCGCTCCAGCGCCGGATCCTCCTGCAGCACCCCGTTCCCGTCCCGCGACACTTCGCCCAGCTCTCCGGACAGCGCCTTCAGCTCGGCCTTCGGACACACGTCTTCGACCGAGCGGTACCCGCCGAGGTCGACGCCGCGGCCCGCCTCGTACCGCTCGTGGGCGTACAGGCCACCGCCCCACAGGGCCGACGCGACGACCGCGCCGCCCACCGCCCACAGCCACGGGCGCCGGGGCCGCGGCGGCTTCGGCGGCACCGGGTCGACGACGACCGGCGGCGTCCTGGCCTCGGAGAAGCCACCCCCGTCGACGAGTTCCGGATCCGAGATCACAGCCGCTCCCGGTCCTTCGAGCCGGGCGCCGGCGTCGGCGCCACCGCGAACGCCGTCGCACCACGGGGCTCGGGGGAGGTCCGCAGCGCCTGCTCGTGGCTGTACGCGCGCAGGTAGCCGACGACCGTGTTGGTGACGGCGACCAGCGGCACCGCCACGACCGCGCCGCCGATGCCGGCGGTCAGACCGCCGGCCGCGACCGCGAGCACGACCGCCAGCGGGTGGACCCGTACCGCCCGGCCCAGGATGAAGGGCTGAAGGACGTGGCCCTCGATCTGCTGCACCGCCAGCACCACGACGAGCACCATCAGCGCGGTGAACACGCCGTTGGTGACCAGCGCGACCACCACCGCGAGGGCACCCGAGATCACGGCGCCGACCAGCGGGATGAACGCGAAGAGGAAGATGAACACGGCCAGCGGCACGGCCATCGGCACATCGAGGAAGTACAGGCCGAGGCCGATGAACACCGCGTCGATCAGGGCGACGAGCACCGTGCCGCGCACGTACGCGGTCAGCGTCCGCCAGGCCCGCGGACCCGCGCCCGCGACTCCCGGCCTGGCCTGCGCGGGCACCAGCTTCAGCGTCCAGTTCCAGACCTTCTTCCCGTCGTAGAGCAGGAAGAGCGTCGAGAACATCGCGAGCAGTATCCCGGTCATCGCCTCCACGACCACGGTCACACCCTGGAGCCCGGCGGACGTGATCTGCTCGGTGTTGGCGCCGATGGTGTCGCTGAGGTTCTTGGCGATGTCGTTGATCTGCTGCTCGGTCACGTGGAACGGGCTGTCCAGCAGCCACCGCTTCAGCTCTTCGATGCCGTCCCGGACCCGGTCGGAGAGGTTGTCGATGTTGTCCATGACCTGCCAGACCACGAACCAGCCGACCAGGCCCATCACCACGAACCCGGAGACGGCCGTGACGGCCGTGGCCAGGCCACGCGGCAGACCCGCCTTCCGCAGCCGCGCCACCGTCGGCTGCAACAGCGCCGTGATGAGCAGCGCGGCGACGAACGCGAGGACGACCAGCTGCACGGAGCTGATCACCTTCATCAGCACCCAGACCGTGCCGGCGAGCACCAGCAGGCGCCAGCCGGCCTCGGCCGCGACCCTCATGCCCCACGGGATGGCGTCGATCGGTTCGGGCCTGGCGGCGACGGCGGGGGCGTAGTCGGGCGGCGCGGGCACGGCGCGGTCGACGGCGGAAGGGGCACGCCGGCCCGGCCACCGCGCCGCGGCGGCCGCTCCCGCCTTCGCCGCACCCGCCCTGACGGCGCCGGCGGCTCCACCCGCGACCGGGGTGCCCGGCGCGTGGTCCACCCCCGCCCCGTCCACGGTCCCGTCGAAGGCGTCGGTCCGGCCGGAGTCGTCGGTCCCGCCGGGAGACGTGTCCGCGCCGGCGTCGTCACCGGGCACACCGGCGGAGTCGTCGCCGCGCGCCTCGGCGGGCTCTCCGGCCGGGTCACCCGCACCGGGCACGCCGGCCGCGGTGCCGGAACCGGCGTCCGGCTCGTCGCCCGCGGCGCCGGGGGTCGGGCCGAGCCCGTCCCGCGCCTCCGCCTCCGCCCGGCGCTCCTCCAGGCGTTCGCCCATGTGACTCAGCCCGGCACCGATCCGGTTCAGCCATCCTGGCAGTCTCGACATCTTGTTCCCTCTCCCCCGCTGTCACCCCCCGGGTGCCCGTGGCTTCCCGAACCTACACGCACGGAGCCCCCCACCGTAGGACGGTGGGGGGCTCCGCGAAGTTGAGCGGGCCGGCCTAGTACCAGCGGTTGGCCTGCCAGAACGACCACGCGCCACAGGGGCTGTCGTAGCGGCTGTTCATGTAGTTCAGGCCCCACTTGATCTGGGTGGCCGGGTTCGTCTGCCAGTCGGCGCCGGCCGACGCCATCTTCGTGCCCGGGAGGGCCTGGACGAGACCGTAGGCGCCCGAGGAGGGGTTGGTCGCGCGGTAGTTCCAGCCGGACTCGTGGTCCACGATGTTGCTGAAGCACTGGAACTGCGAGGCGGGGATCATCTGCCGGGCGATCGCCTTGACCTCGGCGATGCTGTAGGACCCCTGGGCGGAGAAGCTGGACGCGTCGCGCAGCGAGGAGCGGTCGGCACGCTCGGCGGCGTCCTTGCGCTCCTGCTCCGCCTTGTCGGCGGCCTTCTTCTTCGACTCGGCGTCCTTGGCGGCCTGCAGGCGGGCGGCTTCCTCGGCGGACTTCTTCGCGGCCGTGTCGGCGGCAGCAGCCTGCACGTCCGCCTGCTCCGCGAGCGAGGAGACCTGTACCTGGGCCTGCTGACCGGCGGGGATGTCCGCGAGCAGAGTGGTGTCGGCTGCGGTGGCCTCGAAGTTGTCGTCCGCGGGCTGGGTGTTGCCCGAGGCAACACCGACGACGGCGCCGACAGTGGTGACCGCAGTGGCCGAAGCCACCGCGAATCCCCGGACCGAGATCCGGCTCACACGGTTTCCTTCCAGCATCACCCGCGCTGGTGACCAAGCGGGCGAAATCGTGCCCCTGGCGCTGGTCTCCGAACTGCTGGGTCACAGAAGACACGGGCCCGTGGTGCTGTGGGCGGCATACGGCGGACAGTTGTTGAGTTGTGTGGTGCCGCACCCCTGAGGGTGCACGTGTGCCGTATGCGGGGCCTGACGGAAGCAAGACTTTGCCGGACGGCGACGCCGCAAGGCAATTCCACGTTGCGTGTGGAAGCTCACACCCCGCCAGTCACAGGAGATTTGGCCGATACAGCGGACAGCGCGACGCCGCCCGGCTAAGCTCCTGCGCTCTGCCGGGCGGCGTCAACTCCCGTACGGGTACGGGAACGTGCTAATCCTGCCAATCCACTCAGATCTGGCCGTCCTCCAGCATTTCGGTCACAAGCGCCGCAATCTGCGAACGCTCGGAGCGGGTGAGCGTGACATGGGCGAAGAGCGGATGGCCCTTCAACTTCTCCACCACGGCGACGACTCCGTCGTACCGGCCGACCCGGAGGTTGTCCCGCTGCGCGACGTCGTGCGTCAGCACCACCCGGGAATTCGTCCCGATCCTGGACAGAACGGTCAACAGGACGTTCCGCTCCAGCGACTGGGCCTCGTCGACGATGACGAACGCGTCGTGCAGCGACCGCCCCCGGATGTGCGTCAGCGGCAGGACCTCCAGCATCCCGCGCCTCAGCACCTCCTCGATGACCTCACGCCCCGCCACCGCCGACAGCGTGTCGAAGACCGCCTGAGCCCACGGGCTCATCTTCTCGGCCTCGCTGCCCGGCAGGTAACCGAGCTCCTGCCCGCCGACCGCGTACAGCGGACGGAACACCATCACCTTCTGGTGCTGCCGGCGCTCCAGGACCGCCTCCAGGCCCGCGCAGAGCGCCAGCGCGGACTTGCCCGTACCGGCCCGCCCGCCCATCGAGATGATGCCGACGTCCGGATCGAGGAGCAGGTCCAGCGCGATCCGCTGCTCGGCACTGCGCCCGCGGATGCCGAACACCTCCCGGTCGCCCCGCACCAGCCGGACGTTCCCGTCCGCGGTCACCCGGCCGAGCGCCTTGCCCCGCTCGGACTGCAGGACCAGCCCGGTGTGCACCGGAAGCTCCGCGGCCTCCGGCACGTAGAGCCTCTCCTGGTCGTAGAGGATGTCCACCTGTTCGGCCGACAGGCCCAGCTCGGACATACCGGTCCAGCCGGAGTCCGTGATGGCGAGCTCGGCACGGTACTCCTCGGCGAGGAGCCCGACCGACGACGCCTTGATCCGCAGCGGCAGGTCCTTGGAGACGACGGTGACGTCGAACCCCTCGGCCTGCAGATTGCGCGCGACCGCCAGAATCCGTGAGTCGTTGTCCCCCAGCCGATAGCCGGCCGGAAGGACGCCCGGGTCCGAATGGTTCAGCTCGACCCTCAGCGTGCCGCCCAGCTCCCCGATCGGGAGCGGCGCGTCCAGCCGCCCGTACCGGACCCTGAAGTCGTCCAGGAGGCGCAGGGCCGCCCGGGCGAAATAGCCCAGTTCGGGATGGTGTCGCTTGGCCTCCAACTCGGTGACCACGACGATCGGAAGCACGACCTCGTGCTCCTCGAACCGGGACACGGCGTTGGGGTCGGCCAGCAGGACGCTGGTGTCGAGAACATAGGTGCGCCTGTCGGACAAGCGGCGCTTCGTACTGGTCACCACGGAAGGACAGACCCCCTTTGACGACCCTTGTGAGGTCGGGGCGCGACGGAAGCGGTGTCGCTGCGGGATGGGACCGGGCTCTGGCCACGACGCGCGGGCCGAGCTCCGGCCCTCCGCTTCGTCCGTACATGTCCTGCACGGTCGTCCTGGTGCAACGGGCCTCCCGGGTGGCGGTCTCCGTGCCGCTCACTCTGGAAGGGGTATTCCCTCGAACACCCGCCGCCATGCCAGGGCATATGACGACGCGTTCGTGAACGCCCGGTGACCCGCCCCGGTCCGCCGCCGGGTGCCGTGGTGACGCGGCCGTCAGGTGCCGTAGCGGCGGTGCCGGGCCGCGTAGTCGCGCAGCGCGCGCAGGAAGTCGACCTTGCGGAACGCAGGCCAGTGCACTTCACAGAAGTAGTACTCGGAATGGGCGCTCTGCCACAGCATGAAACCGGACAGACGCTGCTCGCCACTCGTACGGATCACCAGATCCGGGTCGGGCTGACCCCGCGTGTACAGGTGCTCGGAGATGTGCTCGACATCGACGATCTCGGCGAGCTCCTCGAAGCTCGTCCCCTTCTCCGCGTGCTCCAGGAGCAGCGAACGGACCGCGTCGGCGATCTCCTGCCGGCCGCCGTAGCCCACCGCCACGTTCACGAGTATCCCCGTGTTGTCGTGCGTGGACTGCTCGGCCTCCTTCAGCACCGACTGCGTACGCGCCGGCAGCAGGTCCAGCGTGCCCACGTGGTGCACCCGCCAACGGCCGTCGGCGGCCAGCGCGCGCACGGCGTTCTCGATGATGCCCAGCAGCGGGACGAGCTGCTCCTCCGGCCGGTTCAGGTTGTCCGTGGACAGCATCCAGAGCGTGACGACCTCGACGTCGGTCTCGGCACACCAGCCGAGCAGCTCCTGGATCTTGTCCGCACCGGCCTTGTGGCCCTGCTCGGGAGTCCCGCCGGACGCCTTGGCCCAGCGCCTGTTGCCGTCGAGGATGACGCCGATGTGCTTGGGCACCTGGGCATGGTCGAGGCGGCCTTCCACCCGGCGTGCGTAGAGCCCGTACACCAGGTCGCGCAGGTTCACTGTTCTTAACCCCTCCATGCTGCGGCGGTCCCCGAAGCCGACACACTACTGCGCACGGGTCAACGGCTCCCAGCCCGGGACTGTCACAAGTCCGTGATAAGCAGAGATACGTGACTGATTCCCCCCTGTACCGCGCCTCCACGGACCGCTACGACACCATGGAGTACCGCCGCACCGGCCGCAGCGGGCTCAAGCTCCCCGCCGTCTCGCTCGGCCTGTGGCACAACTTCGGCGACGACCGCAGCCTCGACTCGCAGCGCGCCATCCTGCACCGCGCCTTCGACATGGGCGTGACCCACTTCGACCTGGCGAACAACTACGGACCGCCGCCCGGCTCGGCCGAGCTGAACTTCGGCAAGATCTTCGCCCAGGACTTCGCGCCCTACCGCGACGAGCTGATCGTCTCCACCAAGGCCGGCTACCTCATGCACCCCGGCCCCTACGGCGAGTGGGGCTCCCGCAAGTACCTGATGTCCTCGCTCGACGCGTCCCTGAAGCGGATGGGCCTCGACCACGTCGACATCTTCTACTCGCACCGCTTCGACCCCCACACCCCCCTCGAAGAGACGATGGGCGCCCTCGCCTCCGCCGTCCAGCAGGGCAAGGCGCTGTACGTCGGCGTCTCCTCCTACAGCAGCGAGCAGACCGCCGAGGCCGCCCGCATCCTCAAGGAGATGGGCGTCCCCGCCCTCATCCACCAGCCCTCGTACTCGATGATCAACCGCTGGACGGAGGAGGACGGCCTCCTCGACACCCTGGAGGCGGCCGGCATGGGCTGCATCTCCTTCGTGCCGCTCGCCCAGGGCCTGCTCACCAACAAGTACCTGAAGGGCATCCCGGAGGGTTCCCGGGCCACGCAGGGCAAGTCCCTCGACCCGAACCTGCTCTCCGACGAGGTGCTGCGCCGGCTCCGCGGCCTCGCGGACATCGCCGAGCGCCGCGGGCAGTCGCTGGCTCAGCTGGCGCTGTCCTGGGTGCTGCGCGACGAGCGGATGACCTCCGCGCTGATCGGCGCGTCCAGCGTCGCGCAGCTGGAGGAGAACGTGGCCGCGCTCGCCGCGCCGCCGCTGACCGAGGAGGAGCTGAAGGAGATCGACTCCTTCGCCGTCGACACCGCGGGCACCAACATCTGGGCCGGACGGAACTGATCCGCCGGGTCACGGCGCATGGTCGCACGGGGGGCGCGGCGTGGGCGCGGCGACAAAAAACGGGCCGGTCCGTGGGGGGGATACGGACCGGCCCGAGGGGGGGTTTCCACCATAACCCTTCATGAGTGCCGGCGCGTGCCACGTGCGGCCACTGGTCCGATGCGGAATACGCGGATCCCAGTCAGGACAAGGGTCGTGGGGCCCCGTGGCGGGTTTGCGCCCCGGCGTGGCGGCGGGTTTCGTCCCTCCCAGGGGGGACCCTCGCCGACGGGCCTCCGGTTGACGCCGGAGCCGCGCCGGGCGCCGGCCGGCACGGCCGGCGGGGGCGCACCGACCGATGGGGCGTACCGGCCGGGCGGCCTCGTCACCGACCCGTCCCGCGGTTCGGGCCCGAGCCGCCCCGCCCACCCGCGCCCCCACGATCCGCCACCCGGTGCAGCAGCGTGATCCCGTCGCGGCGGGCGACCAGCTCGTACCCGTACCGCTGCCGGGCCGCCGCCAGCTCCGCCTCCTGCTGCTCGATCGGGTAGGGCCAGTGGCCGGGCTTGTACGGCCAGGCCTCGGGCGTCTCCCGGTCGTGGACGATCCACTCCGCGGTGGGCGGCGGCAGCTGCCCGCGCTCGTACCGGTAGAGCCGCCCGTCCACTGGGAACGTCGGGAAGAGGACGACGACGCACCGCGAGGTCAGCTGCGGAGCCAGCCGGTTGGAGGCGGCCACGGTGGCGCCGTCCGGGATCCGCGCCAGCAGCGCCCGGCCCGCCTCGACGTGCCCGGTGGTGCGCCAGGTGGCCCGCTGGGCGAGCTGGGCCAGCGGAAAGGACGGCAGCATGACCGCGGTCACGGCGAGCACGGTGGCGAGCGAGGCCCGGACATGACGGGCGGCGAGCGGGTGGTCGGTGCGGCGCCAGCCGGCGAGGGCGTCGATCAGACCGGCGAAGACGACCGGCATGAGGATCGCGCTGTAGTGGAAGGCGGTGCCCCAGTGGAAGCCGTTCTCCGAGACCATCCGCCATCCGAGGGTGGGTAGGGCGACGATCGAGAGCGGGGAACGCAGGGCCAGCAGCGCCGACGGGGCGAAGACCAGGATCAGGGTCATCGCCTTGATGTCGGGGCGCAGGGCGTCCAGCGGGGCGTGCGCCAGTGTCGCGAGCAGCGAGCCGTGGCCCGCGGTGAGGTTGGCGCCGTGGGCGTACTCCCCGCCCTGACTGAACGCGGGCAGCACGAGCCTGATCTCGATCAGGGACCCGAGCAGCCCGGCGCCGGCCGTCGCCAGACCGAGCCGCCGCGCGCGTCCCGGGCCGCCCTTCAGCGCGATGTACGCGCCGACCGCGGCGAGGGTGAGCCCCAGGTCCTCCTTCACCAGCAGGAGCGGCGCGGCCCAGGCGACGGCGTGGCCCCAGCGGCGGCGGCCCAGCGCCTCCAGGCCGAACGCGAGCAGCGGCACGCCGAGGCACACCTCGTGGAAGTCGAAGGCGGCGGCCGAGGCGATGCCCCAGCTGAGCCCGTACCCGACGGCGACGACATGGGCCGCCCGGCGACCGAGCGCGCGGGCCGCCCAGCGGGCGAGCGGCACGACGGCGAGAGCCAGCAGCGCGGACTGGGCGATCAGCAGACAGAGCGGGGACGGCCAGATCCGGTAGAGCGGGGCCAGCGCGGCGAGCAGCGGGTGGAAGTGGTCGCCGAGCAGATGGAACCCCTCCCCGCGCAAGGGGACGATCGGGGCGCGGAGTTCGGCGTAGGCGCGGACGGCTTGCTCGAAGATGCCCAGGTCGTAGCCCGTGGTCCGCAGGAGGAGATGGCGGCGGACGGCGACGGTCGAGTAGAGGACGCACAGGGCGCCGGCCCAGGCCCAGGGCAGAAGGGCGGACCTGCTCCGGAGTGGCCCGAAGGCCGTCGGCACCACACGCGGGCCTCGCAGGCTTTTGTCATCGATTGTCCGCATACGGCTGGATGCTAGGGGGTGTCTCGTCGATCAGGCCGGATCAGGGAGCGGTGTCCTGGGACCTCAAGGGGTGGCGGAGAGCGCGCCGAGAAGCAGACCGAGCAGAGCGCCACCGATCATGAACGGGCCGAACGGAATCGCGGACTTACGACTCCCCCGCCGCACCACGACCAGGCCGAGCCCGTACACCGCACCCGACAGGAACCCCGCGAACGTCCCCGCGAACAGCACACCCCAGCCGTACCAGCCGAGCGCGGCACCCAGCGAGAGCGCCAGCTTCACGTCACCGAAGCCCATACCGCCGGGATTGATGCGGAACAGCACGTAGTACGCGCCGCCCGCCCCGACCCCGCCCAGCAGCGCGTGCACCCACGAGCCGGCCTCGTACGGCAGCAGCGCGGCACCCCCCAGCAGCAGCGGTACCGCGCCGGCGAGCGGGAGCGTCAACAGGTCGGGCAGCCGGCGGACACGGACGTCGACACACGCCAGCAGCACCCCGAACGGCGCGTACAGCAGCCACACCGCCAACTCCGGACGCGGCCCGGTGGCGACGGCGAGCGTCGCACAGGCGAGGGCGGTGACCACGGGAGCCACCGCCCGGTACCGCACCAGGGACACCGAGGCCCGAACGGAAGCCCGCCCGGCACCGGGGGCGACGGAAGGCCCGGGGGTCACCGGGGCGCCGACCGCCCCCGGCCCCGGAACGGACGCCTCCACGACGCAGCCACGACAGCCCGGACCACCGAGCCACCCACCCGCGGGACCGGTGAAGCCGTGCCCCGCGGGACAACTGTCCCGCCAGCGCTCCTCCGGCTCCACCGACAACCGGTACGCGGCGCGTGGCACGAGCAGCCCGGTGGCCGCGCCCCACAAGGCGGCGACGACGATCAGCATCACGTCCACGCGCGCACCCTACCCATCCGCACCACTACCGTCTCCCCCATGCGGAGACAGGGGACATGGCGCGACGGCACCGGAACACTCACCGCCCCCGAGGCGACGGTCGCACTCGAGATCGCGGCCTCGTACCGGGCACGGCGGCGCGGACTCCTCGGCCGCGACGGCATCAGGGGCGCCCTGCTCATCACGCCGACCAACAGCATCCACACCTTCGGCATGCGGTTCGCCATCGACGTGGCCTACCTCGACCGCACCCTCCGCGTCCTCGACGTGGTCACCATGAAGCCGGGACGCCTCGGCCTCGTCCGGCTGCGCGGCCGGCACGTCCTCGAAGCGGAGGCAGGCACGATGGCCGACTGGGGACTGCGGCCGGGCGTCCGGGTCACGGCGGTCCCGAACCCAGCAGCGTGAACGCGCCGTAACCGGCGGAGGCCAGCGCCGCCACGGCCAGGACGAGGACCCGGTTGCGCATCCGGAGCCGCACCAGCGCCACCGCCGCCGGCAGCAACAGGCCGAACGCCGGCATCATCAGCCGCGGCCGGGACCCGAAGTACGCGGCTCCGACCAGCGAGACCACGACGACCCCGATCGTGTACACGAGCAGCGGCAACGGCTGCCGCTGCCGCACACACAGCACGACCAGCCAGCCGAGCAGCGCCAGCGCCGCACACAGACCCGACGCGGCCGGCAGCGGAAGACCGGCGATGAAACGGGCCAGGGCGACCCCGCCGTCGATGGAGTTCCCCCAGGCCGCCTGCACGTCGAAGTAGGCCGTGGCGGCCCCCTGCCGCACACCGACATAGACGATGTACGCCAGCCAGCCCAGCGGCGCGAGAAGCACCCCGACCGCCATGCGCAGCGGCAGCCGGCGCTCCCGGACCACCGCGACCAGCGCGGTGATCCCGATCGCGGCGACGAGCGCCACGGCGGTCGGCCGCGTCAGCCCGGCACCCGCGCACAACGCCCCGGCCAGGACCCAGCGCCCGCGCAGCACGGCGAACAGCGACCAGGCGGCGAAGGCGGTGAAGAGCGTCTCCGTGTACGCCATCGACTGCACGAACGCCGTCGGATACACACCCCACAGGACGGCGAGGGCGACCCCGGTCGGATGCCCGGCGACATGGGCGCCGCACCGGTAGATGCCCCAGGCGGCGGCGAGCGACGCGATCCAGGCGACGACCAGCCCGGCCGTCGCCGCGTCGACGGGCAGGACGGCGGACAGGGCCCGTTCGAGGGCCGGGAAGAGAGGGAAGAAGGCCAGGTCGGAGTGGACGCTGCCGTTGGGCAGCGTGACCTCGTATCCGTACCCGTGCTCGGCGACCCTGACGTACCAGACCGCGTCCCAGCGGCCGCTCAGCCGGTGCAGCCCGTCCTTGCCGGTGACGGCGGAGGCGACGGCGAGGACCACCAGACCGAGGAGCCGGGTCGCGGCGTACCCGCCGAGCGCGGACCAGGGCACGGCCGCGAGGACGGACCGCCGGGCGGCAGCAGGCTGAGCTGCGGCGGCAGGCTGAGCTGGGGACATGCGCTCGATTATGTCCGCGGGCCGGGGTGGGGGCGGAGGGGGGTGGGGCGGGGGCGGCGGAGACCAGGGGCCGCCCTGGTCCGCACCGGCTCGGCGGGCTTCCGCCGGCTCGCCCCCCTCAACCCCCCGGACGGATCCTGACGAACTTCGCCGCCATGACCGGACCGAGCTGCTCGACGATGCCGTGACCCGGCTCGTGGGGATACGGCAGATCGTTGAGGAACGAGGTGACGATGACCTCGTCGATGCCGAGGACGCCGCGCATGCTCTGCTCCTCCAGGAACGCGAGCGTGCGACGCCAGTCGGCGGCCCCCGGATCCTCACCGAGGAAGGACCTGACGGTGTCCTGCACCACGTCCCAGAAGAACACGTGCGGCAGGACATCGCCCTGGTTGAAGAGATGGGACTCGTAGGCGTCCCGGAACTCGGGAATCCGGGTGACGAGGTCACTGACCAGTTGCACGCTCGGCGTTGTCGTCGTCATCAGCAGTCCACTTCGGGGCTTGGGGCAGCCCTGGCACCGTTTTGAACCAGGATGCGGCATCAGCCCGGCAGTTATCCACAGGGGATGCGAACCTCGCCCCAGATAGGGATCGTTGGGGCATGCGGGACTTGCTGAGACTCACCCGGGGCGGACTGCTCCTGACGGTGTGGGCATATGCGGCGGGCTGGCCACCGGGACGACTCCGGGGGCTGCTGCGCCGCGAGAAATGGCAGTGGATCTGCCGCGGGGCGTGGGCCGTCCCGGGAAAGGAGGTGGACTGGGCGGTCAGGGCGAGAGTCGTCCAACTGCTCCGCCCTCCGCTCGTGTGCAGCCACGGGACGGCGGCACTGCTGCATCGCATCGAACTGCTGAACAGGGACTTCCCGGGGGTACTGGAGTTCACCACCCTCCAGCCGGGCGGAAGCACGGGAGGAGGCGACGGCCGCACGGAGCGGACGGACCGCGACGGGACCGCACGCGGCGGCAACGGGACCGGAAGAGGCGGCATCGACATACGTCTGCACCGAACCGTCCGACTCGAAGACCGGGAGGTGTGCCTGCGCTCCGGGCTGCGGGTGACGTCACCGGCGCGCACGGTCGGCGACCTGATACGGCAGTGCGGCACCCGCGAGGAGGCCGTGGTCGTGGCGGACTCGGCACTGTCCCGCCGCACGGTCCGGGGTGTGCGGCGCGAACCCCTCGTCCACCACGAGGAGCTGGCGACCGAACTCTCCGTCCGCCGCCCGGGCGCGCCCCTGGCGCGCCGCCGGCTCGCCCTGGCCGACGCGGCCTCGGGTTCACCGGCGGAGACGATCGCCCGCCTGCACCTGCGGGACGCGGGGCTGCACCCGGAGTGCCAGCCGCTGCTCCACACGTCGTCGGGCCGCGCGCTCCGTCCCGACTTCTTCTTCCGCCGCGCGGGACTGGCGGTCGAGATCGAGGGCTACGCGTTCCACGGCACCCGCGAGGCCCACGCACGCGACGTCGCCCGCTTCAACGCCCTCGCGGACTGCCCGGACATCCACCGGGTGCTGCGCTTCACGGCCCTGGACGTCTTCCACCACCCGGACCGCGTGGTGTCGACGATCAAGGGAGCACTGGGCCAACTGGCCTGAGGGGGAGGGAGGGGCGGGGGTGGGGGGGGAGGGCCCCCGGTGAAGGCGGGGAAGGCGGGGTGGGGCAGGGTCTTCGCGCTGGCGGGCTGGGAGGGGGGCGGGGACTTGGCGAAGGCGCTTGGGGCGGGCCGGTCTTCGGCGGCTTCTGGTGGTTGGCCGCCCTCTCTCCGAGTGTGGCGGGTTACGGCGCCGCTTCAAGGGCGCTCCTTCGTCGCGTCGCTGCGCGATGGGCTGCGCCCACCCTTGACCCGTCGCCTTCACCCGCCTTTTCACACTCGGAGGGCGGCCCGGGGAGGGGGTCCAGGCGGGGGGTCCGGGGTGCCCCGAGCGCCGTCGGCCCCCGTCGGGTCCGGGGGTGGCCTCCCGCACCCATTGAATGGGGCAGTCGGGCACGGCTTAGCGGGTGCCACTCGTTTCTCGGCGGGGATTCATGCCCCGCTGGTCATTCTCCGGTGGGGGTGAAGCCAAATCCGCAGCCGGCATTGCTAGGACGGGCCAGGGGCATGGGCCGCGCGGGGCGGCGGGCCGTGCGGATCGCATCCGTCCCACCAGTCTCATCTCCGGTCCGGGATCGGCTGCCCGATGACGCTGCGGCGTACATTAAGCACGCCGAGAGTCCGATATGCCCGCTGAGTCCCTTATCCCGCCCGGGTTACCGTAAGTAATGTACGCGCTAGCGTCATTCAGGCGAGGCGTGGGCATCAGGCGGCGGCGCCGAGGGCGAGGGCGCCGATGACCGGGGCCGCGTAGACCAGGGGGAACGGGACGTGTGCGTACACCCGCGCGCGGATCACGGTGATGGCAGCCCCGGCGAAGTACAGCACCAGACCGATCCCGGCGAGGATGCCGATGATCGGCACGGCAAGTCCGACCAGCAGGCCGACTGCCCCGGCGGCCTTGGCCACACCGAGCCAGACCCACCACGACTCGGGAACGCCGTACTCGGCCAGGGGTTCCACCACCCATGCGGCCCGGAAGAAGACGGAGCCGGCCGAGAATCCTGCCATCAGGGCGGCCAGAACAGTGACGATCACGTAGGCGATGAACATCGGAAGGGCTCCTCAGAAAGGGTGTCTTGAGTCCGTCACCCCTCTGACACCCCTCACGAAGGAAACGTGACAGCCGTACCGAGTTCTTTTTCCGGCGCCCGATTCACGCCCCTCGGGTGTCGGCTCACACCCACCGGAGAGTGACCAGCGGGGCATGAATCCCAGCCGAGAGACGAGTGGCACCCGCTAAGCCGTGCCGGGTCACCCCATTCAATGGCTGCGCTGAACCACCCCGAAAGCCTTCGGCCGCCTACGGCGCCCGGGGCCCACCGACCCCCCGCCCTGGACCCCCTCCCCGGGCCGCCCTCCGAGTGTGAAAAGGCGGGTGGAGGCGACGGGTCAAGGGTGGCCGTCAGGCCATCGCGCAGCGACGCGACGAAGGAGCGCCCTTGAAGCGGCGCCGCAACCCGCCACACTCGGAGAGAGGGCGGCCAACCACCAGAAACAAACCAAGACCGGCCGACACCAAGCGCCCAGGACCCGCACCCCCCAAGACCCCTCTCAGCGAAGTACCCGTGTCCTCGAACAGCCTCTCCCCCGGCGGCCCAGGGCGGTCCAGGTCGCGAGGGCGAGGAGCAGCGCCGTGCCCAGGCCGATCCCGCTGAGGCCCACGGTGCGCATCGTGTCCCGGTGGTCTCGTTGGTGGCCGGCCAGGCCGAAGACGGAGGCGTCGGTGTCGCCCGCGTAGGCCGGGCCGAGCTGCGGCGTCCCTCGGAGGGAGATGTTCAGCGCCAGGGGAACGGGGGTCGGGACGCGGCGGTCGAGGGTGAGCTGGAGGTAGTACGACCCCTGGAAGCGCATCGCGTTCACCGCGTCCGGGCCGGTCTGGGTGCGGTTGGCGTACGCGGCCGGGGCCGTGACGAGGGGGATGGTGGCGGGTCGGCCGGAGTAGAGGGCGGTGTGCTCCTCGACCGCGCCGCGGGCCGGGTTGTAGAGGGTGACGCGCAGGCCGTCCGGGGTGACGGTGTTTTCCGCCTGCTCCGAGTTGGCGAACTGCGCGCTGACGCAGAGCTGCTGCCCCCAGGCGACGGGCACCCGGTAGAAGCGGCTCTCCCCGGGGCGGAGGGTGTCGCGCCAGACTCCGTCGCCGACGGGGGCGGCGTCGTTGAACCCGGTTCCGCCCCTGGCCTGGTGCGGGGGCTGGGTGGGCGGCGGGGGTGCGGCGGTGCTCCACGCGGTGGGGGCGGGCGGTGGTGTGGAGCCGGCTCGGAGGCCGGGCTCGACGACGTACTTCAGCTCGATCGGCCGGCGTGCCGTGGCCGGGTCCTGGTCGCGGCCGACGCCCTCGACGACGAGCAGGTACTCGCCGGGTTGCTGGCAGTCGCGGCCGGGTTCGATGCGGCGGCTGACGTAGTCGGCGATGGGGCGGGCGGATCCGCCGTAGAAGCGGATGTCGTTCAGTTGCCCGCAGGCCAGGCCCGAGGGCGAGGTGAGGGAGAGGGTGATGCCGTCGACGACGCCCACGGCGCTGCCGGGCGTCGGGGCGAGGACGGCGGAGAGGAAGACGTTCGAGGTGCCGTCGAGCCGCACCCTGTACTGCTTCCGCTCTCCCTTCGCGATCGTGTCGGTGTACGTACCCGGCCCGGGGAGCATCGCCCCCTGGCCGCCGGAGGTGGCGCCGCTGACGGGTCGGGCGTCCTGGGCGGTCCGGTACGCGGGTATGGGGTCGGCGGGGGCCGACCCCAGGGGAACGAGGGCGAGCGCGAGGGCGGGTACGGCTGCCGCGGCGGCGGCTGTGAACATCTAGCCGCCCGTCGTCCGCGGGAAGGAGACCTCGACGCGCCGGTTCTTCTTGCGGCCTTCCTCGGTGCGGTTGTCGGCGATGGGGTAGTCCTCGCTGTAGCCGCGGATGTCGAAGGTCTTGCCGGGGTCGAGGTTCTTGGCGAGTTCCTGCTGTACGGCGTCGGCGCGCTGCTTGGAGAGCGTGAGGCCGTGTTCGTACGAGCCGAGGTTGTCGGTGAAGCCGAAGACGCGGACCTTGCCGGAGTTCTGCTTGTTGATCTCCACGGCGATGGCGGCGATGCGGGCGGTGGCAGCGCTGCCGAGTTTGGCGCTGTCCTTGGGGAACAGCACTTCGGCCTGGAGCGCGAAGGTCACGTCGACGTTGGTGTCCTCGCGTCGCTGTTCTCCGCCTTCCTCTTCGACGACCTGCTTGATGTCGAGGATCTTGGCGGGGGCGAGGGTGGCGCCGTCGGGGAGCATGAGTTCGGGCGAGTTCGCGTCGATCTCGGGGGGCGGCGAGGCGGAGGAGGTGGACCCGGGGGGATCGTCGGCGAGGGCGGGGCCGACGGTGAGGGTGGACACCGTGACGAGGGTGGCGGCGAGGACCGCGAGGCGGTGGGGAGTGGTGGTGGTCATGGCGGCAGCACCTCAGGAGAGTTTGATGGTGCCGGGGTCGAAGGTGGGGAGCTGGAGGCTGACTTGGGTGGTGCTGGCGGGTGGGGCGGGGAACTGCATGAAGACGGCGGCTGACTCCCCGGCTCCGATGATGCTCAGTCCGGTGGTCGTGAGAGGGCGTCCGTCTGTGTCACGTAGGACGTAGTAGCGCTTCTTCTCAGCGGAGTCCACGAGGGTCGCTCCACCGAGAGAGTTGCCGTGCTTCAGGACTTCCGTCTCGTTGCCCTGGACTGCCACAGGAACAGCACGGCTCTTGTCCGAGGCGTTCTTGAGCGATCCCTTGACGGTGACGAAGCCACCCGGATCACGCTGGGCCGAGTTGATGGTCAGCTCGAATCCCTCCGGCCCCTTGATGACGGCCAGCACTTCGGCCGGCTCCTCGGTCTGGGCTCCCTTGCCCTCTTCCGTGGGCTTCGGTGCGCTCTTACTAGCGGAAACCTTCTCCTTCGGGGGCTCGTCCTCGCTGCCGCAGCCGGCGACGCCGAGGACGAGAACCGCAAGGACGACGGCGATCGTCCCCCTGCGGGTCTGCGTTGCGTACCGAGCGCTCATGGGTCGGGATTCCTTCGCTTGTCAGTCGGCCAGTCGAACGGTGAAGAGATCGGCGGCGCTCGGCAGTCTCGGGTCCTCCGGGTCGATCTCCCAGGCGACGCCGTGACAGGTGAGTCCGAGAATGGGGCTGGGCTCCGTCGGGGTCGGGGTCGGGGTCGGCGTGGGTGTCGGATCCGGATCGGTGGGGTCCGGCGAGGGTTCTTCCGGCTCCGGCGTGGGCTCGGGCGCCTCGAAGGTACAGCGGGGTTCGATGACCGCCGAAGCCGTTGCGATGGCGTGTTGCTTCTCCGTGCCGGGGACGACGGACGCACCGACGGTGTTCAGGGTGCGGACTTCCACGCTGAAGCCTTCTTGGTCGGGAAGGGGCCCGCAGCCTTCGCCCGAGAGCGTTGCCTGGTTCTTGGTCGCGAAGGCGGCCGCCTGTTGGCAGGCGGCCGTTCCGTCGTAGCTTCTGCCGTCGATGAAGTCGTCCCAACGTGCGGGGTCGAGGATGACGTCGAGCCAGCCGTCCCTGAGCTGGTCGCGCGCGTCCTGGGCCGCCGCGAGAGCCGCGGCGTCGGCCGCGGTCTGGGCGCCGTTGCGGGTGGAGGCGGCCTGGCCGACGACGAAGTAGGCGAACGCGAGGAAGAGCAGGCCCGCCACCACCGTGATGTAGATGGGGAACGCCTGCCCTGAGTCCCCGCAGTCCGTTACTTGCTGGTCAACTCCGCGATCTTGTTGGTGATCGCGCCCTTGATCGTCTGCCCGATGTCCGTACCGGTGATCGCCACCACGATCGCCACCACCACCACGATGATCCCCAGGTACTCGACCGCCGTCTGTCCCCGGTCGGTGCCCTGTGCCCGTCGTCGTCCCCCGTGCCGCGCCGTGTCGCGCGCCCAGCTCGACAGGTGAACCTTGGCCTTGGTCACGGCCCTCAGTAGCGTGTCGTTCATCCTGACCTCCTCTGGGTTCCTGCTTGTCGGTGCCGTTGTCGGCTCCGGCACGGTATGCCCGGGGTCGCGGGGGCGAACAGGGTCCAGGGGCCCAAAGGTGGTGGGGGGTGGTCATGTTGCCGTCCTTGTGCCGAGCCAGGCTGCTATGGCTTCGCTGCGGGTGCGGCTGTGGAGTTTGGCGAAGATGCGGTTGATGTGGTTCTTGACCGTCTTCTCGCTGATGAAGCAGGTGTCGGCGATCTGGCGGTTGCTCATGCCCGATGCGATCAGGTCCATCACTTCCGCCTCCCTCACACTCAGTCCAAACTGTGCCACATTCCGTTGCGCTTGCGAAGATGGAATCCCAAAACGCAATGAATTCGCGATGCTTGGCAGGGGCAAACCGTGTGCAGTCGCACCCCTGACCACTCCGAGCAGGGCGTTGGCGGCCGTCGGGGTGAAGTGGGCGCGGCCGGCTCGGACGTCGCGGACGGCGGTCACCAGTTCCTCGGCGGTGAACTCGCCGTGGACCAGGTAGCCGCCTGCCCCCAGGCGCAGTGCCTCGCGGACCACGGCGCTCTCGCCGGTGTAGGTCAGCATCATCACCGGGGCGAGGCGGACCAGGCAGGGCAGGGCGGCGAGGCCGTCGAGTTCGGGCATGCGGACGTCGAGGAGGACGACGTCCGGGCGGAGGCGTTCGGTCTCGGTGACCGCGGTGCGGCCGTTGGTGGCCTCGGCGACGACCTCGATGTCGGGGCGGCCGCCGAGGAGGGCCGTCAGGCCCGCGCGGACGACCGGGTTGTCGTCCGCGACCAGCACTCTGAGTGTCATACGCCGACCGTCCTCCCTACCGGGAGCTCCAGGCGGACCTCCGTGCCCGTCGCGGCGGCGCCGCGTCCGATCCTGATGCGGGCTCCGACGCCGGCGGCTCGTTCCACCATGCCGACGAGGCCGAAGTGGCCGGTCCTGCGCAGGCCGTCGAGGGTGGTGCCGGGTGGGAGGCCGGGGCCGTCGTCGCGGACGCTGATGCGCAGCAGGCCGTCGTGGACGCCGGCGGTGACGTCGATGCGGGTGGGGTGGGCGTGCCGGCCGGCGTTCTCCATGGCTTCGGTGGCGATGGTGAGCAGTTGTCGTGCCACGGGGTACGGGACGGGTGGCGCGGTCTCGTGGCCGCTGCCGCGGTAGGCGGCGGTGATGCCGGAGCGGCGGGTGAAGTCGCGTACGCGGTCGGCGAGTTCCGCGGTGAGGTCGACGTCGCCGGTGCCGTGGCCGGTGTAGGACTGGCGGCGCAGGTCGGCGAGGAGTTCGCGGGTTTCGGCGGCGGCGCGGCGGGCGGCGCGGGCGACGAGGCCGGCTTGGTCGCGGAGGGCCGGGGGGCCGTCGGTGGCGGCGAGGCCGTCGGCCGCAAGGGCGAGGCCGTGGAGGGTGGTGGCCACGGAGTCGTGCATCTCGCGGGCGAGGCGAGCGCGTTCCTCTTCGACGGCCTGGGCGGCGGCGAGGCGGGTGCGGACGTCGGTGAGGGCCTGGCCTGCGGCGCCGAAGCGGAGGAGGAGGTTGCCGAGGGTGACGCCGAGGGCGCCGGTGATGACGCAGAGGCCGGGGAGGAGGGTGGCTTCGCCGAGGCCGACGCCGGTGTGGTGGGGGTCGGCGGCGTGGATGGCGAGCAGGATCAGGGACTGGAGGCTGGCGAAGACGGCGGCGCCTCTCCAGCCGTAGCCGAGGCCGGCGAGGAGGGGGGTGCAGACGCTGACGTAGCCGAGGGTGCTCTGCGGTCCTGCGGTGACGAGGAGCAGGGAGCCGAGGAGGGTGTCGGCGGCGAGGAGGGTGGGGTGGCGCAGGAGGAGGGGGCCGAAGCGTTCCCAGTCCCGGAAGAGGGCGTAGGAGGCCATGAAGGTGATGAGGACGGCGGCGCCGACGAGTTTCTGGGGGAGGCCGGGGGCGGCGTTGAGGAGGGCGGCGGGGGTGGCGAGGGCGATCATGGCGAGGCGGAAGCCGAAGACCTGGCGGCAGAGCGCCTGGAGGGCGTTGACCTGGATGTCGGGGGTGGGTGCCGGTCCCATGGGTGTCATTCCCCGGTGAGGGAGCCGAAGTTCGTGCCTGTTCCGAGGAACAGGCCGGCGCCGAGCAGGATCATCGTGGCGGGGACCATCAGGGTCGTGATGACCATGGTGGCCTTGGGTACGGCTTTGGCTGCCTTCCTGCGGGCGTTCTGGGCGTCGGTGCGTCGCATGTCGTTGGCGATCTGTATGAGGGTCTCGACGATGGGGGCGCCGAGTTCCTCGCCCTGCTGGAGTGCGGTGACGAACTGGGCGACCTGTTCGCTGTCGTTGCGGCGGCGGAGTTCGTCGAAGGCCTGGCGGCGGCTGACGCCCATGTCCATCTGGCGGAGGGTGATGCGGAGTTCGTCGGCCCAGGGGCCTTCGTACTTGTCGGCGACGCGGTCGAGGGCCTGGCGGAAGCCGAGTCCGGCGGAGACGACGACGGCGAGGACGTCGAGGAAGTCGGGGAGGGTGCGTTCGATCTGGTCCTTGCGGATGCGGATGGCGGACCAGATGCCGACCTCGGTCCAGAAGGCGGCGAAGGCGAAGAGGAGGAGGGCGACGAGGATGTCGCCGTTGGAGAGCATGACGAGGCCGCCGAGGCCGCCGAGGAAGCCGTAGACGGCGCGGCGGGCGCCGTAGCGGTCGATGGTGAGGCCGCCGGGGTTTCCGGCGAGGTCGATGCGGCGGCGGACGGCGTTGACGCGTTTGGGGCCCATGAGGCGGAGCACGGTGGCGGAGTAGCGCATGCCGAGGCGGTCGACGGCGGAGTCGACGGCGCCGGTGCGGGTGGCGCCGACTTCGAGGGCGAGTCGGAGGTCGCCGGGGAGTCTGGCGTCCGCGCGGTAGAGGCGGATGCCGTGGAAGATGCCGGCGACGGCGAGGCCGGCGGTGAGGGCGAGCAGCAGGTCCACGTCGTCCTCCTCCTCAGACGTCGATCTTCGAGAAGCGGCGGATGACGGCGAAGCCGACGACGTACAGGGCGAAGGCGATGACGACGGCGAACTGTCCGAGGCCGGAGCCGGTCATCCGGTCGAGGGCGCCGGGTTGCATGTTGTCGATGAGCAGGAGGGAGCCGATGCCGATCACGGGGACGGCGTAGGCGGTCATGCTGACCTGGGACAGCTGGGTGCGGACTTCGCGCCGGGTCTCCTTGCGTTCCTCCAGGGTCTCGGTGAGGTTGCGCAGGGAGGAGACGACGGTGCCGCCGGCCTTGTTGGCGAGGACGAGGGTGGTGACGAGGACGACGAGTTCGCGGGAGGGGAGGCGTTCGGCGAGTTCGCCGAGGGCGTCGTCGAGGGACGTGCCGACGGCGAGTTGCTGGGCGACCTTCTCGAGTTCGTCTCCGGCGGGGGCTTCCATCTCGTCGGCGGCCATGCTGAGGGCCATGCGCAGGGCGAGTCCGGCCTGGGTGGCGTTGGCGAGGATGCGGGAGAGTTCGGGGAGTTGGTTGATGAACTTCTCGATGCGTTTCTGTCGCTGCCAGCCGAGGAATCCGAGGGCGGCCCAGACGCCGAGGAGGCCGCACAGGGGGCCGAAGAAGGGGGACAGGAGTGCCTGTCCGATGGCCCACAGGGCGGCGACGGCGGCGGTCATGGCGGCGGCGAACTCGCCGGGGGTGAGGTCGAGGCCGGTGGCGGAGATCCGTCGTTCGAGGCGGCGGCCGAACCGGGTGCGGCGGAGGCGTCTGTCGAGGGTGCGGAAGCGGCGGCGGCGTCCGGTGGTGTGCGGGGTTCCGGTGTCGCTGAGGCGGGCGACCAGGGCGGCGCGCTGGGCGGCGCCGTCGGCGTACAGGCGCAGGCCGGTCACGCCGAGGAGGCAGGCGAGCAGCGTGACGCCGATCGTGAGCAGGGCCGGATCGTTCATCGTCGCTTCCTACTTCGCTTCTCGGGTGGCGAGCTGGTCGTCGGTCGCGGCGACGCCGAATGCCTGGGGGATGGGCTGGCCCGCCATGTAGAGCCGGTCGGCGACGCGGCGCGGGAGGGGGTGGTAGCGGAACTCGCCGTGGACCCGGCCGTCGGCGGTGAGCGGCTGGGCGAGGAAGCGGCAGACGGTGGCGATGGTGAACCGTTCGCGTCCGTGGGAGGCGAGGATGGCGATCTCGGTGATCCGGCGGGTGCCGTCGGGGTGGCGGGTGAGCTGGACGAGGACGTCGACGGCGCTGTTGATCTGGTCGCGGAGTGCTTCGAAGGGGACTTTCACCTCGGACATCGAGGCGAGGGTCTGGAGGCGGGTGAGGGCGTCCTCGGCGGAGTTGGCGTGGACGGTGGCGAGGGAGCCGTCGTGGCCGGTGGACATGGCCTGGAGCATGTCGAGGGTCTCGCCGCCGCGGACCTCGCCGACGATGATGCGGTCGGGGCGCATGCGCAGGGAGTTGCGGACGAGGTCGCGGATGGTGACCTGGCCGCGGCCTTCGATGTTCGGGGGGCGGCTTTCGAGGCGGATGACGTGGGACTGCTGGAGCTGGAGTTCGGCGGAGTCCTCGATGGTGATGACCCGTTCGCCTTCCGGGATGAGTCCGGAGAGGGCGTTGAGGAGGGTGGTCTTCCCGGTGCCGGTGGCGCCGGAGACGATGATGTTGAACTTGGCCTGGACGAGTCCGGCGAGCAGGAACAGCATCTGGTCGTCGAGGGAGCCGAGCGCGATCATCTCGTGGAGGGTGTACGCGCGGGGGAAGCGGCGGATGGTGAGGGTCGCGCCGGTGAGGGACAGCGGCGGGATGACGACGTTGACGCGCTCGCCGGAGGGGAGCCGGGCGTCGACCATCGGGTTGGACTCGTCGACGCGGCGGTTGACGGTGGAGACGATGCGTTCGATGGTCTGCATCAGCTGGTCGTGGGAGGCGAAGCGCAGCGGCAGCAGTTCGACGCGGCCGGCCCGTTCGATGAAGATCTGGTCGGGGCCGTTGACCATGATCTCGGTGATGGAGGCGTCTTCGAGGAGGGGTTCGAGGACGCCGAGGCCGAGGGCCTCGTCGACGACGCGGCGGATGAGCTGGGCGCGTTCGGCGGTGGAGAGGACGGGTCCCTCGCGGCTGATGATGTGGCCGAGGACGCGTTCGAGGCGGGCCCGGCGCTCGGCGGCGGCGAGCGCGGACATCTCGGTGAGGTCGATCTCCTCGAGGAGTTTGGCGCGGAAGGCGGCGACGAGGTGGCCGTCCTCGCGGCCGCCGGGGCCGGTCTCCTCGGGGGCGCTGATGCGGGACCGCAGACTCATGACGCGTCCTCCTCGGTCAGTGGCATGGTCGCGGACTTGCGTACGTCGCCGAAGGTCCAGAAGGGGACGACGGACGGGATGCGGACGGTGACGGAGGCGACGGTCTCGGTCGTCCCGGGGTCGACGGAGACGCGGCTGCGGTCGGCGATCCAGCCGCTCATGGCGGACCGGCCGGCGGATTCCGGGTCGAGGGTGGAGTCGTCCTGGGTGGCGGCGCGGGCGGCGGCGCGGGCGCCGGTGCCGGCCTGCTGGGCGGCGTAGGCGGCGAGTCCGAGCTGGATGCCGGCGAGCGCGACGAGGAGCAGGACCGGCAGGAAGCCGAGGTACTCGATCGCGACCTGGCCGCGGTCGCGGCGGCGGCCGGTACGGGTCGGGCCGCCGGGCGTGGGGGTCGGGCGGGCGTGGGTACGCCTCGGGCCGCCGGGTGTGCGGGTCCCCCCGCCGGCGGTCTCGGTCGCGGCCCCTGCACCGGGGGCCCTGTCGTGTGTCACGGCCGCTCCCTGTCCTCCCGTACGGCTCCGGCGTCGGCGTCGACGTCGAAGGGGAAGCTGATCGCGCCGGGGAAGAGCACCGGGACGCGCAGGGTGACGGTCGCGTGCACCATGCCGCCTTCCGGGGCGCACGTCACCTTCGCGCCGCTCGCCCAGGCTCCGTCGAGGTTCCGTGTCCCGGCCTCGTGGCAGTCGTCCCCGACCGCGTACGCCCGGACCGCCTCGTCCGCCGCGTTCCCGGCGAGCGAGAAGGTGTAGCCGACCAGGACGCACTGCCAGAGCAGCACCAGGGTGAGCAGGATGAGCGGCACCATGCCGAGGAACTCGATCGCCACCTGTCCTTCGTCGTCCCGGTACCGTCCGGTCATCGCTCCCGCCCTCCCGCGCGTCGGCGGAGTCCCAGCGAGCCGCGGTCGTTGCCCCGGGTGACGCGGGCGAGCTGCCCGCCCGGCTGGGTTCCGGTGCCGTCGGGGGCTTTGACCAGGCCGAGTTCCCCCGCGAGCGACCACAGCGCCTGCTTCACCGAGGAGCGGGCGTCGAGGTCGTGCAGGCGGCCCGCGTCGACGACGCCCTGGAGTTCCTTGAAGTTGGCCGGTACGGCGACGCCGGCCATCCGGGTGCCGGTGATCTTCTGGATGAGCGCGGGCTGGATCTCGGTGGAGCGGTGGTAGCGGTTCACGAGTGTGGTGCTCTCCTCGGCCTTGCGGATCTGGAGGCGGTCCCACATGCGGACGGTCCGCTTGGCCGCGCGGACCGCGACGACGTCGGGGGTGGTGACGAGGAGGGCGGTGTCGGCCGTCTCGACGGCGGCGGCGTTGGCGCCGGTCAGGTAGGTGCCGCAGTCGACGACGACGACGTCGTACCGCGTGCGCAGGGCGCCGATGATCTGGCGGGCGGAGCGGTCGGCGACCTCCTCGCCGCGTTCGCCGTCGCCGGGGGCGAGGAGGAGCGCGAGGCCGGTCTCGTGGGTGTAGACGGCGTCCTGGAGGACGCGGGGCGAGATGTCGTCGACGGCGGCGAGGTCGGCGAGGGAGCGGCGGAACTGGACGTCGAGGTAGGAGGCGACGTCGCCGCCCTGGAGGTCCATGTCGACGAGGGCGACGCTGCGGCCGGAGGCGCGGGCCGCGAGGGCGAGCTGGACGGCGGTGACGGTGGTGCCGACGCCGCCCTTGGCGCCGCTGACGGTGACGACGGTGCCGCCGGGGCCGGCGAGGGTCTCGGCGCCGCTGCCGAGGTGGCGGCGGACGCCGGCGGACCACTGGGCGGCGGCCTGGACGCGGCTGGCGAGTTCCTCGTAGTGGAGCGGGAGGGTGACGAGTCCGCGGGCGCCGGAGTCCATGGCGGCGGAGAACAGGACCGGGCTGGCGTCGGAGGTGATGAGGACGACGCCGACGGCGGGGAAGCGGAGGGCGACCTCGCGGATGAGTTCGAGGGCGGGTACGGGCCCGATGCGTTCGTGGACGAGGACGACCTCGGGGAGTTCGTCGAGGGAGGTGGCGGCGAGCCGGGCGAGGGTGTCGACGAGGTGGGTGGAGTCGGCGACGGGCGGGGCGGGTTCGGCGTCGGGGAGCTGGCTGAGCAGGCTGATGACGGACCGGGCGGCGTCGGGGTCGCCCACGGCCGGCAGGATCCTGGTGGTCATACCGGCCTCACTTGTCCTTGTCGAGCGTGTAGGTGCGGTCGCCGGGGGTGAGCGTGTCCTCGCTGCCGGGTGCGACGAGCGCGAGGCGTACGTGCTCGGCGAAGGACTCGGCGTAGGCGACGCGCTGGGTGTCGAGGGTGGAGAGGGCGAAGGTGATCGGGACGGCTTCGGTGGCGCGGTTGCCGCGGTCGTCGCCCTTGGCGTCGATCGGGGTGAGCGTGCCGACGTCCAGGACGCGGGCGTTGCTGACGATGACCTTGGACTGGGCGGGTGTGCCGCCGCGTTCGGCGGCGAACGTGGCGTAGATGTTGACGGTCGCGCCGGGGGTGATCTTGCCGGCGACGCCGGTGGCGGCGTCGATCATGATGGCGATCTCCTGCTGGCCGGGGCGGAGCGCGGGCCGCTTGACGATCATGTCGGTCTGCAGGAGGGAGCCGCCCTGGAGGGTGGTGACGGCGATCTTGCCGCGGATCTGGGAGAGGTCGGTGACGGCGTTGGCCGAGAGCCATCGCCGGGGCATCGAGATCTTCTCGAACTGGCCCTCGTCCAGAGCGGTGTAGGGCGCGACGTCCTTCTTGATCCGGTACGCCGTGACCTCGGGTCCGACCTTGGCGTTGGCGTCGCTGATCACGGAGAGGACTCCGGCGAACGCGCCGAGGGCGCACAGGACGGACAGCAGGAGCAGGAGGACGCCGCGGCGCTGGCGGGAGTTCATGGCCGTACAACCTCGATCGGATGGGTGTGACGCGGCGGACGGGGGACGCGGGGCGGGGACGGCTGGGGCGGCGGGGTGGTCGCGCGGTTACGGGACACGGCTCGCGGGGCCGTGGCGTCCGGCCGGCGGGGCGGCGGCCGTGTCGGGCGCCGTGGGAACGGGTGCGGAGCAGAAGCCGCAGCGGTCGCCGATGAGTTCCATCCGGCACCAGTGGCAGGTCTCGCGCCGTACGGAGGAGACCAGTTGGTGGAGGATGGCGATGTCCGGCAGGTAGGCGGCGAACTCCACGAGGCGCCCGGTGCCCCACCAGCGGGGCGAGTCGGCGGGCAGGGGGGCTTCCTGGACGCCCTGGACCTGCCAGTGGGGTACGAGGCTGCCGGCCGGCCAGTCGGTCTGCAGTTGGCCGCGGGCCAGGACGAGTCGGGTGACGAACTCGGGTCCGGCCGGTGGTTCGGCGCCGGGGCCGATCCGGATGAGCTGGGGTACGGGTCCGGCGAGGACGGCGAACTGCGCGCCGGGCATCCAGCCTTTGACGTGGGCCTTCAGGGAGACCGGGACGCGGTCGAGCTTGGCGACCGAGCCGAGGACGGCGCCGGCGTAGATGTAGTGGGCGAGCAGCCGGGCCGCGGTGGCGACGACGCCGGGGCTGAAGTCGCAGGCGGACAACTGGCGCAGTTGCCGGGCCAGTACGGCGACTCCCAGCGGTGGCAGGTCGGACTTCACCAGGGCGATCCGGTCGCTCTCCAGGAGGGAGCGGACGGCGTGCAGGCGGCGGGCGGTGGCGGTCGGCACCGAGGAGGGGCAGACCACGATCACATGGCCTTGGCGGTCGAGGAGAAGTTGCAGGTCGGCGACGGCGGAGGCGAGTGGCTGGGTCTCCGGGGCGGGGAGGACGACGGCGTCGGGCGTCTGCTGGTCGGTCGGTGGCAGCACCAGGCCGGCGCTGGTGACCGCGATCGCTGTCGGCACGTCAGGCTCCCCGTCGACGTCACTCTGCGTTCACCGCGCCATCGCGCAGCGCGGTTGCCTCTGCACTTTATCCACGAGGCCCGGGGTGGTGAACAGACAATCCGCTAAGCGAGGGGGAGTTTCTTGGGTCCGCGGTGGGCCCGTCCTGGGTCTTCGGTGGGTCCGGGCGTGGGCCCGCATGGGTCCGGCGGTGGGCCCTGCGCTGGGTCCGTGCGTGGGTCCGGGGACCTATGCGTCAACTCCCATTCCTTCCACAGGTCTTGACAACTCAATTGGTCTGGACCAACTTGTTCCCTCAGCGGTGGCCACCGTTCCGTACACCTCCCGTACGACCTCCCCGGACGACGACGTACGACGACGTACGAACCTCCACATCCCCGACTCCCCCACCGGAGGCTCCCAGTGGACCGCACCACCACACGCTCCCGCGCTCGCCGGCGCCAAGGGATCGGCGGCGTCCTCGCACTCGCCGTCGGCTCCGGTCTCGTGCTCGTCGGCGGGGCGGGCACCGCCCAGGCCGCGGACGTCAACGTGGCCAAGAACGCGGGCTTCGAGTCAGGGCTCACCAACTGGGCCTGTTCCGCCGGCAGCGGCGCCGCGGTCTCCTCGCCCGTACGGACCGGCGCCGGCGCCCTGCGCGCCACCCCGGCCGGCCTCGACAACGCCAAGTGCACCCAGACCGTGGCCGTGAAGCCCAACTCGACCTACACGCTGAGCGCCTGGGTTCAGGGCGGCTACGCCTACCTCGGCGCGAGCGGCACCGGAACGACGGACGTCTCCACCTGGACGCCCGACAGCGGCTCCTGGAAGCAGCTGACCACCACCTTCACCACCGGCGCGAGCACCACGTCCGTGCAGATCTACACGCACGGTTGGTACGGCACCGCCGCCTACTCCGTCGACGACGTGAGCGTCTTCGGCCCGGACGGGGGCGGCGGCCAGGACCCCGACCCGGTCGTCCCGGCCACTCCGGCCGGCCTCGCCGCGGGCACGGTCACCGCCTCCTCCGTGGCCCTCAACTGGGGCGCGGTCTCCGGTGCCACCGGCTACAACGTCTACCGCAACGGCACCAAGGTCCTCTCCGTCGGCGGGGCCTCGGCGACCGTCACCGGGCTCGCCGCCGACACCACCTACCAGTTTCAGGTCACCGCGACGAACTCCGCGGGCGAGTCGGCGAAGTCGGCCACCGTCTCCGCGAAGACCTCCAAGGTCACCGACCCGGGCCCCGGTCCGGCCGTGCCCAAGCACGCGCTGACCGGCTACTGGCAGAACTTCAACAACGGCGCGACCGTCCAGAAGCTGCGCGACGTGCAGTCCCAGTACGACATCATCGCCGTCTCCTTCGCCGACTCGACCGCCACGCCGGGCCAGATCACCTTCAACCTCGACCCGGCCGTCGGCTACGCCTCGGCCGCCGACTTCAAGGCGGACGTCGCGGCCAAGAAGGCGGCCGGCAAGTCCGTGATCATCTCGATCGGCGGCGAGAGGGGGAACGTCACCATCAACAGTGACGCCTCCGCGACCGCCTTCGCCGACAGCGCCTACGCCCTCATGCAGGAGTACGGCTTCAACGGCGTCGACATCGACCTCGAGCACGGCATCAACTCCACCTACCTGACGAAGGCGCTGCGCCAGCTGTCGGCCAAGGCCGGTTCGTCCATGGTCCTGACGATGGCCCCGCAGACCATCGACATGCAGTCGACCGGCACCGAGTACTTCAAGACGGCGCTCGCCGTGAAGGACATCCTCACCGTCGTCAACATGCAGTACTACAACAGCGGTTCGATGC
Source organism: Streptomyces sp. NPDC048338 (assembly GCF_043201055.1). Lineage (NCBI taxonomy): Bacteria > Bacillati > Actinomycetota > Actinomycetes > Kitasatosporales > Streptomycetaceae > Streptomyces > Streptomyces sp. NPDC048338. The sequence continues at coordinate 50,771 of NZ_JBICYQ010000013.1, forward strand.
TCGGCTGCGACGGCAAGGTCTACAGCCAGGGCTCGGTGGACTTCCTCACCGCGCTCGCCTGCATCCAGCTCCAGGGCGGCCTCGACGCCTCCCAGGTCGGCCTCGGCGTCCCCGCCTCCACCCGCGGCGCGGGCAGCGGCTACGTCGACCCGACCATCGTGAAGAACGCCCTGGACTGCCTGGCCCGCGGCACCGGCTGCGGCACCTTCAAGCCGGCGCAGACCTGGCCGAACCTGCGCGGCGCGATGACCTGGTCGACGAACTGGGACGCGACGGCCGGCAACGCCTGGTCCAACGCGGTCGGCCCGCACGTGCACAACCTCCCGTAGGGACGACCACCCCCGGGCGACCGGGCCGGCCGGACGCCTGACGCCCGGTCCGGTCGCCGGACCCCCTCAGGGGCGTCCCCCGCAGCGCCGCCGTTCCCCCGGCGGCGCTGCGCGCGTTCCCGGCCCCGCACGTCAGCGGGACCCGTCCGGGCCGGACCCCGTCCACCCCGGCATGCAGCGGTCGAGCACGAGCTCCAGCTGGGCGGTCCACTCGGTCACCCGCGCCGCCCGGCCGTTGATCTCGCAGGAGTAGGAACTGCCGTCGTACAGGTCGACGCGCACGGCCAGCTGCCGCCCCCGGTGGGCGGTCTCGTAGACCAGCGAGCCGATCTCGGCCCAGTCGAACTCGGCCTCCTCGCCGAACAGCTCGAAGACGACCCCGTCGGCGTCGGCGACCATCCCGCACTCCCCGTCGGAGGCGACCACGGCCGGCACCGGAAGCGGCGGCACCGCGGGCATCGGCGGCGGGACCACGTCCCGGACGGACGGCGCGGAGACGGGGGCCACGGGGGCGGGAGCGGGCAGCGCGGGAGCGGGCAGCGGTGGCACCGCGTCGCGTAGGGGCTCGGCCGGAGGCGGCACCGCGTCGCGCACGGACGGCTCCTCACCCTGCGGCACCGCGTCGCGCACGTCGCCGGCGCGGGCGCGGGCGATCCGCGGGTCGGCGGTCACCGTGGGGGCCGGGGAGTCGGCCGGGGCCGTCGGTGTCGGCACGTCCGCCGCGACCGGCGGAACGGCCGGCGAAGCCCCCTCACGTCCGGCCGGCGCCCCCTGCGGCGGGTGCGGCCGGGCCGGCTGCGCGGCCAGCGCGTCCAGGATCGCCTCCGGCGTCGGCCGCCGGGCTGGGTCCTTCGCCAGGCAGCCGCCCACCAGTTCCCGCAGCCCGGCCGGGACCGCCGCCAGGTCCGCCGACTCGTGCACGGAGCGGTACATGAGCCCCATGGGGGTGCCGTCGCCGAAGGCGCGCCCGCCGGCCGCCGCCACCAGCACGGCGCCGAGCGCGAACACGTCGGCGGCGCCCGTGACCTCCTGGCCCAGGGCCTGTTCGGGTGCGAGGTAGCCGGGGGTGCCGAAGGCCGTGCCGGTGGCCGTCAGCCGGGTCGACTCCAGGGCGCGGGCGATTCCGAAGTCGAGGACGCGGGGCCCGTCGGCGGCCATGACGATGTTGCCGGGCTTGAGGTCCCGGTGGACGAGACCGCAGGCGTGGATGGCCTCCAGCGCCTCCGCGAGCGCGGCGCCGAGCGCGCGCAGCCGGGGCTCGGGCAGCGGCCCCTCGGCGGCGAGCAGTCCGGAGAGCGTGGGGCCGGGGATGTAGGCGGTGGCGAGCCAGGGAGCCTCGGCGTCCGGGTCGGCGTCGACCACCTGGGCGGTGTGGAAGCCGCCGACCCTGCGGGCGGCCTCGACCTCGGCGCGGAAGCGTTCCCGGAAGGCCGGATCGGTGGCGAGTTCCGGCCGTGCGACCTTGACCGCGACCGCGCGTCCGCCGCGCGAGCGCGCCAAATACACGGTGCCCATGCCGCCTTCGCCTAGCTTGTGCTCGACCTCGTACGTGCCGATCAGCGTCCCCACGCGGACAGTATGGCCGAAGTCCGCGTCTTGACCGGTGCATGCCACGGCTTCACCATGTGGCCGGACACCCGCACCAGTTTCGTCGCACACCCCCACACTCCCCACCCAGGAGACAGCATGCGACTTCGCATTCGCGGAAGAAGGTCCGCCATCCTCGCGGCCTTGCTGGCGCTCGCCGTGGCGGCGCCGCTCTCCGTCAACGCGACACCCGCCGGGGCCGACCCGGCGCCGACCGCCGCCGCCGAGGAGGTGATCCGGCAGTACGAGATCGCCGGACCCGCCACCCCCGCCGCCCGCACCGCACTGGCGGCCACCGGGGTCTCGGTGGACGAGGTCGACGCCCGCTCGGTCGTGGTCAGCGCCAACGCCGAGCAGCTGCGGCGGCTCAAGGCCCTCGGCTACACCCCGAAGGCGCTGCCGGGCCCGCCCGCCCGCACCATCGACGGACTCGTCGCCGGGCCCCTCGACTTCCCGTCCGCCGACGCCCGCTACCACAACTTCGCCGAGATGAACGCGGAGATCGACCAGCGCATCGCCCAGTACCCGGGCATCATGAGCAAGCGGGTCATCGGCCGGACCTACCAGGGCCGGGACATCATCGCCGTCAAGGTCAGCGACAACGTCGGCACGGACGAGGCCGAACCCGAGGTCCTCTTCACCCACCACCAGCACGCGCGCGAGCACCTCACCGTGGAGATGGCGCTCTACCTGCTGCGCGAGCTCGGCGCGGGCTACGGCTCCGACTCCCGGATCACCAACGCGGTCAACGGCCGCGAGATCTGGATCGTGCCTGACCTCAACCCGGACGGCGGCGAGTACGACATCGCGACCGGCTCCTACCGCAGCTGGCGCAAGAACCGGCAGCCCAACTCCGGATCCAGCTACGTGGGCACCGACATGAACCGCAACTGGGACTACAAGTGGGGCTGCTGCGGCGGCTCCTCGGGCTCCAAGAGCTCCGAGACCTACCGGGGCACGGCACCCGAGTCCGCGCCCGAGGTGAAGGTCGTCGCCGACTTCGTCCGCTCCCGGGTCGTGGGCGGCAAGCAGCAGATCAAGGCCGGCATCGACTTCCACACGTACAGCGAGCTGGTGCTCTGGCCGTTCGGCTGGACCAACGCGGACACCGCCCCGGGCATGACCCAGGACGACCGCAACGCCTTCGCCGCGGTGGGCCAGAAGATGGCCGCGAGCAACGGCTACACCGCCGAGCAGTCCAGTGACCTGTACATCACGGACGGCTCGATCGACGACTACCTGTGGGGTGCGCAGAAGATCTTCGCGTACACCTTCGAGATGTACCCGACCTCGTCCTGGAACGGCGGCTTCTACCCGCCCGACGAGGTGATCGAGCGCGAGACGAGCCGTAACCGGGACGCCGTCCTCCAGCTGCTGGAGAACGCCGACTGCATGTACCGCTCGATCGGCAAGCAGAGCCAGTACTGCACCGCCTGACCCTCCCGCGCCGCGGACCGTACCGGTACGGTCCGCGGCGCGTCCATGCCCGCGGGCGGGTCTCGATTCCGTGAAGTCCCTGTCCCGGTCGTGTCCGGGACGATGAGGGCCATGGCCAGTGCGCCCGCGGCATGCCACTGTGGGTGACGGGACGGGTACCCACGGGGGAGGTACGGGATGACGGGGGCACGCCTTCAGCCGTTGGGCGGGGACGATCCGCGGCAGCTCGGCCGCTACCGGCTGCTCGGCCGGCTCGGATCGGGCGGCATGGGCCGGGTGTACCTCGGCCGCACCAGCGGCGGACGGCTGGTCGCCGTGAAGACCCTGCTCGCCGAGGGCGTCGTCGCCGAGACCGACCGCCGGCGCTTCGCGCGCGAGGTGGCGCTCGCCCAGCGGGTCGACAGCGTCTACACCGCGCGGGTCCTGGACGCGGACGCCGGCGCCGACCGGCCGTGGATGGCGATCGAGTACATCGCGGCGCCCGCGCTGTCCGAACTGGTCCGCGCCAAGGGCGTGCTGCAGGCGTCCGCCGTCCGATGGGTCGCCGCGGGGACGGCCGAGGCACTGGTCGCCCTGCACGGCATGGGCATCGTCCACCGCGACGTGAAGCCGCACAACATCCTGCTGCCGCTGGACGGGCCCCGGCTGATCGACTTCGGCATCTCGCACGCCAGCGACCTGACGCGGACCCAGCTCACCCTGGGCACGATCGCGTTCACCTCCCCCGAACAGGCCCGGGGCGAGGTGTCCACGGCCGCCGCCGACGTGTACTCGCTGGGTGCCACCCTCTTCCACCTGGCGGTGGGCCGGCCCCCGTACCCGGAGGACGGCGACACCCTGCGGCTGCTCTCCAGGGTCCAGCGCGGTGATCTGGACCTGGGCGGCCTGCCCAAGGAGCTGACCCCGCTGATCCGGCCGTGTCTGGCCGCGGATCCCGGCCGGCGGCCCGCACCGGCCGACGTCCTGGCGCAGTTCACCGCGTCGACGGCCGGACTGCCGCACTCGCCGAGCGGCACCCGGTGGCTGCCGCCGCGCTGGACCGAACTGATCGGCGCGTACGAGAGCCAGGGCCGGCTGTTCCGGGAGGCGGAGGTCCGGGACGCCGAGGCCCCGACCACGGACCAGCGGACCGGTCCCGTGCCGCCGCCCCCGCCGACCCGGGTGATCCCGGAGAACCGGCCGCCCGAGCCGCCGCCGGAGAGCCCCCGGGCCCCGCAGCCGCCCGTGAGGCCCCGCGCCGCCTCACCGCAGCCCGCACCCCGGCAGGCCCCGCCGCCCCGGCCCGCACCCCCGCCGCAGGCGCCGCCGCCCCGCACCCCGTCCACGGGCGGCGGCGGTACCGCCGGCTGGATCGGGGCGGCCGTCCTCCTGGTCGTCGCCTTCCTGCTCTACCAGAACACCCTCGACGACGGCGGATCGGGCAGTGGCGGTACGAGCGGCTCCCGCACCGGTGCGACCTCCTCCTACTCCCCTCCGACGACTCCCCCGACCCCCACACCGGACGCGCGGGACCAGGCCTTCCGCGCCGTCGACAGCGGCGACTGCCTCACCGCGTACGACGACGGCTACGACTCCTGGTCGACGACCACCCCGCAGACCGTCGGCTGCTCCGCCGCCAACGCCCACCTCCGGGTGACCTCGGCGAGCCGGGGCATCGACTTCGCCGACTGCCCCTCGGGCAACGGGCGCAGCTACTGGTACCACTCCGGATCGCGCTACGACTTCGCGACGACGCTCTGTGTGGAGCGCCAGTACCGCAAGGGCGAGTGCTTCGTCGCCAAGCGCAGCGGACGGACCATCACGTCCTCGCGGACCATGAACCTGTGGAGCTGCGAGGCGGACGAGGTTCCCCGCGGCTACGACACGATCCTCCAGATCACCGGCTACTACCGGGCCGAGAAGTCCTATCCGGCCGGCTACTGCTCGCGCGGCAGCGGGGACCGGAACGTGTACTGGACGTACGAGGTCGACGGCGGGCGGAACGTGCTGTGCACGACGGCGGTCTGAGTCCGCCGGCAACGGGTCCGGCCCGGCGCCGCCCCGCCGCGTGCGCCGGCACGGCGAAGGCCGGGCCCGTCCGCGGGGACGGGCCCGGCCGGACCGCGGGCCGTCAGACGGCGAGGCTGAGCGCGGCCGCGACGGCGAAGCCGGCCAGCGAGAGCACCGACTCCAGGACCGTCCAGGACTTCAGGGTGTCGCGCTCCGAGATGCCGAAGTACTTCGACACGATCCAGAAGCCGCCGTCGTTGACGTGCGAGGCGAAGATCGAGCCGGCCGAGATCGCCATGATGACCAGGGCGAGGAAGGCCTGCGAGTGGCCGGCGCCCTCGACCAGCGGGACGACGATGCCGGCCGTGGTGACGATGGCGACCGTCGCCGAGCCCTGGGCGACGCGCAGGACCAGGGAGATCAGGTAGGCGAGGACGATGACCGGCAGGCCGACGTCGCTGAAGGTGTCGGAGAGCGCCTGGGCCACTCCGCTGGCCTTGAGGATCGCGCCGAACACGCCGCCGGCGCCGACGACGAGCAGGATGTTGCCGACCGGCTTCAGCGACGAGGTGGACACCTGCTCCAGGGACTTGCGGGACCAGCCGCGCCGGATGCCGAGGAGGTAGTAGGCGAGGAGCAGCGCGAGGGTCAGCGCGACGAAGGGGCTTCCGAAGAACTCGACGACGGAGCGGGTCGTCGAGGGGTCGAGCGCGATGGAGGAGAACGTCGCGGCCAGGATGAGGATCAGCGGGGTGCCGATGATGAGGAGCACGGTGGACAGGGCGACCGGTGCCTCGGGGGCGCCCTGCCGTTCGGACTCCACCTGCGCCCGGGCGTCCTCGGCGGCCTCCAGCATGTCCTGCGGGACCTCGACGAAGAGGCGCTTGCCGATCCAGGCGGCGTAGCCCCAGGCGGCGAGGACGGCGGGGATGCCGACGGCGAGGCCCATGAGGATGACCCAGCCGAGGGAGACGTGGAACAGGCCGGCGGCGGCGACCGGGCCGGGGTGGGGCGGCAGGAAGGCGTGGGTCATGGAGAGACCCGCGAGGAGCGGCATGCAGTAGAGCAGGATCGATTTTCCGGACCGCTTGGCAGCGGCGTAGACGATCGGCGCGAGGACGAAGATGCCGACGTCGAAGAAGACCGGGATGCCGAAGACGAGTCCGGTGAGGCCCATGGCGAGCGGGGCGCGCTTCTCGCCGAAGAGCCCCAGCAGACGGCTGCTCAGCACCTGTGCGCCGCCGGAGACTTCGAGGATCGCGCCGAGCATGGTGCCCAGGCCGATGATGATGGCGACGTGTCCGAGGATGCCGCCCATGCCGGTCTCGATGACGGAGGTCGCGGCCGACTTCTGGACGGTGCCGAAGAGTTCGGTGACGGACAGGCCGGCGGCGAGGCCGACGGTGACGGAGACGGCGAGCAGGGCGACGAAGGGCTGCAGCCGGACCTTGATGATCAGCAGGAGCAGCAGGGCGATGCCGAGGGCGGCGACGGTCAGGAGTCCGGCGGTGCCGGGTATGAGGAGCAGGAGGCCACCGGTGTGGGGTGGCGGAGCGGTCGGGGGCATGGCAGGCGGACCTCGCGAAGGGTAGGGGGGAGCGCGGCACGGCGCTCCGGGGGTGGGCGCCGTGCCGTGAAGCGGCGGTCGGGGTGGTGACAGCGTGATCAGTCCGGCAGGTCAGTCGAGGACCGCGAGCGCGTCGATCTCGATGAGGAGGCCCTGGGGCAGGCCGACGTAGACGGTGGTGCGGGCCGAGGCGGGGGCCTTGAGGCTCTGCTCCTCGAAGTAGGCGTTGTAGATCTCGTTCATCTCGGCGAAGTGGTCGACGTCGGTGAGGTAGACGCGCATCATCATCACGTCGTCCCAGCTCGCGCCGCCTTCCTCGAGGATCGCCTTGACGTTGGCGAAGGTCTGGAGGGTCTGCTCGCGCAGGGTGGGTCCGGCCGGGGTGGGGGCCTGGCCCTCGACGGCGGGCAGGAAGCCGACCTGGCCGGCGACCTGGAGGATGTTGCCCTTCCTGACGCCGTGCGAGAACTTCGCGGGCGGGGCGGTGTGGGTGGCGGGGGTGATCGCGGTCTTCTCGCTCATGAGGTGCTTCCTTGTGAGGGGTGCGGCTGGCCGGAGTACTCCCGGCTGATGGCTTCGGCGGTGCGGCGCACCAGGGGGAGCAGGGTGAGGAGTTCCTCGGCCGTCACGACCACGTTGGGCGCCGAGACCGACATGGCGGCGACGACACGGCCGTCCGCGCCCCGGACGGGGGCGCCGATGCAGTTGATGGACTCCTCGTGGCCACCGAGGTCGGTGGCCCAGCCCTGTTCGCGTACGGTCGCCAGTTCCTTGAGGAAGGCGGCGGCGTTGGGGATCGAACGGGGCGTGTACATGGGGTAGTCGAGCTTGGCGGCGAGGGCGCGGCGCTCGGGCTCGGGGAGGTCGGCGAGGAGGAGTTTGGCGACGGCGGCGACGGTGATGGCGACGGGCTTGCCGATGCGTGAGTACATCCGGACCGGGTAGCGGCTCTCGACCTTGTCGATGTAGAGGACCTCGCCGTCCTCGTGGACCGCGAGGTGGATGGTGTGCCCGATCTGCTCGCCGAGGGCGATGAGGTGGGGGTGGGCGATCTCGCGGATGTCGAGGTTCTCGACGGCCTCCTGGGCGAGGGCGAAGAGGCGGGCGCCGAGGCGGTAGCGCTGGTCCTGCTGGCGGTAGACGAGTCCGTGCTCGTGCAGGGTGCGCAGCAGGCGCAGGGCCGTGGACTTGTGGACGCCGAGCCGGTCGGCGACCTGTCCGAGGTCGGCGGGGCCCTGTGCGAGCAGCGGCAGGATGCTCAGCGCGCGGTCGACGGTCTGGCTCATGGCGTACGTACCTCCTGGTCCTCCCCCGTCCAGCCGGGGCCGAGGTGCAGTCTCCCCCAGGCGTCGTCGTCGAGGGCGACGAGGCGGTCGGCGTGTGCGCGGCGGGGCGGGGCGGCGAGGTCGCCGGGGGCGGTGAGGGCGGCGGCGGCCATGAGGTGGCCGTGCCGGACGCGTTCCCGGGCGCCGAGTCCGCGGAGGGTCGCCGACAGGAATCCGGCCGCGAAGGCGTCGCCGGCGCCGACGGGGGCGACGATGTCGACGGCGGGGGCGGGGACGTCGGTGACGGTGTCGGGGACGACCGGGGCGGGGGCGGCGACGCGTGGGGAGGGGGCGGTCCGCGCCGGGCCGCCGCGTTCGAGGACGACCGCGCCCGCGCCGCCGCGCTTGACCACCAGCACGGCCGGCTCCGGCAGGGCCGCCCGGACGGCGGCCGGGCCGCTCAGGCCCCAGGCGTCCTCCGCCTCGTCCTCGCCGACGAAGACGAGGTCCGCGCGGCGCGCGAGTTCCATGAGGACTCCGGCGCCCGGCCCGTCGCGCCAGAGTCCGGGACGGTGGTTGACGTCGAACGACACGAGCGGCCGGTTGGCGCGGGGCGCGGTGAGGGTGCGCATCAGGGCGAGGCAGTCCGCGGAGAGGGCGGCGGTGATGCCGGAGAGGTGCAGGATCCGGCCGTCGGCGACGGAGTCGTAGGGCACGTTCGCCGGTGACATCGCCGAGGCCGCGGAGCCCGCCCGGTAGTAGACGACCTCGTGGGCGTCGGTGGCGCGGTCCGTCGCGGTGCGGAAGTAGACGCCGGTCGGCCGCGCCGGGTCCCGGCCGACCGCGGAGACGTCGACGCCGTAGCCGGCGATGGCGTCGACGAGGTGGTCGCCGAAGCCGTCGCGGCCGACCCGGCCGACCCATTTCGTACGGTGTCCGGCGGCCGCGAGGGCGCAGGCCACGTTGGACTCGGCGCCGCCGATGGTGCGGGCGAAGGACGGGACGTCGGCGAGGCTGCCCGGCCGGGAGGGCAGGAAGGTGACCATGGACTCGCCGAGGCAGACGACGTCAACGGGAGCGTCCTCGGGCGGGGTTCCGGTCACGCTCGCGCTCCTCGTGGGTCGTGCGGGTCCATTGACCCGCCGTCGGCCCGGATGTTAGACAGCATCAAGCGATATGCGCAATGACTGTTGCGCATGATGCAACACGCAAGGCAAACGCCACTGATGGAGGAGGCCCCGTGCCCGCCGACCAGACCGCCGACCCGGCCGCCGACGACGCAGGCGGGGAGGCCGCGGCAGACACCGCCGGAGCGCCGGCCGCTGATCCGTCCCTCGCCCGGGCCGTCGCCCGGGCCGTCCGCGCCGCCGAGACGCTCGCCGACGAGCGCGTCGACCACCGCTTCAAGGCCCTGCCGCCGGACGCCGAGGGTCTGACCGTCCGCGAGCTGGCCGCCCAGCGCCGCAACCTCTTCAGCGGCGGCTTCACCACGCCCGTCCTCGCGCTGTCGGCCGAGTCCCTGGAGCACAACCTCCGCCTCCTGGAGACCTACGCCGAGCGCCACGGACTCGCGTTCGCCCCGCACGGCAAGACCTCGATGGCCCCTCAGCTCTTCGCCCGCCAGCTGGTCCACGGCGCCTGGGGCATCACCGCCGCCGTCCCCCACCAGGCCCGCGTCTACCGGGCGCACGGCATCGCCCGGATCTTCCTCGCCAACGAACTCGTCGACGCCGCCGCGCTGCGCTGGCTCGCCGCCGAACTCGACGCCGACCCGGACTTCCGCTTCCTCTGCTACGTCGACTCCGTGCGCGGGGTCGAGCTCATGGACGCGGCACTCACCGAGGCCGGGGCCCGCCGCCCCGTCGACGTCGTCGTCGAGCTCGGCGCCGGGGACGGAGCCCGGACCGGGGCCCGTACGGAGGCCGACTGCACCGCCGTCGCCGACGCGGTCGCCGCCACCCGCACCCTGCGCCTGGCGGGCGTCGCCGGCTACGAGGGCGAGGTCCCCGACGCCACCGCCGCCCGCGTCCGCGCGTGGCTGGACCGGCTCGTCGCACTCGCCGCCTCCTTCGACAAGGCCGGCCGCTTCGCCCCCGAGCTCGGCGAGATCGTGATCAGCGCGGGCGGCAGCGCCTGGTTCGACACCGTCGCCGACGTCTTCGCCGGGATCCCCGCCCTCTCGCTCCCCGTCCTCAAGCTGCTGCGCTCCGGCGCGTACGTCTCCCACGACGACGGCCACTACCGCCACCTCACCCCCTTCAACCGCATCCCCGAGGAGGGGGCGCTCCAGCCCGCCTTCCGGCTCTGGGCCCAGGTCGTGTCCCGGCCCACGCCCGAGCAGGCCTTCACCAACGCGGGCAAGCGGGACGCGGCCTACGACCTGGACCTGCCCGAGGCCCAGGTGGTCCGCTCCGGACGCGACGGATCCCGGCGCCCCGCCACCGGCATCACCGTCACCGGACTGTCGGACCAGCACGGCTGGGTACGGACCGGACCGGAGGCCGAGCTGGAGGTCGGCGACTGGCTCGGCATGGGCCTGTCCCACCCGTGCACGTCGTTCGACAAATGGCAGCTGATCCCGCTGGTCGAGGCGGACGGCACCGTCGTCGACTACATCCGCACCTTCTTCTAGGACACAGGAGCCCGTCATGGATCTCGTCTTCCGCGACGCGGAGGTCGTCGACGGCGGCGGAGGCCCGTCCTACCGCGCCGACGTCGCCGTCGAGGGCGGCCGGATCGCCGCGATCGTCAAGGAGGGCGCGGCGGCCGGCTGCCAGCGCCCCACCGCCCGGCGGGTGGTGGACGCCGAGGGCCTCGCCCTGTCCCCCGGCTTCATCGACATGCACGCCCACAGCGACCTCGCGCTGCTGCGCGACCCCGACCACAGCGCCAAGGCCGCGCAGGGCGTGACCCTCGAAGTGCTGGGCCAGGACGGCCTGTCGTACGCGCCGGTGGACGACCGGACGCTCGACGAGGTCCGCCGGACGATCGCGGGCTGGAACGGCGACGGCTCCGACATCGACTTCGACTGGCGCACGGTCGGCGAGTACCTGGACCGGCTCGACCGCTCCCACGGCGGACAGGGCATCGCGGTGAACGCCGCCTACCTCGTCCCGCAGGGCACGGTCCGGATGCACGTGGTCGGCTGGGAGGACCGCCCGGCCACCGACGCCGAGCTGGACCGGATGCGGCGGCTCGTCGCGGAGGGCCTGGAGCAGGGCGCCGTCGGCATGTCGTCCGGCCTCACCTACACCCCGGGCATGTACGCGGCGGACTCCGAACTGACCGAACTGTGCCGGGTGGTGGCCCGGTACGACGGCTACTACTGCCCGCACCACCGGTCGTACGGGGCCGGGGCGCTCCGGGCGTACGAGGAGATGGTCGCCCTCACCCGCGACGCCGGCTGCGCGCTCCACCTGGCCCACGCCACGATGAACTTCGGCGTGAACGAGGGGAGGGCGCCCGACCTGCTGGCGCTCCTCGACGGGGCGCTGGACGGCGGCGCGGACATCAGCCTCGACACCTACCCGTACACCCCCGGCTGCACCACGCTCGCCGCGATGCTGCCGAGCTGGGCGAACGAGGGCGGCCCGGAGGCGGTGCTGGCGCGGCTGCGGGACGACGGGACGGCGGAGCGGATCCGCCACCACCTGGAGGAGACGGGCTCCGACGGCTGCCACGGCGTGCCGATCGAGTGGGACACGATCGAGATCTCCGGCGTGGGCGATCCCGGGTTCGCGTCGTACGTGGGCAGGACGGTCCGGGAGTCCGCGGACGCCCTGGGCGAGGCCCCGTGGACGACGGCACGCCGGCTGCTGCTCGGCGACCGGCTGGCCACGTCGATCCTCCAGCACGTCGGCCACGAGGAGAACGTCCGCGCGATCATGCGGCACCGGGTGCACACGGGCGGCTCGGACGGCATCCTCCAGGGTTCCAAGCCGCACCCGCGGGCGTACGGCACCTTCCCGCAGTACCTGGGCAGGTACGTGCGCGAGCTGGGTGTGCTGTCGCTGGAGGAGTGCGTGGCCCATCTGACCTCGCGCCCGGCGGCCCGGCTGCGGTTGCCGGACCGGGGTCTGGTCCGCGAGGGGCACCGCGCGGACCTGGTGCTCTTCGACCCGTCGACCGTCGCGGCGGGCTCTACCTACGCGGACCCGCGGACCCTCCCGGTGGGGATTCCGCACGTGCTCGTCGACGGCAGGTTCGTCGTCGAGGACGGCCGGCGCACCGACGTGCTCGCCGGGCGCGCGATACGGCGCACGCCGACGGCCTGATCCGTCGGAAGACGGGCACGGGTCCCCGGTCCGCCCGCGGCGGCGGGTCCTCCCCGGACGCGGCGCGCGGCCGGGTCCCGTCCCGGGCGGACACCCCCTACGCGGTCCGCCGCTCCGGGACCCCGGTCGGGACGGGCGTCGCGGGTTCCGGCCCGGGGGCCGCGGGCCAGGGCTCGCGCCGCGTCCACAGCAGGCCGAGGACCAGCACGGCACCCGCGAGGACGAAGCCGTAGGCGGGCGTGTGCCCCGAGGGCTGGGTCTCGTACGTCAGGGCCGCCGACAGCACGGCGAGGAACTGTCCCAGGCGGGTGTGCCAGGCGACGGCGGCCACGACGGCCGTGCCCCACAGCAGGTACCAGGGCTGCACCATCGGGGAGAGCGCGACCAGGGCGAGCAGCGAGATCCCGAGCCCGAGGACCGGGTCGGTCCGCCCCTGCCAGGCCCGGCGGGCCAGGACGGCGATGACGGCCAGGGCGGCGGCCAGACCCAGCTTCTGCACCGCGCCCTTGACCGGTTCCGGGTCGTCCGCGACGAGCAGGCCGAGACCGAGACCCAGGTCGCTGGTCACCGAGAGCGCGGTGTGGATGGTCCCGGCGACGCTCTGGGTGCGCAGCCAGCCGAACCCGGTGCCGGCCGCGAGCGTCGCCGCGGCGGCCACCCCGGCCGCCGTCAGGCCCGGCAGGACGAGGCCCTTGACGAGCCCGCGCGCGCCGTGGCCGCGCGCCATCGTCGCGCCGACGAAGAGCAGGGCCACCGCGGCCGGCGATTTGATCATCATGGCGAGTCCGACGAGCACGCTGCCGAGCACCCAGCGGCCGCGCGTCGCGAGGACGACGCCGCCGAGCATCAGGCCGATCATGAGGCCGTCGTTGTGGAGGCCGCCCACGACATGGATCAGGAGCAGCGGGTTGAGCACGGCCAGCCACAGGGCCCCGGAACCGTGGTCGCCGGCGCTCCCTTCGGCGCGTTCCGCGGGGCGGCCGTCGGCGGCGGCGCGCCCGGCCGCCGTCACGGCCCACGCGATCAGTGCCACCGCGCCGAGCGCGAGCAGTCGCATGCCGAGGACCGCGGGGACGACGGCTCCGTCCGTCAGCCGCACCACGGCCTGGGCGAGGACCAGGAAGACCGGGCCGTACGGGGCGGGCGTGTCGGTCCAGTGGCCGCCGACGCTCGCCGCCGCGTCGGCGCCGAGGTCGCCGGGTCCCAGGACGGAGGGGCCGGCGCCGTAGACGTCGTGGCCTTCGAGGACCATCGCACCCTGGGCGATGTAGCTGTACACGTCGGCGCTGTGGAGCGGTGGTGCGAGGAGGAGCGGCGCGGTCCAGGCGGCCAGGGTGCCCAGGGTCCGCCGGGTGCCGGGCGCCTCGCCCGCGGCGAGGAGGCGGCCGTACCGCCACCAGGCGGCGAGCAGCAGGGTCAGGCCGAGGTACGCGAGGACGGCGCCGGCCACGGTGGGCAGGGACCCGCGCGGTTCCCACAGCCCCGCGCCACCGCGTGCGGGCAGGGTCCCGGCCGTCCATCCTCCGACGGCGACGGCGAGCGACCCGACGGCGCCGAGCCATCGGGTTCCGGTCGCGCTGAAAGCCCACATGACGGGTCAACCTATCCTGGCTCCGGCCCGCGGGCCGGAGCCGAGGGGCCGCGGGACGGCTCCCGGTCCGGCGGGGTGCGTGTCCCGGTCCGGCGGGGTGCGGGGCGCGGGAGCCGCTACTTCGGCCGCTTCGTGGCGCCCGGCGCCACGCCCGACTTGCCGGGCCGCCCGTCGGAGTCGGCCGTCGCCGTGGCCGTCGCGGACCCGCCGGTGGTGCCGGACCCGGCCGGGGCGGAGGCGGTGGCGCTCGGCGTCGTGGAGGCCGGCGCCGAGGAACTCGCCGTGGCCCGCGTCCCGGGGGTGCCCGTGCCCGCCTCGTCCGCGGAGCCGGAGTCCGAGCCGTCGTCGCCGGTACCCGAGACGTCCGGCTGGATCAGTGCCGGCGCTCCGCCGCGGTCCCCGTCCGGGATCGCCGCGCCGTCGGCGGGCGCGGAGCGGAAGGCGCCGGAGACGAAGGCGCCGAGAAGGCCGAGGCCCACGACGGCCCCGCCGCCGAGCACCCACGGCAGGCCCGGCCCCCGTCGCGTGGAGGCGTGACGGCCCCGGGGTCTTCGCGCGCCGTCGACGCCGTTGTCCTGACTCATGAGGGCGGATTCTAGGGAGAGGGGAGCCCGCCGTGCGAGCCGCGTCACATTCCGGACAAAGGGCCGACGCCCGCCCGCACCGCCCGACGTGTCCCAAAACACGAGGCGCCCCGCCCCACCCGGCCGTAAGCTCTCGACATGCAGGTGATCCAGTCCACGAAGCTCGCCAACGTCTGTTACGAGATCCGGGGCCCGGTGCTCGAAGAGGCGATGCGGCTGGAGGCTGCCGGTCATCGCATCCTCAAGCTGAACACGGGCAATCCCGCCGCCTTCGGTTTCGAGTGCCCGCCCGCGATCCTCGAGGACGTCCTGCGCAACCTCGCCGAAGCCCACGGCTACGGGGACGCGAAGGGCCTGCTCTCGGCCCGGCGCGCGGTGATGAGCCACTACGAGACCAAGGGCATCCCGCTCTCCGTCGAGGACATCTACCTCGGCAACGGCGTCTCCGAGCTGATCCAGATGTCGATGCAGGCGCTGCTCGACGACGGCGACGAGGTACTCGTCCCGGCGCCGGACTACCCGCTGTGGACCGCCTCCGTCTCGCTCGCCGGCGGCACGGCCGTGCACTACCGCTGCGACGAGCAGGCGGACTGGATGCCGGACCTGGCCGACATCGAGCGGAAGATCACCGACCGCACCAAGGCGATCGTGATCATCAACCCGAACAACCCCACGGGTGCCGTCTACGACGACGAGATGCTGCGGTCGCTGACCGAGATCGCCAGGCGCCACAACCTGGTGGTCTGCTCCGACGAGATCTACGACAAGATCCTCTACGACGGCACGACGCACACCCCGACCGCCGCCATCGCCCCTGACCTGCTCGTCCTCACCTTCAACGGCATGAGCAAGAACTACCGGGTGGCCGGCTTCCGGTCCGGCTGGCTCGCGGTCTGCGGCCCCAAGGCCCACGCGTCCTCGTACATCGAGGGGCTGACGATCCTCGCCAACATGCGGCTGTGCGCCAACATGCCGGCGCAGCACGCGGTGGCGGCGGCCCTCCAGGGCCGGCAGTCCATCGAGGACCTGGTCCTGCCCGGCGGGCGCCTGCTGGAGCAGCGGGACACGGCGTACGAGCTGCTGACGCAGATTCCGGGCGTGACCTGCGTGAAGCCGAAGGGCGCGCTGTACCTCTTCCCGCGCCTGGACCCGAGCGTCTACAAGATCAAGGACGACCGGCAGATGGTGCTCGACCTGCTGCGGGCCGAGAAGATCATGGTGGTCCACGGCACCGGCTTCAACTGGCCCGAGCCGGACCACTTCCGGATCGTCACACTGCCCAGCGCTCCGGACCTGGCGGACGCGGTGACCCGGATCGGGAGCTTCCTCGACGGGTACGGGCAGCCCTGACCGCCCACCATTCGGACCCGACTCAACTTTAGACAGATTCCAAGCTAGGATGGCTCCAGAGCTACTCAGGAGGCCGTCCCATGTACGAACCGATCCGCACCAAGTCGGTCCACCGGATGGCCGACGACGCCCCCGACGCGTACCCGCACCGCTCCCGCGAGGAGGAGCTGGACATCCAGCTCGCCGGACACCTGGCCGCCCTGCTCGCCGTCACGGACGAGCTGGGGGACGCCGAGGCCGGTGACCTCATCGCCGCGCAGGTGGCCCGGCTGCGCGGGGCACCGCCGGCCCGCCACGCGGGTCTGACCGGCTCCTCCACCGCGGCCCTGCACCGCCGCGCGCACGCGCTGGCGGGCCGCGCCCTGGTCGTCGCCGCCTCCCGGGCGGACACGGCCGCCGCGATCCTCGCCGCCGAGCGCATGGACGCGCACGCCGCGGCGCTGGCCTCCACCCCGCTGGTCGCCGCCCCCTGACGGCCCCGGTCCGCGCGCCCCGGAGGCCCGCGGACCGGGCGCCACCCACCGCTCCGGCGGGCCCGTTCCGGGCCGCGGGGCCGGCCCCGCGCACGCCCGGACCGTCTCGCGGAACCACCCCCGGACACGTCACCGGCCCCCGAAGCCGTGAGGGGGCTTCGGGGGCCGGTATTCGTGACGAGCCGTTCGTGACCCCACTGGTCAGGGCGGTGTTCGGGGCGACCCGCCACGAGTCTGTGCGGGGATCTAGCCCAGGCGCTCGACCAGCGCGCGGTACTCGTCCCACAGTTCCTTCGGCGTGTGGTCACCGAAGGTGTTCAGGTGCTCGGGGACCAGGGCGGCCTCCTCGCGCCAGACGTCGCGGTCGACCTTGAGCAGGAACTCCAGGTCCTCGTCCGCCAGGTCCAGGCCCTCGGTGTCGAGGGACTCCTTGGTCGGCAGGATGCCGATCGGGGTCTCGACGCCCTCGGCCTTGCCCTCCAGGCGCTCCACGATCCACTTCAGGACGCGGCTGTTCTCGCCGAAGCCCGGCCACACGAACTTGCCCGCGTCGTTCTTGCGGAACCAGTTCACGTAGTAGATCTTCGGGAGCTTGGCCGCGTCGGCTTCGGCGCCGACCTTGACCCAGTGGGCCATGTAGTCGCCCATGTTGTAGCCGCAGAACGGCAGCATGGCGAAGGGGTCGCGGCGCAGCTCGCCGACCTTGCCCTCGGCCGCGGCGGTCTTCTCGGAGGCGACGTTCGCACCGAGGAAGACGCCGTGGTTCCAGTCGAAGGACTCGGTCACGAGCGGGACGGCGGAGGCGCGGCGGCCACCGAAGAGGATCGCCGAGATCGGCACGCCCTTCGGGTCCTCCCACTCCGGCGCGGCGATCGGGCACTGCGCGGCGGGGACGGTGAAGCGGGCGTTCGGGTGGGCGGCCGGGGTGTCGGACTCCGGCGTCCAGTCGTTGCCCTTCCAGTCCGTGAGGTGCTTGGGCGCCTCTTCGGTCATGCCCTCCCACCACACGTCGCCGTCGTCGGTGAGCGCGACGTTCGTGAAGACGGCGTTGCCCCAGAGGGTCTTCATGGCGTTGGCGTTGGTGTGCTCGCCGGTGCCGGGCGCGACGCCGAAGAAGCCGGCCTCGGGGTTGATCGCGTAGAGGCGGCCGTCCTCGCCGAAGCGCATCCAGGCGATGTCGTCGCCGATGGTCTCGACGGTCCAGCCGGAGATCGTGGGCTCCAGCATGGCGAGGTTGGTCTTGCCGCAGGCGGACGGGAAGGCGGCCGCGACGTACTTCGCCTCGCCCTGCGGCGGGGTGAGCTTGAGGATCAGCATGTGCTCGGCCAGCCAGCCCTCGTCACGCGCCATGACGGAGGCGATGCGCAGGGCGTAGCACTTCTTGCCGAGCAGGGCGTTGCCGCCGTAGCCGGAGCCGTAGGACCAGATCTCGCGGGTCTCGGGGAAGTGCGAGATGTACTTGGTGCTGTTGCAGGGCCACGGCACGTCGGCCTCGCCCTCGGCGAGCGGCGCGCCGAGGGTGTGGACGGCCTTGACGAAGAAGCCGTCGGTGCCGAGCTCGTCGAGGACGGCCTGTCCCATGCGGGTCATGGTGCGCATGGAGACGGCGACGTAGGCGGAGTCGGTGATCTCGACGCCGATCGCGGAGAGCGGCGAGCCGACCGGGCCCATGCAGAAGGGCACGACGTACATCGTGCGGCCCTTCATGGAGCCGCGGAAGATGCCCTTCTCACCGGCGAAGATGTCCTTCATCTCGGCCGGGGCCTTCCAGTGGTTGGTCGGCCCGGCGTCCTCCTCCTTCTCGGAGCAGATGAAGGTCCGGTCCTCGACGCGCGCGACGTCGGTGGGGTCGGATGCGGCGTAGTACGAGTTCGGGCGCTTGACCGGGTCGAGCTTCTTGAAGGTCCCCTTGGCGACGAGTTCCTCGGACAGACGCTCGTACTCGGCCTCGGATCCGTCGCACCAGACGATGTCGTCCGGCTGCGTGATCGCCGCGATCTCGTTGACCCAGGAGACGAGCTCCTGGTGCTGGGTGGGGACGGTGGTGGGAGCCGCGTTGTCGCGCGCCACGATTGCTCCTTGATGAGGGGTTTTTAGATATATGCCCCTTGGGGGCTGCGACCCGGATGCTTCAGGGGATGACCCTTTTGCCACGCGTCCGCTCATCCGGTGCCGACCGCACTCATTTGATCATCCGATGGAAGTGCCCATATGTCCAGAGGGCCGCACACGTGAGCATCGCCACTCTCATCCGGGACCTACGGGGCCGTAGGTAGCATTCGGTCTCATGACTGCAGCCGCGCCGGAAGCGAACCGGACAGAGCAAGCCGAGCTGACCGCGTCCTTCCCGCTGAAGCCCCGGCTCAGAGGCTGGCTGCACGCGGGGATGTTCCCCGCCGTGGTCGTCTCCGGGCTCGCCCTGGTCGCCCTGTCGGACTCCCCCCGCGCCCGGCTCGCCTGCGGCGTCTACGTCCTCACGGCCTGCCTGCTCTTCGGCATCAGCGCGCTCTACCACCGCGGCACCTGGGGCCCGCGCGGCGAGGCGATCCTCCGCCGGCTCGACCACGCGAACATCTTCCTGATCATCGCGGGCACCTACACCCCGCTCACGCTGCTGCTCCTGCCGGACTCCACCGGGCGGCCCCTGATGTGGGCGGTCTGGGTCGCGGCGACGGCGGGCATCGCCTTCCGGGTCTTCTGGGTGGGCGCGCCCCGCTGGCTGTACACGCCCTGCTACATCGCGATGGGCTGGGCGGCCGTCTTCTTCCTGCCGGACTTCATGCGGGCCGGCGGCATCGCGGTCCTGGTCCTCGTCGTCGTCGGCGGACTGCTCTACAGCGCGGGCGGCGTGATCTACGGGATCAAGCGGCCCAACCCGTCCCCGCGGTGGTTCGGCTTCCACGAGGTCTTCCACTCGCTGACCCTGGCGGCCTTCATCGTGCACTACGTCGGCATCTCGCTGGTGGCCTACCAGCACGCGTAGCGACGTCCGGCGGATCATGGCCCAGAATGACGGCCATGGTCGCCGAACCCGCCCCCGCACCCCGGCTCAACCTGCGCGAACGCAAGAAGCTGCGCACCCGCGCGGAGATCCGGAAGGTCACCTATCGGCTCGCCGCCGAGCAGGGCTGGGACGCCGTGACGATCGAGCGGATCGCCACGGCCGCCGAGGTCTCGCCCTCGACGGTCGTGCGGTACTTCCCGGTCCGGGAGGACATCGTCCTCACCGACGAGAAGGACGCCGTCCTCGCCGCCCGGCTGCTGGCCCGCCCCGCCGCCGAGCCTCCCCTGGAGTCGCTGCGCGCCGTCCTCCTCGACGCGGTCCGCACGGCACTGGCCGAGGAACCGGCGGAGACCCGGCTGCGGGCCCGGCTCATGGTGGAGATCCCGGCCGTACGCGCCCGCCTCACCGAGACCACCGCCGAGACCGCTCAGATGCTCGCCCGCGCCCTCGCCGAGCGCACCGGCCGCGACGCCGACGACCTGGAGGTACGGGTCTTCACGGCGGCGGTCCTGGGCGCGCTGCGCGAGGCGACCGTCTTCTGGGCCGAGCGCGGCCAGGCGGACGACCTGGTCCCGCTCCTCGACCGCACCGTCGACACCCTCCGGGACGGCCTGTCCCTCTGACCGCCCGCCGGACCCCGCGGCCCCGCGCCGGGAACGTCGTCCTCAGAGTCCGGCCCGGACCACCTCGGCCGACGCCGGATTGTCCGGACAGCCCCACACGCCGTGCGGGCAGTAGTCCGTGAACGTCTGGTAGACGGGCCGGTGCCGGGCGAACCAGTCGAGCATGCCCCGGACGTACGCCGGGTTGTCGCCGTTGCGGAAGAGCCCCCACTCCGGATACGACACGGGCTTGCCGTGGGCCGCCGCGAACCGCACGTGGTCCGCGAGCCCGAGGTCCTCCGACACCTGCCCGGCGAAGCTCAGCCCCTCCGGCTGGTCGTAGGCGTCCATCCCGATGATGTCGACGTGGGAGTCGCCCGGGTAGCACCGCGTCCAGTCCACCGCGTCCCGCCCGCGGCTCACCGTGAAGTCGAAACGGAACCGCTGCCCCGGCACGGCCCGCAGCACGTCCACGACCCGCCGCCAGTACGTCCGCCAGGTCTCCGGGTCCGGTCCGCAGCGATGGCTGTACGTGGTGCCGTTCATCTCCCAGCCGAGGACCAGGATCGCGTCGCCCAGCCGGTGCGCGACGAGCCGCTCCCCCAGGGCGCGGAAGTGCCCGTCGTACTCCCCGGCCGCCCCGCGGCCCAGCCCCGCCCGCACCTCCTCGTCCGGCAGGCCCTCCTCGCTGCGGTCGAGCAGCGGGACGTTCAGCACGAACAAGCGCCCCGGCCGCTCCTCCTTCCAGCGCGCCCACGGCTCGAACAGGGCCGGGTGGCCCTCGATGTTGGACCAGCGGTCGCCCGGCAGGTAGGTGTGCCCCACGGTCAGGGATGTACCGCCGAGCCAGGTCTGCAGCTCGTCGAGGCGACGTATCCCGGCCTCGTCGGAGCCGGTGAAGAAGCCGGACGGAACGTTCACCGGCCCCTGAACGGCGGGTCCGTCCGGTGTGTCCGAGCCCCGCCTGTCGTGGACCAGCACCAGGAGCGCCGCCACGAGCGCGAGAACGACCGCGAGCAGCACCATGGCCGGTGCCGCCCGCGGCCGCGTGAAGGGGGTCACGTCAGCTGGTCCAGAAGTCCCACCAGCGGGTCAGGATGAGCATCCCGATCACCCCGGCGTGCAGGACGGGCAGCGCGAAGGTGAAGTCCTCGAAGAACCCCTTCAACGCGGCCGGGGCGGGCAGCACACCGGAGCGGACGTTGTGCGAGGTCACGTACCAGAACATGACGAGAGTGGCCGTCCAGGCCAGGCAGCACCACAGGCACAGCGAGTTGATCTCGTACAGCGACTGGTACATCAGCCAGGTGCAGAACCCGACGCCGAAGAGCATCCCGGCGTTCAGCCCCAGCCAGAACCAGCCCCGGTAGCGGGCACCGGCCAGCAGCCCGGCGCCCACGGCGACGACCACCGCGTACGTGACGAGGCCGAGCATCGGGTTCGGGAAGCCGAACACCGCCGCCTGCTCGCTCTTCATGATGTTGCCGCAGGAGACGACCGGGTTCAGGCTGCAGCCCGGCGTGAAGTTCGGGTCCTCCAGCAGCTTGAACTTGTCGATCGTGATGACCCACCCGGCCAGCACGCCCGCCGCGCCGGTGACCATCAGCAGCCAGGCCATGCCCCGGCCGGCGCCGACGCCTCCGTCGCTCTCCCGGGCCCGTTCCCGCCGCCGGGGCGGTGCCTCCCGTACGTTCGCCGTCGCCATGACGCCGCCCCCTGTCCGCTCAGCCCTGCAGTCGTCGCACCGGGAGCTGGATGTGCGCCGCGGAGGCCACGACCTCGTCGTCCGTGACGAAGGCCCGCAGCCGCTCCGGCGAGACGGGCTCGCCGGGCGTGGCGTCCGGCCAGGGGCGCACGGGAAGGATCAGGTAGACGTACCCGTGGTCGTGGGCGGCCGCCTCCCACTCCGCCGGAACGGGGCACTGCGCCTTCATGAAGGGCAGCGTGAGCACGGCCCGCCGGGCCTCGACGAGCAGGTGCGCGCCGGTCCCCCGCTCCTCCGAGGCGTCGACCACCCGGTCCCCGAGCGGCAGGCCCATGCCCGCCAGGGCCGTCCGCAGCGCCTCCTCGCCGGCCGCGGGTCCGTCACTGCCGTCCCCGAGCGAATACACCATCAGGAAAGGGGTGACGGGCGCGTCGTCGGTGGGCCCGGTGGTCCACGGAACGACGGTGAGCGTTCCGAACGGAGAGGCACTGCGCGCCGGGGAAACGACATTGGGTGTGGTCATGAATCCGGATGCTAATGGCCCACGACCCCTTGTCCGCAGCGGCGTTCACTCGATCGGCCGACACCAGAGCAGGAGAATTTCGGTGCGCCCCCTCCAGAACACGTGTGCACGGAAACGAATCGCCGGCGGAGTCGTTGGGCCCAGGGGGCATTCGCTGCCCTTCGTCGATTCCGTCGATTCTCCGATTCCGCAGACACCAGGGAGTTCACCCGTGATCGCCGACGAGCCGGTCAGGCGCCTCTCGCGCCGTACCGCACTGCGCGCCCTGTTCACCGTGGCCGTCGCCGCCTTCACCGGCGGGGCGCTCGCGCGGATCGCCGGCACGCCCGCGTCACCGCGCGGCGGGCGCGCCCCGGCCGGTGCGGGGGGATCCGGCACCGGGGACGCCGGCACGAGGGGCGGCACCGTCGGGGCCCTCGCCTTCGACGAGATGTACCGGGGCCGCCGCATCCAGGCGCGCCGGATCCCCCGGAGCGGCCCCGTCGAGGTCCTGGTCGACGGCCGGCCGCTCCACCTGATGCGGCGCGCCGACGGCAGCTACCTCAGCGCCGTCGACCACTACGAGTCCTGTCCGACGCCCCTGGCGGCCACCCGGGCGGCCGTGGACCAGCTGGGTTCCGCCCCGCTGTCCCGGTACGCCGCCGGCCACGGCGTCCACCAGGGAGGGAGCCCGCGTGACCTACACGCGTAAGAACCAGCGCGATCTGACCGGCGCCGAGCGGCGGAAGTTCGTCGCCGCCGTCCTGGAACTCAAGCGCCGGGGAACGTACGACGACTTCGTCCGCACGCACATCGACTACTACTCCACCGACGGCGACAACCGGCTCCGCCTGGCGCACATGGCCCCGAGCTTCCTGCCCTGGCACCGCCGGTTCCTGCTGGAGTTCGAGCGGGCGCTGCGCCGGATCGACCCGACGGTGACCGTGCCGTACTGGGACTGGACCCGGGACAACACCCCGGCGGCGTCGCTCTGGGGCGAGGACTTCCTGGGCGGCAACGGCCGCCGCGGCGACCTCCAGGTGACGACCGGACCGTTCGCCTACTCCGGCGGGCGCTGGACCGTGACGCACGGGATGACCGAAGGCAGGTTCCTGACCCGGGACTTCGGGCGTCCGCAGAGCCCGATCGCCCTGCCCACCCGCACCGAACTGGACGCGGTCATGCGGGAGACGGTGTACGACGTGGCGCCGTGGAACTCCACGAGCCGCTCGGGATTCCGCAACGCCCTGGAGGGCTGGGGCCAGGGGCGCGGCAACGACCGCTTCCGCATCCACAACCGGGTGCACCGCTGGGTCGGCGGTCTGATGCTGGGCGGCGCCTCGGTCAACGACCCGGTCTTCTGGCTGCACCACTCGTTCGTCGACCTGCTCTGGTCCCGCTGGCAGGCGCGCAACCCGCGGGCCGGCTACCTGCCGGCGGACCCGCCGCAGCTGGGCGATCCGCAGTACCGGCGCGTCGCCGCCCGCGACGAGGCGATGGGGCCGTGGAACATCACCCCGGCCTCGATGCTCGACCACGGCACGCTGTACCGCTACGCATGACGAGAGCGTCCCCCCGGCCGGTGGCCGGGGGGACGCTCCGAGGGTGCGGGGTGACTCAGCCGCCGTAGCCACCGTCGTGGTGGTCGATGTTCGCGCAGCTGTTGCCGAACGTCGGGTTGAGCAGCCCGATCACGTTCACGGTGTTGCCGCAGAGGTTGATCGGCACGTGGACCGGAACCTGCACGACGTTGCCGGACGCGACACCGGGCGAGTGGGCGGCAGCGGCCTGGGCACCCGAGTCGGCGACGGCCATGCCGGCTCCGCTGAGGGCAACGGCACCCGTGCCGGCGAGGACAGCGGCAGCCTTCGCGATGCGAGACATCAAGAACTCCTTGGACGTGGAAAGCCGACCGCGAGTACCACGGCCGTCATTCCCCTTCAACGCCTCAGTCGCGCCCGAGTCACGGCCGTTACGCCGGATGATGAAGAGGCGCAAGGGAAAGCCCGCAGAATCGTGGTCCGCCCACCGTCGGATACGGCGGAGCGAGCATTCGATTCTGCGGGCCGCGGCCATGCGACAAGCCTTCCGGTGTAACGAGCAACGACCCCTCAAGTGGCGGGGAAGAATCGTGCCTTCACCCGCCGGGTCATTGGTCGTACAAAAGACCACACCGCCGGGGGGCGTTCCGGACGGCTCTCAGGACTGCGCCAGACCCAGCCGGGAGTCCAGCGCTCCGGTCGCCGCGGGGGCCAGAACGCCGATCTCCGGGACCGCGAGGTCCGGCAGCCCGAGGCGGTCGCCGCGGGGCGCGACGACGGGGTTGCCCACGGTGGCACCCGGGGTGGCCGCGGCCATCTCGGAGCGCGGCGTGGTGAACAGCGCCTTCCCCGGCTCACTGCCTTCGAGGACCTCGGGCAGCGGGGCGGCCACGACGGTCTCCGGCAGCGTGCTGCCGACCGGCAGGCGCGGCAGGGTGACGTCCGGCAGACCGGCGCCCTGCTGGAAGCCGGTGGGTGCGCCCGGCACCGGCAGCGGGACACCGGTCGCCACCGTGGGGGCGTCCATCGGGATCACCGGCTCCAGGCCCTGGAGCGGGACGACCACGGGTGCGTCCGCGGCCACGGCCGGGGCGGCCATGGCGGCGGAGGCGAGAGCGGTCATGAGGATTCCCAAGCCGGCATGAGATCGCAGGTTCATTACTGCGTACGCCCTTCAGAGCAGGTGGAGACGGAGCGGTGGAGCTGTGGATCGGTCAACGAGGCCCATGGAGGCGACGTCGCGGGGATTCGCCTGAGTGCAGCAACGTCAAGGGCCCCCGAAGGTGAGAACCGGGGGGCCCTGGTTGACACCGCGTCAGCACGGCTTGCCGTGGCAGGTGTCAGCCGCCGAGGGGGAGGCCGCCGAGGAGCGGCGCGGCCTGGCCGGTCTCGTTCAGCTGGTTCGCGGTGTCCTGCACGGTCTTGACCACGGAGCCGTCGGTGGTGCTGCTCAGCGAGTCGGTCTTCAGCCCGTGGCTGGTGAGCGCCCCGAGACCGCCGTCGAGGCTGGTGGGGGTCGCCATCGTCTCGGCGGCCATGGCGGGGGCGGCGACGCCCAGGGCCATGACCGAACCGGCGACGACCGCGGCAACCTTCGTGGGCTTCATGGGGAGTCCTTCCTGATCTTGCGTCACAGAGCGAACAAGTCACGTGCTGTACAAGCCTCTTGGCCGATTCCTACACGTCGTTCCGCTTTCTGTAACGAGAGGTGTGCTCCCCGGAAACTCCGGGAGGAGGGATTTCTCGACACTGCACCCGAATGACGGGAGCCGGTGTGATGTCCCGATCGGACGTACGGCCGCGCCGCGCCGGCCCGGCGGGACCGGGACCGGCGCGGCGCGGGACCGCGGGCGGGACGACTACCCGACGGGCAGCGGCAGCGGCGGCGTGGCGGGCAGCAGCGGAGGCGTCACCGGGGGCGCGGCCGGCGGCTCAGGAGCCGTGACCGGAGGTCTCGCGGGCAGCTCCGGGGTGGCCACCGGGAGCGTGGGGAGCGCCGGCAGGCCGGGCAGGGCCGGCGCGGGCAGCCCGCCGAGCACCGTGGCCACGACCGAGTCGACCAGCGATGTCAGGGTCGCCGCGACCTGCGGTACGAGGCCGCCGGAGCCGATCGCGGCCAGCAGTGCGGCGTCCGCCGGCGCCACGGCGGCGGGGGTGACCGGCGCGGCGCGACCGGTGACGACGGCCGAGGGGGACGTGTGGTGTGTGTCGGCGAAGGCGGGTCCCGCCGTACCGAGGGTGATCGCGGCGGATATCGCCAGGGCAATGATGTGGCGTGATGCCAGGGGACGCATATGTGTTCCTTTTCCGCATGCGTCGGACAACTTCCCCCTCACCGTGCCTGCGGCGATAGCGCTCCGCAACGGGAGAACTACGGAACGACATCCCTCCGTTCGAGTGAATCCGCCTCCCCGGCCTGCTCCTCCGAGGGGCGTACGCCGTTGCACCGAACGGCGCACGAGGGTGCGTCCGAACGAGCAGAAGGCCGGCGCGCCACACCCGGGGACGGGGTGGCGCGCCGGCCTCGGAAGGACCGCGATCCGGCGTGCGAGATCAGGCGTTGACGCAGGTGTTGCCGAAGGTCGGGTTCAGGGCGCCGATGACGCTGACGGTGTTGCCGCAGAGGTTGACCGGCACGTGGACCGGAACCTGCACGACGTTGCCGGACAGGACGCCCGGGGACTTCACGGCCGCGCCCTCGGCGAGGGAGTCGGCGGAGGCGACACCGGTCGCACCGGCGACGGACGCGGCGACACCGACGGTCAGGACGACAGCCTTCGTGATACGGGACATGGAGAAACACTCCTCGATTGTTTTCAGACCACTTGGAACGGTTGACCCGGACGGTCGGTGCGGACGGATTCGCCCGACTCCCTCAACAACGCGCCCCCAATTCATTGGTTGCTCTCCCGAACGGGTGACGTTCAACCGATCTTTGGGTCGGCACTGGGCCATCGGAGCGAGTGGGCACGGAAAGGCGCAACACGCCCAACGAGGAACCTGCCTCATGGATACGGAAGTTAGCGTTCGCGAGCATCTAATGCTTAGTATCGCCCGGCGTTGGGGTTATAACGTTCCCGAACGTCGCTTCCGGTACGACCGCGCGGACATCGTTTTCGCGAGGCCGAATCCTCACTCTGCCCCGAACTTCACGGGTGTCTTGCTTCTCTCATCAAAGCGGAGAACCTGTATGCGGAATTCAGCGGTTCTTGCTGTACGCCGCGGCCTGATGTGCGCCCTGACGTGCGCGGCCCTGTCCGCCGCGCTGCCGGCCGCATCCGCCGTGGCACCCCGGCCTCGGGAAGCCTCCGAACTCCCCTTCGCCCCGCGGTACCGGGCGGTCCAGCACGGCGGGATCGTCCGCGCCGCGAACTCCTCGGCCGCGGCGGGCAAGGACGCCAAGGGCCCCGCGACCGCCAACGACGGCTTCGACATCGGGTACGTGGACGTCGACGACAACCCGGACACGTACAACTCCAGCCGCGCCGCGGTGCCGCTGCCCGCCGGGGCCGAGGTCACCTACGCGCGCCTCTACTGGGGCGGCAACCTGCGGGTCGGCGAGCAGAAGCCGCCCGCGGACAACGGCCGGGTGCTGGTCGCCGAGCCGGGCGGCTCGTACAAGGCCGTGCTCGCGGACACCACGGTCGGCCATCGCACGGCGGACGGCGCGGACGCCTTCCAGGCGTCCGCGGACGTCACCGACCTGGTCCGCTCGGCCGGGCCGGGACTGTGGACGGTCGCCCAGGTCAACGTGGCCATGGGCCGTTCCCCGGTGGGCGGATGGGGTGGCTGGACGCTGGTCGTCGCGTACGAGAACACCGTCGAGCCGCTGCGCCGGCTGACGATCTGGGACGGCTTCGAAACGCTCGGACCCGGCGACACGGCTCTCCGGGTGCCTCTCGACGACTCGTCATTCGCGAAGGGCTCGGGCGGAAAACTCGGCATGATCGCCTATGACGGTGACCGGGGAACTCCGGGCGATTACCTGGCGGTGGAAACAGGCACGTCGAAGGGTGTTCCGCTCTCCGATCACGCCAATTCCGCGAACGACGTGATGAACTCCAGCATCACCGATTTCGGAACCAGTCGGATCGAACGACTTCCCGCTCATCAGAACACCCTGGGGTACGACTCCGACGTCTTCGATCTGGGGGGTCCGCTGCGCCATGGAGCCGACCGAATCCACGTCCGTTTCGGCACCCGGCGGGACACCGTCTGGCTCGGGGCTCTCTTCCTCCAGGCGGACGCCCGGGGCTGACGTGCGGACTTCACGGGGGCACGGCCCGCTCCCCTCCACCGTGCTGCACGTGGTCCAGCCCGGCGACGGCGGCGTGGCCCGGGTCGTCACCGACCTGGTGCGGGCCCAGCTCGGCGCGGGACTCCGGGTCGCCGTCGCCTGCCCTCCCGGGACGCCGCTCGACGCGGCCGTCCGGGCCGAGGGCGCGCCGGTGCACGCCTGGCGGGCGGGGCGCGACCCCGGCCCGGGGCTGGTCCGGGAGTCCCGCGACCTGGCCCGGCTGATCCGCGCCGCCCGCCCCGCGCTCGTGCACGCGCACAGCGCCAAGGCCGGGCTGTGCGCCCGGCTGGTCCTGCGGGGGCGCGTCCCGACGGTGTACCAGCCGCACGCCTGGTCCTTCGAGGCGGCCGACGGCGCGGTGGGCGCGCTGGCCCGCCGCTGGGAGCGGTGGGCCTCCCGCTGGACGGCGCGGATCGTCTGCGTCAGCGAGGCCGAACGGGATACCGGGGAGCGCGCCGGTGTCCGGGCGCCGTGGTCGATCGTTCACAACGGTGTGGACGTCGCCCGGTTCGCGTCCGGAGATCCCGGCAGGACCGAGGTACCCGCGCCCCGGGAGACCCCCGGGCCGACCGTCGTCTGCGTCGGCCGGCTCTGCCGCCAGAAGGGACAGGACACGCTGCTCGCCGCCTGGCCCGCCGTACTGGCCCAGGCGCCGACGGCACGGCTGGTGCTGGTCGGTGACGGTCCGGACGCCGCACGGCTGCGGGCCGCCGCGCCCCCGTCGGTGCGCTTCACCGGAGCCGTCGAGGACACCGCGCCCTGGTACCGGGCCGCCGACCTGGTCGTCCTGCCCTCCCGCTGGGAGGGCATGGCCCTGGCGCCGCTGGAGGCCATGGCGAGCGGGCGGCCGGTCGTGGTCAGCGACGTGGACGGGGCACGCGAGAGCCTGCCGCCCGGCCACGCCCCCGTGTGCCTGGTCCCGCCCGAGGACCCGGCCGCGCTCGCCGCCGCCGTCGGCCGCCTTCTGGGCCGGCCGGGGCTGCGGGAGTCCCTGGGCCGGGAGGCCCAGGAGCACGTACTCAGCAGATTCGATGTGCGGCGCACCGGCGCGGCCGTCGCGGACGTGTACCGCGAGCTGGCCGGAGTGCGGTGCACCGAGCACAGAGAGCCGATGTCGCAGTGACCACGGAAAGCACCAGCATCCCCTCCTCGCCGGGCCCCTGGCCCTCGGCGGGCCAGGGCTCCGCCCCCTC
This sequence comes from Streptomyces sp. NPDC048338, assembly GCF_043201055.1. NCBI lineage: Bacteria > Bacillati > Actinomycetota > Actinomycetes > Kitasatosporales > Streptomycetaceae > Streptomyces > Streptomyces sp. NPDC048338. Next base: position 80,061 of record NZ_JBICYQ010000013.1, read on the forward strand.
TCTCGCCTCCCTCGCCCCGCAGCGCGGCGCCCCGGGCCGCACGGCGACGCGCCCGCGCCGCCGGGTCCCCCGGCGGCGGTTCACCGCGCTGCCGCTGGTCGCGGCCGACGTGATGGCCGTCCTGGTCGCCGCCGGGCTGCTGCCCGACCCGCGGAACGGGACCAGGCTGCTCCTGCTGGTCACCGGCTGCGTCGTCGTCCTCCACGGCCACGCGGGGATGTACCGGCCCGGCACCCTGGCCGTCGCGCTCGACGAGCTGCCCGCGCTGGCCGCCCGCGCCGGGTTCGCCTGGTGCCTGGCCGCGGCCGCCGTCGCCGCGTACTCCCCCGCCACGGCGATCGGCCCGGTGCCGCTCGCCGCCGCGTTCGCCGCGCATCTGACCGTCGTGTGCCTGCTCCGCGGCCTGGTGCACGCCCGCAGGCGGCGGACGCACCGGGCGCGTCCACGGTCGGCGCTGGTGATCGGCGGGGCGGCCGCCGCGCGCCGGTTCGCGGCGGCGGTCGGCCAGCATCCGGAGTACGGCATGCGGCCGGTCGGGATCGTCGGCACCCGGCCGGACATCGGGGCGCCGCAGTCGGGCGCGGAGCCCGGGCTGCCGGTCCTGAGCACCACGGAGGAGGTCCACCGGGCCGTCATCCAGAACGCGGTCCGCGACGCGGTGTTCCTCACCGACGACCCCGGTCTCGTCGCGCTCTTCCAGCAGTACGGGTGCACGACCTGGCGGGTGGGCGGGGACCGGCACGGCGGCCCGATGAGCGACCATCTGTGGGGCTACGGCTGCCGGCGGCTGGTCCCGCCCTCCGAGCGGCGCGGACGGGCCGCGAAGCGCGCGCTCGACCTGGCCGTGGCGGTCCCGGCGTCGACGCTGGTGCTGCCCGTGCTGCTGGTGTGCGCGCTGGCCGTGCGGCTCTCCGACGGTCCGGGGGTGCTCTTCCGGCAGGAGCGGGTGGGGCAGAACGGACGGCTGTTCACGCTGCTGAAGTTCCGCACCCTGCGCCCGTCCGACGAGACGGAGTCGGCCACCCGGTGGAGCGTCGCCAACGACCGGCGGATGAGCGCGGTGGGCAACTTCCTGCGGCGTTCCTCGTTGGACGAGCTGCCCCAGCTGTGGAACGTGCTGCGGGGTGACATGAGTCTGGTCGGGCCGAGGCCCGAACGGCCCTACTTCGTCGCCCAGTTCAGTCGTATCCACGCCGGCTACGCGGCCCGGCACCGGATGCCCGTCGGGCTCACCGGTCTGGCGCAGGTGCACGGGCTGCGCGGCGACACCTCGATCGAGGACCGCTGCCGCTTCGACAACCACTACATCGATCACTGGTCGCTCTGGCAGGACGTCCGCATCCTCCTGCGGACCGCGGCCGGGCTCGTCCGACCGGCGGGGAGCTGACATGGCGACGGTGACGACCACCGCGACCGGGCCCACGGGCCCGGTGACGCGGCAGGCGGCGGCCCGGCACGCGGCACCCGCGCCGACGGTGCGCGACTGGGCGCGCCGGACCGGCCGGCTGTCCCCGGTCCTCGCGGTGCTGGCCCTGCTGCTGGTGCCGGGCGGGGGCGGTGCGGAGGGCGGCACGGGCGGTACGGGCACGCTCGCGGACGCGGCCTCGGGGCTGCTCGTCCTGATCTGCCTGGTCCGGGTCATACGCGAGGGCGCGCGGCCGCTGACCCGCGCGGCCGCGGTGGTGCTCGGGCTGCCGGTCCTCGGGATCTGCCTGGCCGCGATCACCTCGAACGACCCGGCCGCCAGCCTGCCCGGCGTCCCCCGCTACGTACAGATCTTCGTCCTCGTCCCGGCGGCCGTGCTCCTGATGATCCGCGACCGGCGGGACTTCGCCGTGGTGGCCTGGTCGCTGGTCGGCCTGGCGCTGCTGCAGGGCGCGGTCGGGGTCGTGCAGTTCCTGACGGGCACGGGCGCCTCCTACATGGGCGAGGACATCCGCGCGGTGGGCACCTTCGGGCCGACCGACGTGATGGGAATGGCGACCGTCGTGTCGTACGGGCTCGTGATCGCCACCGGGATCGCGCTCGGCAGCGCGGGCGGACGGGTACGGACGGCCGCGCTGGTCTGCGCGGGGCTGCTCTTCGTCCCGCTCGTGGTGTCGTTCAGCCGGGGCGCGTGGATCGCGACGGTCCTCACCTGCGCGGTCCAGCTGCTGCTCTCCGGGCTGCGGCGGGCCGGCCGGGTGGCACTGGTGGTGGGCGCCCTGGCCGTGGTCCTGGTGGGCGGCCTCGGGATCGGCTCGGCGATGGTGCAGGAGCGGCTCTCCAGCATCACGCAGGTGACGGCCGCGCCGGACCAGTCGGTGACGGACCGGTACACGATGTGGGCGGCGGCCGGGCAGATGTGGCGGGCGGATCCGGTGACGGGCGTGGGCCTGAAGGGCTTCCCGCAGTACCGCGACGCGAACGCCTCGCTCGCGCTGTCCTCGGGCAGCGACACGGCGGGGGCGGGGGCCGGGTTCCAGCGCCAGCCGCTGCTCTCCCCGCACAACATGTATCTGCTGGTGCTGAGCGAGCAGGGGCTGGTGGGGCTGCTGGCCCTGGCGGGCAGCTGGGTGGCGCTCCTCGTCGGCGCCCTGCGCCGGCGCGGGCGGGGCACGGACTGCGCGCTGGTGGCGGTCGGTCTGCTGGGCTGGCAGCTCGTCGACTTCTTCTACGCGGACATCGGCGGCCCGTCCACGGTCCTGATGTCGGTCGTCCTCGGCCTCGCGGCCTGGTGGTCGCTGGCGGAGGTGAAGCGTGCGTGATCCCTGGGGCGGGGAGCCGGAGTCCACGGACGGCGGGCCGGGCCGGGAGGCCGCCGGCGCGGGGCGCGGCGCGGCGGAGGACCTCGTACGGGTCGACGCGCGCGACCCGTGGACGGCGCAGGAGCAGTCGGGCGGGGCGCCCGGTCCGGTCCGGGACCCGGCGGGGGACGCCGGCCGCGCCGCATGGCGGTGGGCCGGCACGGCGTCGGCCGCGCCGGGCGACGCGCCGCCGCCTCCGGAGACACGCCCGGCGGAGCCGGAACCGTACGGGGGCTGGCGGCCGTCGGGGGGCCCTCCGTCCCCGGCGGGTGCGCGCCCCTCGGCGGCTCCGGTGCCGCCGGCCGCCCCCCTGCCCGGGGCGGGGTCGCGCCGCGCGGACGGACCGCCGTCGTTCGCGACGGGCCGTCGGCAGCCGGGCGCGGCGCCGTACGGGGCCGACGCGCCGTACGGCACGGGCACCCGGTCCGTGCCGCCGTACCCCGGCGCAGCGCCGTACGTCTCCGGGCCGCAGCCGTCCCCCGGACCGCCCTACGCGCCCGGCGCGCCGTCCGGAGCGGGTTCGCCGGACGAGCGGTCGTACGGGGTACCGGCGCACCAGCCCGTCGCCGAGCACCGGTCGGCGGCCGCCTCGACGGGTGGCGGCCGGGCCGTCGCCGTGCCGCCGCACGCGCCGTGCGGGGGCACGGGGGCGGCCGGGGCCGAACCCGCGGGTCCCTGCGGGGACCGGTGCGCCGCCCATGGGGTCCGGCACCGGGCGGTCCCCCTCGACACCGTCGCCGCGCCGGACGCGCCGCGTCCCGGGCCGGTGGCCCCCGGGTCCGAGCGGCGGCACCGGGCCGCCACCCGCACGTGCGGGCTCGGTCGCGGGCGGCCGCACCGGAGGGTGTCCTCCGGGGCGCCCCGGCACCGGGCGGCCCGCCCCGCGCACTCCCGGCAGGCCGGCCCGCGGACGGCCTCGGGACGGTTCCTGGCGCGGGCCGCCGCCGTCACCGCCGCGCTGACCGCCGCCGGTGCCCTGCTCGGTCTGGTGCGCGACCAGATCCTGGCCCGCTTCTTCGGTGCCGGGGCGGAGACCGACGCGTTCCTGGTCGCCTGGACCGTGCCGGAGTTCGCGTCGACGCTGCTCATCGAGGACGCGATGGCGCTGATCCTGGTGCCGGCGTTCAGCCGGGCCCTCGCGCGGCGCGGCGGACTGCTGTCCGAGGACCCGGTCCGCGCCCTCGTCCGCTCCACCCTGCCCCGGCTCGCGCTCACCGTCAGCGCCGTCTCCGTCCTGCTGATCGTCGCCGCGCCGCTGCTCGTCGGCGCGCTGGCACCGGGTCTGCCCGACCCCGGGACGGCGATCGACTGCACCCGGCTGACCGCGACGTGCGTGCTCACCTTCGCGCTCGCGGGCTACTGCTCCGCCGCGCTGCGCGCCCACGGCTCCTTCCTGCCGCCGGCCGCCATCTACGTCGCGTACAACGTGGGGATCATCGGCACGATCCTCGTGCTGCGCGAGCCCTTCGGCGTGCGTTCCGCCGCCGCCGGGGTCGCCGTCGGCGGGGTCCTGATGGTGCTGGTCCAGGCGCCCTCCCTGCTCCGCGAGCTGCGCGCCAGGCCGGTGCCCAAGGAGGTTCCCGCGTCGACGGCCGGCGTCGACGGCCGGCTGCTCGTCCTCGGCCTCATCGCCCCCGTGGTGGCCTTCGCGCTCACCCGCCAGTCGCAGATCCTGATCGAGCGGTTCCTCGCCTCGCCGCTGCCCGCCGGCGCCATCTCGCATCTGAACTACGCGCAGAAGGTGGCGCAGATGCCGATGATCCTCTCCCTGATGCTGTGCACGGTCAGCTTCCCCGTCATCGCGCGGGCGATGGCCGCGGGCGACGTCGAGGAGGCCAGGCGCCGGGTCGAGCGCGATCTGCTGCTCGCCGCCGTCGTCGTCCTCGTCGGCGCGTCGGTGGTCGTCGCCGCGGCACCGCAGATCGTCGAGATCCTCTTCCAGCGCGGCGCCTTCGACGGCGCGGACACCGCCGCGACCGCCGCCGTCATGCGGGTCTACGCCCTCGGGCTGCTCGGCCAGACCATGGTCGGCACGCTGGTCCGCTGCTACTTCTCCGCCGCGCGGCCGCTCTGGTATCCGGCCGCCGCGATGGCCACCGGCCTCCTCGCCACCGCCGTCGCCGGTGTTCCCGGCGCCCGTCTGTGGGGGGCCGTCGGCATCGCCGCCGCCAACGCCCTGGGGATCACGCTGACCGCCGTCCTGCTGCTGTGCGGCGCGCGCCGCCAGTCCATCCCGGTCGGCATCCGCCGGCTCGGCGAGGGGCTGCTGCGACTGGCGGTCGCGGCCACCGTCGCGACCGGGGCGGGCTGGCTCGCCGCGCTCCCCGTCGAACCGGCCGTCGGCTCCCTGGCCGTCACGGGCCTCGTCGCCACCACCGTCTTCCTGCTCCTCCTGGCCTGCGCGCCCCAAGCGCCGGACATCCCACCCCTCACCCGCACCGCTTCCCGAAGGCTCGCCCATGACCGTTGCCACGGCGCCCCGCAACGCCGCGATCCGTCGTCTGCTGCCGAAGCCGCCCCCGTGGGTGGCGATGTACCACTCGATCGCGGACACCCCGGATGATCCGTACCAGGTGACCGTCTCCCCCGTGCGCTTCGCCCGGCAGCTGCACTGGCTGAACGACCGCGGGCTGCGCGGCGTCTCGGTGCGCGAACTGCTCGCCGCGACCGCCGCCGGGCGGGCGAAGGGCCTGGTGGGGCTGACCTTCGACGACGGATACGCCGACTTCGTCGAGTCGGCCGTGCCGCTGCTGCGCCGGCACGGTTTCACCGCGACCGTCTACGTGCTGCCCGGTCGCCTCGGCGGCGAGAACGCCTGGGACGCGGACGGCCCCCGCAAGCCGCTGCTGACCGAGGACGGCGTCCTGCGCGCGGCCGAGGCCGGGATGGAGATCGGCTCGCACGGTCTGCACCACGTCACGCTGACGACCGCCGACGACCGCACCCTCGCCGACGAGACCCGGCGCAGCCGCGCCGTCCTGGAGGAGATCACCGGTACTCCGGTGGAGGGCTTCTGCTATCCGTACGGCCAGATCGACGCCCGCACCGTCCGAGCCGTACGGGAGGCGGGCTACCAGCACGCCTGCGCGATCGACCCGGGCCCGCTCACCAGCAGGTACGCGCTGCCGCGCATCCACATCGGCGAGCAGGACACCTCCTGGCGGCTGACCGCGAAACGCGCCCTGCACCCGCTGCGCCGACGCGGGCCCGTCGATCTCCCGGGGGCGCGGGCGGAGGCGGGTGTCTCGTGAAGGTCCTGCACGTCATCACCGGGCTCGGGATCGGCGGGGCCGAGCAGCAGCTCCGGCTGCTGCTGCGCCACCTGCCGGTGCGCGGCGAGGTCGTCACGCTCACCAACCCGGGCGCGGTGGCGCGCGGCATCGTGTCCGACGGCACTCCGGTCACCCCGCTGGACATGGCCGGCAACCGGGACCTGGGCGCGCTGCCGCGGCTGGCCGGCCTCGTCCGCCGGGGCGGCTACGACCTCGTCCACACCCACCTGTACCGGGCCTGCCTGTACGGCAGGATCGCCGCACGGCTCGCCGGGGTCCGGGCGGTCGTCGCCACCGAGCACTCGCTCGGCGACCACCAGATCGAGGGCCGCCGGCTGTCGGCCGGCACCCGCGCCCTCTATCTCGCGGGCGAGCGCCTGGGCACCACGACCGTCGCCGTGTCGCCCAGCGTCGCGCACCGCCTGGAGCGGTGGGGCGTCGCCCCGTCCCGGATCCGGGTGATCCCGAACGGCATCGAGACGGGACGGTTCACGTTCACCGAGGACGCGCGGCGCATGACGCGGAAGGTGCTCGGCCTGCCCGACGACGCGTTCGTCGTCGGCGGGGTGGGACGGCTCACGCCGGGGAAACGCTTCGACCGGCTCGTCCGGGCGGTGGCGTCCGTGCCCGGCGCCCGGCTGCTGCTCGTCGGCGAGGGCACGGAACGCGCGGCGTTGCTGCGGGCGGCCGAGGAGTGCGGGGCATCCGGCCGCGTCCTGCTCCACGGCGCCTGCGGGGACCCGCCGGCCGCCGAGGACACGGGGCCGGATCTGCCGTCGCTGCTGGCCGCCATGGACGTCTTCGTCTCCACCTCCCCCGACGAGACCTTCGGGCTCGCGGTCGTCGAGGCGCTCGCCGCCGGTCTGCCGGTGCTGTACGTGGCCTGCCCCGCGATCGACGACCTGCCGCCGGAGTCGGCCCCCGGTGCCCGGCGGATCGGCGGGTCGGTGTCCGCACTGGCCGCGGCGCTGCGGGACGTCGAGGCGGCCCGGCCCGGGCGGCTGCCGCAGCCCGACGCCGCCCGGCACTACGACATCTCCCACAGCGCGCGGCAGCTGATGTCCCTCTACGAACAGACCGTCCACGGCACCCCTCTTCGCACGAAGTGAGACCCCATGAGTCAGAAGAGTCAGATGAGTCAGACGAGCCCACGCGCCCTGCCCCCGCAACGCTCCCGCGCGCTGACGGCGCTGCACACACGCCGCCGCTGGTGGGCGCTGCCCGCCTCGGTCCTGCTCGGCGCGGCCCTCGGCGGCGGCTACGGGGCGTTGAAGACCCCGCAGTACGCGGCCACCAGCTACGTCATCGTGGTCCCCGCCGCGAAGTCCGACCCGGCCGCCGCGCTCGGCTTCGCCCAGGCGTACGGCAGGGTCGCCACGGACATCGCGGTGACCGGCGACGCCCAGGTGTGGGCCGGCGTCTCCGCCGCCACCCTGCGCGCCGGGGTGGAGACCGCGACCTCCCCCGACGCGCCGATGATCTCGATCACGGCCCGCTCGGCGAAGCCGGCCAAGGCCGTCTCGATGGCCGACGGGGTCGCCCGGGCGCTGGTCCTCAACAGCTCGCAGGTCTCGGGCAGCACGGGCGTGAAGGTCGTCCAGTTCTCCCGGGCGACCAAGCCCTCCGCCCCCGTCTCGCCCTCCGCCCCGCTCTCCGCGCTGGTCGGCGGCTGCGCGGGCGGTCTGCTCGGTGGGCTGGGACTGCTCGTCCGACCGCGGCGGGCCACCGCCCCGGCGGAGTCGCGTGGCACGCGTCAGCCGTCCGGCGCCGTGCCCGGGCCGTCGGCCGGGGTCGCGCACCAGCCGGAACCGGAGTCGGTGTGACGGCGGGCCGCCCCGAGGTGCTGCGGACCGAGATCTGCCGCGACGGCGCGGAGTTCGGACGTCTCGGCGCCCACTGGGCCTCGCTGTACGCGCGCTGTTCGACGGCGACGCCCTTCCAGTCCCATTCCTGGCTGCACTCCTGGTGGGTGTCGTACGGCAGGCCGGGCGCGCTGCGCGTGGTCCTGGTGCGCCGGGAGGACGGCGAACTGGTGGCGGCGGCGCCGCTGATGCGCGCCCGCGGTCCGCTTCCGGTGCTCACCCCGCTGGGCGGCTCGATCACCGACTTCTCGGACGTCCTGCTCGACGACGCGTGCCCGCAGGCGGCGCCCGCGCTGGCCCGGGCGCTGGCCCGGGCGGCCCGCGGCGCGGTGGTCGACCTGCGCGAGGTACGCCCCGGCGCGGCGGCCGAACGGGTCCACGCCTGCTGGCGCGGGCCGCGGCGGCGGCTCACCGACTCCCTGTGCCTGGAGCTGCCGGCCGTCCCGATGGACGCCCTCCTGGAGCGGATCCCCTCGGGGAAGGCCCAGCGGGTGCGGGCCAAACTGCGCAAGCTGGACGCGCTGGGCATCGACGAACGCGTCGTGTCCGGCGAGGAGGTGCCGGCCGCCCTCGACCGGCTGCTGAAGCTCCATCAGCTCCAGTGGCAGGGGCGGGGGGTGACCGTCGAGCACACCAGCGCGCGGTTCGCCCAGCACCTCGCCCGGGCCGTGCGGCCGATGGTGGAGTGCGGGGACGCTCGGGTCACGGAGTTCCGGCTCGGCGGGGACGTCGTGGCGGCCGACCTGACCCTGATGTCGCCCCGGCTCGCGGGCGGGTACCTGTACGGCGCCGATCCCGTCCTGCGGGCCCGGAAGGTCGACGTGGCGACGATGCTGCTGCGGAACGGGGCGCGCGAGACGAGCGCGAGCGGACGGGCCACGCTGAGCATGCTGCGGGGCACCGAGCCGTACAAGCAGCACTGGCGGCCCGAGACCGTACCCAACCAGCGGCTGATGCTGGCGGGTCCGGCGGCGGCGCCGCTGCTGTGGCTGCGGGCGGGGGCGGCGGACGGACGGCGCTGGGCGGCGCGCCAGGCGCGGGAGCGGGCCTGGGCGGGGCGGTTGATCGAACGGCTGCGGGGACGGACGAACGGCGGCGGAGGCTGATCGCCTCCGCCGCCGTGGTGGGCCGTCGCTCCGGTCAGAACGGCCAGGCGCCGTCCAGGACGTCCTTCCAGTCGTCGTCGCGGTCTTCCTTCCCGATGTCCTTCGGGACGCAGACCGGACCGCCGATCCAGCTCTCCACCCACGAACCGAGGTTCACGGTCCAGCACGCGGGCTTGGGCTCGGGCTTGGGCACGGGAACCGTCGGGACCTCGGGCTTGGGCTCGGGCTTCGGCACCGGAACGGTCGGGACCTCGGGCTTGGGCTCGGGCTTCGGCACCGGAACGGTCGGGACCTCGGGCTTCGGCTCCGGCTTCGGCACCGGAACCGTCGGGTCCTCAGGCTTCGGCTCCGGCTTCGGCACCGGGACCGTCGGGTCCTCAGGCTTCGGCACCGGGACCGTCGGGTCCTCAGGCTTCGGCACCGGGACGGTCGGGTCCTCCGGCTTCGGCACCGGAACCGTCGGGTCCTCCGGCTTCGGCACCGGGACGGTCGGGTCCTCCGGCTTGGGCTCAGGCTTGGGCACCGGAACCGTCGGGTCCTCCGGCTTCGGCACCGGGACCGTCGGGTCCTCCGGCTTGGGCTCAGGCTTGGGCACCGGAACCGTCGGGTCCTCCGGCTTGGGCTCAGGCTTGGGCACCGGAACCGTCGGGTCCTCCGGCTTCGGCTCAGGCTTGGGCACCGGGACGGTCGGGTCCTCGGGCTTGGGCACCGGGACCGTCGGGTCCTCGGGCAGGCCCGGTACCTCCGGCTCCGTCGGCTCCTCCGGCAGCTCCGGCTCCTCCGGCAGCTCCGGTTCGGTCGGGACCTCGGGCAGCTCGGGTGCCGTGCCGTACAGCGTCTGCCGGAACACCAACGACGCGTTCGGGTTGTCGTCGCACTGCCAGACGCCGTGCGGGCAGTAGTCGGTGATCGTGTGGTACAGCGGCTTGTGCCGTTCGATCCATTCGAGCATCCGCCGCATGTACTCGGCATTGTCCCCGTTCCGGAAGAGACCCCATTCCGGGTAGGAGATCTGCTTGCCGTGCTGGGCCGCGAAATCCACCTGCTTCTGCAGCCCGTACGGCTCACTGACATGGCGGTCGAAGGACGCCCCCGACGGCTGGTCGTAGGAATCCATTCCGATGATGTCGACGACGTCGTCACCCGGATAGCATTCCGTCCACGGAATGGCGTCCGTGCCGCGGCTCGGGTTGAAGTCGAAGCGGAAGTTCTGGCCGGGTACCGACCGCATGGCGGCGACGATCCGCTTCCAGTACAGCTTCCACGAGGCCGGATCCGGCGCGCACCGGTGCGTGTAGGTGGTCCCGTTCATCTCCCAGCCGAGGACGACGACGGTGTCGGTCGCCTCCAGATCGACCAGTCGCTCGGCCAGCCGCCGGAAGTGGTGGTCGTAGTTCCCCGCGGCGCCGAGCCGGAGCTGCCGGCGGACCTCGGCGTCGGAGACCCCGGCCTCGTTGCGTTCCAGCATCGGTACGTTCAGGACGAACAGCCTGTCCTCACGCTCGTTGCGCCAGTCCGCCCAGGCGTCCAGGAAGCCCGGAGGGCTCTCGATGTTCGACCAGCGGTCCCCCGGAAGGTACGTGTGGCCGACGCGGAGTTCACGGCCGCCCAGCCACTGCTGCAGCTGGGCGATCCGGCCCACACCGATGGGGCCGGACTCGAGGAAGGCGCCCAGGGCGGCGGCCGCGGCGGGCTTCGTGGTGGGAGTCGGTGCCGCGGCGGGCTGCGTCACCGGAAGCGGCGACGCGGCGGGCTTCGTGGTCGGAGTGGGTGCCCCGGCGGGCTTGGTGGTCGGAGTCGGTGCCGGGTCCCGTGTCGTCACGGAATCGGCGGCGTGAGCAGGAGAGGACAGCACGACGGAACCTGAGGCAAGGAGCCCTGCGGTGAACACCCCCAGCCACGCCCTCGACACCTTTCGCTTTCGATCGGCCATGGCCACTCCTTCTCTGCTCGCGCCACGTGATGGATCGTCAGTCTGATACTCCGAAAGTATTCCTAATGACCCGACCGTGAACTCTCCGCCATCTGATCAGTAGTCCGTTCGTGTAATTCATCGCCCAGTTGGGGCATTCGAGATGAAGGATTTGTCGTGCCGAGCTTTGACACCCGCGTTCCCGCGCTTCTCGTGCGGCTCGACCGAAATCCCTTTCATCACGGCACACTCGGCGCCGCCCGCTCCCTGGGACGGGCCGGAATCCCGGTCCACGCGCTGATCGAGTCGCCGGACAGCCCGGTCGCCCGCTCCCGCTACGTCCGCGACGTACGCGTGAGGCCCGCGGATCCCTCCCCCGGGGCACTGGTCCGGGAGCTCGGCGAGTTCGCCGCGACGTTGTCCGCGCGTGCCGTGCTCGTGCCCCTCGACGACGTCAGCGCCCTCGCCCTCGCCCGGCACCGCACCGAACTGACGGACCGCTACCTCCTGCCCGAGCAGCCCGTCCGGGAACTGGACCGGGTCACCGACAAGGCCGCCCTCGCGGAGACCTGCCGGGCACTGGCGCTTCCCCATCCGCGGACCGCGATCCCCGGCAGCGCCGACGAGGCGGCCACCATGGCCTGGTCGCTGGGGCTGCCGGTGGTCGCCAAGTGGAGCCGCCCCTGGCTCCTGCCGCCCGGCGCCGGTCTGCGCAGCACGTCGATCGTCCGCTCGCTCGCCGAGGTGCGCGCCCTCTTCGCCCGCTCCCCCGAGGCCGGCAGCCTGCTGCTGCTCCAGGAACTCCTGCCCCCGGGGCGGGATCTGGACTGGTTCTTCCACGCCTACGTGGACACCGCCGGCCGTTGCCGTGCCGCGGCGACAGGGCGCAAGGAGCGGTCCTGGCCGGACGGAGCCGGGCTCACGGCGGTCGGCCGCTGGGCGCGGAACGCGGAGGTCGAGCGGACGGCGCACGCGCTCCTCGACGCGCTCGGCTACCGGGGCGTGTGCGATCTCGACTTCCGGCTCGACCGGTCGACCGGGGCGTACCACCTGCTCGACTTCAACCCGCGGCCCGGGGCGCAGTTCCGGCTCTTCGCGGACTCCGACGGTCTCGACGTGGTCCGGGCGCTGCACCTCGACCTGACCGGGCGTCCGGTCCCGGACCACTCCCCCGCGTACGGCCGCCGGTTCGTGGTCGAGAACTACGCGGCGCTCTCCGTGCTCGCCTCCCCGCGCCCGCGGGGCCCGGGTTCCGCCCGCTCCGGGCGGCAGGTGACCGAGACGGCCTGGTTCGCCGCCGACGACCCCGTGCCCGCGCTCGCGATGGGGCGCGCCTGGTTCTCCCACGCCCTGCGCAAGGGGTCGGTGACGCTCCGTCGGATCCTCGGGTCCGGCCGCCCCCGCCGGGTGCCCCCCGCGGCCCCGCCCGCGCCCCGGACCCCCGCGCAGCACATGTCCCGACGATGAAGGCGGAAATGGCGATGTACGACCTGGTGATCGTGGGAGCGGGGCCCTACGGGCTGTCCGTGGCCGCCCACGCGGCGGCGCACGGGCTGCGCGCCCGGACCTTCGGCCGCTCCATGGCGTCCTGGCACGCGATGCCCTCGGGCATGTTCCTGAAGTCGGAGCCCTGGGCCTCCCATCTCTCCGATCCCGCGGGGACGTACGGGCTGGACGCCTACGCCGCCGGCCGGGGCGTCCGCGCCCAGCACGGCGTCCCGCTCCCGGTCGGCCTCTTCGCCTCGTACGGCGACTGGTTCGCCCGCCGGGCGGTCCCCTCGCTCGACGAGCGCCTGGTCGCCTCGGTCGCCCCGGCCGCCGGAGGGTTCGCCGTGGTCACGGAGGACGGCGAGACCCTGCGCGCCCGCACCGTGGCGCTCGCGGTCGGCGTCCTGCCGTTCATGGAGGTCCCCGCCCCGCTGCGGGGTCTCCCCCGCCGGTTCGTCACCCACAGCAGCCACCACGGCGAGCTCGACGGCTTCGCCGGCCGGGACGTCACGGTGGTCGGCGCCGGCCAGGCGGCCCTGGAGACGGCCGCGCTGCTCACCGAGCAGGGGGCGAAGGCCCGGATCGTCGCCCGCGCGGACCGGCTGAACTGGAACACCCTGCCGCCGGCCCTGGACCGCGGCCCGTGGCAGTCCTTCCGCGCCCCGCACACGGGCCTGGGCTGCGGCTGGCAGAACCGCCTGTACGCGGACACCCCCGGGGTCTTCCGGCGGCTGCCCGCGCCCACCCGTGAGCGGCTCTTCGGCTCGGCCCTCGGTCCGGCTGGCGCCTGGTGGCTGCGCGACCGGTTCGCGGCCGTCACCGACGTACGGCTCGGCTCGCGCGTCGTCGCGGCGGCGCCGACCCCGGACGACCGGCTGCGGATCGACGTGGCGGGGCCGGGCGGGACGGAGACGTGGGAGACCGACCACGTGATCGCGGCGACCGGGTTCACGCCGAGCCTGCACCGGACGGAGGTCCTCGCGCCCGGGCTCCGGGAGTCACTGCGCCGGGCCGGGGCCTCGGACGCGCCGGAGGTGGGGGCGCTGTTCGAGTCGTCCCACCCGGGCCTGTTTCTCGCGGGGCTGCTGACGGCGCCCTCGTACGGCCCGTCGATGCGGTTCGTCTTCGGCGCCGGCTACACGGCCGGGCGGCTGGTGCGGGGCGTGCGGCAGCGGCTGCGGGCCTCGGCGCGCGGCAGGATCGGCCCGCCGCGTACGGGGGGCGGGCGGCCGGGCGCGGTCCGGGCGTGACGAAGGCCGGTCCCTGCGGCGTGGGGGCGCCGCAGGGACCGGCCCTGTCAGGGGCGCGCCCGTGCGGGGCGCGCGGCTGCGTCAGTAGTTGGCGCAGTAGTTGCCGATCGCCGGGTTCAGCACACCGATCACGTTGACGCTGTTGCCGCAGACGTTGATCGGGGCGTGGATCGGGATCTGGACCACGTTGCCGGACAGGACGCCCGGGGAGCCGATGGCCGCACCGTAGGCGTCGGCGTCCGCCATCGCGGGAGATGCGGCGCCCAGGGCCATGACCAGTCCGGCGAAGACGACCGCAGCCTTCTTGCACTTCATTTCGTCTGGATCCTTTCTGCGGCGGAAGACTTTTCACGTATTTCGTGATGCGCGGGCGCACTTCATGCCCCGGCCTCCGCTGCACACATCACAACGACCATGCCGCGAAAAGGAAACCGACTGATCGTCCGACCGACGGTAATCACTCCATTGCGCCAGTCGAATTGCGCCGGACGGCCTGCATTCCGACACGAAAGAGGGGCCGTCCGCCCGGACGGCCCCTCTTTCGCGCTCGATGCCGCGGATGGCGGCCGGTCCGCTCAACGCGGCCAGATCGGCGTCTTGGTCAGGCGTTCCCACTCCAGGTCCGGGACGCCCGGCACGGTGCGCCCGGCGCTGGCCCAGCGCTGGGCGAGTGAGGAATAGACGGGGAATGCCCCTCGGTCGGCAGGTGGCGGCGGCGGGTCCGCCACATAACGGCTCTTCGGAATGAAGGCCATCCGCTCCCATTTACCGGGATCGGGCGCCATCGCTTCCCTCCCATCCGCTGCGGTTCCCGCATCATTCCACAGTCGGCGCGGCGGCGGGATTCACTCCGCCCACGTCGCACCCCGTACTGGTGTGCGACGTGGGGGGTTTTCGCGCGGGTCAGCGGGAGAGTTTCCGGGCGAGTTCCGCCGGGTCCGTCGTCGGCGCGTCGCAGGTGAACCGGCGGCACACGTAGGCGGCCGCGCCGCCCTCGACGAGCGGCCGGTCGCGCAGCAGGGGAAACTCCTCGCCGCCCGGCGCGCCGAAGGCGAGGACCGCGCCGGGAGCGGTGCCGAGCAGCGCCGCGCGGCGCAGTCCGCTCGTCGCGGCGTCGTCCGGCTCTCCGACGACGGCGACCTCGCGCGGTCCGTCGAGCAGCGCCTCCGCGGTGGCCAGGCCCCAGCCGATGAAGCGGGGCGCGCGCGGTCCGAGTGCCTTGACCACGCCGAGCGCACCCTCGGCGGCCTCGCGGTGGGCGGTGGAGCCGGTGTGGGCGGCGTACGAGAGCAGGGCTCCCGCCGCGGCCGACCAGCCGGACGGGGTGGCGTTGTCGGTGGGGTCCTGCGGGCGGCGGATCAGTGCCTCGGCGTCGTGGGCGGTGTCGTACAACGCCCTGCCCTCGGCGACGAACTGGTCGAGGACGATGTCGAGCAGGAATCCGGCGAACTCCAGCCAGACGCCCTCGCCCGTGACCCCGGCGAGCGCGAGGAAGCCCTCGGCGACGTCGGCGTAGTCCTCCAGGACGCCGGCGTTGGCTCCGGCCCGGCCGTCCCGCGAGGTGCGGGTGAGCCGGGCACCGGTGTCCATGTGGAGCCGTACGAGCAGGTCGGCGGCCTCCGTCGCGCGCTCGACCAGGTCGGGGCGGTCGAAGTACGCGCCGGTCTCGGCCAGCGCGGCGATCGCGAGCCCGTTCCAGGCGGCGACGACCTTGTCGTCGCGGCCGGGGCGCTCCCGCAGGTCACGGGCGGCGAGCAGACGCGCCTCGATGGAGGCGATCCGCTCCGCGTCCGCCACTCCGGCGTCCTGCGGCAGCTGGAGCACGGAGGCGCCCTCCTCGAAGGTTCCCTCCTCCGTCACCCCGTAGTGGCGCGCCGCGTACCGGGCGTCCTCCTCACCGAGGACCTCCGCGAGCCGGGCCGGGGTCCAGACGTAGTACGCGCCCTCGACGTGGCGGCCGGTGCCGTCGTCGGAGTCGGCGTCCAGCGCGGAGGCGAACCCGCCCTCGGAGGTGCGCAGTTCGCGGACCATGAAGTCCGCGGTCTCCAGCGCGACCCGGCGGGCCAGGTCACTGCCGGTGGTCCGCCACAGATGGGCGTACACCCGGCACAGCAGGGCGTTGTCGTACAGCATCTTCTCGAAGTGCGGCACGACCCAGTCGCGGTCCACCGCGTAGCGGGCGAAGCCGCCGCCGAGCTGGTCGTAGATGCCGCCGCGGGCCATCGCCTCGCAGGTGTCGGCGGCCATCTGGAGGGCGCCCTCGGCACCGGTGCGCGCGTGGTGCCGCAGCAGGAACTCCAGCGCCATCGACGGCGGGAACTTCGGCGCGCCGCCGAAGCCGCCGCGGGCCGCGTCGTACTCGCGGGTCAGACCGAGGAGCGCCTGGGCCAGCTCCTCCTCGCCGGGGACGCCGTCGCCTCCGTACGCCAGGGAGCGGGCCGCCAGGTCCGTCACGATCTTTCCGGCGACCTCGCCGACCTCGTCGCGGCGCTCGGTCCAGGCCCGGGCGACGCCGTCGAGGACGTCACCGAAGGAGGGCATGCCGTGCTTGGCCTCGGGCGGGAAGTACGTGCCGAAGTAGAACGGCTCGGCGTCCGGGGTGAGGAAGACCGTCATGGGCCAGCCGCCCTGGCCGGTCGCCGCCTGGACGGCCTCCATGTAGACGGCGTCGACGTCGGGGCGCTCCTCGCGGTCGACCTTCACGGCGACGAAGTGCTCGTTGACGTACGCGGCGGTGGTGTCGTCCTCGAAGGACTCGTGGGCCATCACATGGCACCAGTGACAGCTGCTGTAGCCGACGCTGAGCAGCACGGGAACGTCGCGCCGGCGCGCCTCGGCGAAGGCCTCGGCCGACCACGGCCACCAGTCGACCGGGTTGTCCGCGTGCTGGAGGAGATAGGGGGACGTCTCATGGGCCAGTCTGTTCGGCATGCTTCCCATCCTCGCCCACTCGGCGGAGCCCCGGCCATGCGCCACGGGTGAGCGGCCGGCGAACGGGGCAGTGATGCGGAAAGCGGCCCCGTTCCTCGCACTGGCTCTGCGAGGAACGGGGCCGCTTCAGTGGAGCGGGTGGCTTCAGCCGCCGACGTTCCCGTTCTGGGAGAGGACCTCGCCCAGGATGTGCGACAGGGCGTCGTCGCCCTTCTGCTGCACGGAGTTCTGGGTGCAGGTCTGGTTCGAGATCGGGTTGCCGAGCACGTCCTGGACGGCGACCGGGACGGCGATGACGCCGATCGGCACCTGGGCCTGGACCTTCTGGATGTCGAAGCAGTGCAGGACGCCACCGTTGATGAGACCGAAGTTCGGGCTCATGTAGCCACCGGTGTGGTTGCTACCGATCGACTGGTGCGACGTGTTGCCGATGATGTTGGCGCTGCCACCGTCGTTGCCGGCCGCCATCGCGGTCGTCGCAGACATACCGGCGACCGAGGCCGCGACTGCCGCCGTAGCAAGAACCTTCTTGATCACGAGTCTTCCTTCTTGAGCTCGAGGGCCCTGTAACGCTCCGTTACCCGAAGCACGCTGATCAACTGCGGCCGGGAGGATTGGTTCCGGGGGGTCACTCGGACGCGGTATTCGGCAGATGAACGCCATCGGACGGGAGGTCTACGGCCGCCCGTTCGGCCCCGTCCGGAGTGCCGTACGGGGCCCGGCAGCTCCCGGCCGATCGCGTCGCTCCCTCGCGCCGACGCGCGTCACGCAGGACACTTGTTCCCGGAAAGCGGAAGCTCTCGGAGGGGGACGCACATGCGGGACAGCCACCGGGCCGATGCCGAACGGCTGCTGGCACGCGCCGTGGAGGAGGAGGTGCGCCGCTCCGGGGGCCGCACCGACTCGGCGGCACTGCTGGCGCGCGGCCGGGCCGCGCTGGACACCATGGCGACGGGTGCGGGCGAGGAGTACGGGGCCTATCTGCGGGCCCTCGAGGAGACGGAGGCGGAGATCCGGCCGCCGGCCGCGCGGCCGGCGGCGGGAACTCCCGCGCTGGTCGCGGCCGTCGCGGCGGTCGCGGCCGTCGGCGCGGACCTGGCCCTGGGCACACCGGCCGGTACGGCGCTGGGCGCCGGGGCGGTGGTGGCGGTGGCGGGCGCGGCGGCGACCGTCCTGAAGGTGACGGCCGCTCAGTGGCCGGCCGCGCGCCGCCGCGCCGGGGCTCTCGGCCGGCCCGGCGGGCCCGAGCAGCTCCGGCTGCAGTGGCTGACCGCCCTGGAG
The DNA here is from genome assembly GCF_043201055.1 of Streptomyces sp. NPDC048338. Lineage (NCBI taxonomy): Bacteria > Bacillati > Actinomycetota > Actinomycetes > Kitasatosporales > Streptomycetaceae > Streptomyces > Streptomyces sp. NPDC048338. The sequence continues at coordinate 97,949 of NZ_JBICYQ010000013.1, forward strand.
GTGCGGGGCGTCCGGCCGTTCCTGGAGCAGCAGCGGGTGCTGCTCGCGACCGCCGCGCAGCCGCCGCAGAAGGTGGTCGCGCAGCTGCGCGGCGCGGACCGGAGCGCGGCGGCCCGCCGGCGCACGGTGCTGGAGCAGTCGTTCGGCCATCTGCCGGACCCGGGCGGGCCGTTCGCGGGCCGGCGGGCGGAGCTGGCGCAGATCACCCAGTGGGTGCAGGCCGGCCGGGTGGCCACGACGACCCGGCCGACGGTCGTGGTGCTGCACGGCGAGCCGGGTTCGGGCCGCACCACGCTGGCGGTGCGGGCGGCGCACGCGCTGCGGGACCAGTTCCGCGGTGCGTGCGTGGTGGACCTGCGGGGCGGCGGGACGCGCGGCGAGAAGCCGTTGTCGACGCGGGAGGCGCTGCTGCACCTGCTGAACCGGCTGGGCGCCCCGCGCGAGCAGCTGCTGTTCCGCGAGCGGACCTCGGCCGAGCAACAGGTGCGCAGGCTGGCGGAGTTGTACCACCAGCATCTGACGGGTCTGCCCGTGACGGTGATCCTGGACGACGCGGTGGACGCCGAGCAGGTCCGCACGCTGCTGCCGGAGCGTTCGGACAGCCTGGTCCTGGTCACCTGCCGGGAGCCGCTGGACCTCGGCGAGGGGGTGCCCGCCGCCCTGCACCAGCTGCCGGTGGCGGCGCTCGACGCGGCGGGGGCGGAGGAACTTCTGCGGGAGGCGGCCGAGACGCCCGACCCGGGGCCGTACGACTCCGAGGCCTTCGAGCGGATCCGGGACCTCTGCGGCGGGCTGCCGCTGGCGCTGCGGGTGGCGGGCTCCTCGCTGGGACGCCGCTCGATGAGCGACCTGGCGCATCTGCTGGAGCGCCCCGGCTGGGGCGGGCATCCGCTCGACCGGTCGCTGTCGGTGCGGTACTTCACCGACCTCGACGACGACGGGCGGCGGCTGCTGCGCCGGCTCGCGCTGGCCGGGCGGGCCTCGCTGGGCGCGGCCGCGGCGGCCGCGCTGCTCGGGGGGAACGGGCCGGACGGGGCCCGGCTGCTGCGGGAGCTGGCCCGGACCGGGCTCCTCGACCACGTGCGCGGCGAGCGGTACCGGCTGCACGACGCGGTGCGCGGCTTCGCCGCGGCCCGGCTCCTCGACGAGGAGGACGCGACGGAGATCGCGGCGGCCCAGGAGAGGCTGATCCAGAACTACGCGGAGCTGGCCGACGCGGTGATCCGGATGGTCGACGGCAAGATGTCGACCCGCGCCGACCGGTTCGGCGGCCACGGCTTCGGTTCACTGGACGCGGCGCTGCGCTGGCTGGACGACGAGTCCAGCTTCATCACGGCGGCGCTGCGGCACGCCGAGGGCGTCGACCAGCAGACGGTGCTGAACCTGCTGGGCGCCCTCTGCGACTACTGCCTGCTGCGCGGCGACCTCTACCGTCTCGGCGAGATCAACGAGCTGACCGACGCGGTCGGGCAGGGGCTGCTGTCCCGTTCGGTGCAGTGGCGAACCGGCATCGCGGCCCGCCAGCTCGGCGAACTCGACAAGGCCCGCACCACCCTCACGTCGGTGGTCTCCCTCTACCAGGAGGCGCACCAGGACGCGGGGGCGGCGCTCGCCCTCTGCTCGCTCGGCATCACGCTGCACCACCAGGGCAATCTGATCGAGGCCGCGGCGAAGCTGCGCGAGGCGCTCGCGCTGCAGGAGCCGGCCTCGCTCGCGGCGGACCGGGGCTGGACGCTGCACGCGCTGGCCGCCGTCGAACGGGACCGGGCGAACCTGGCGGAGGCGCTCGTGCTGCTCGGCGCCGCGCTGGAGCTGCACCGGGAGAACGAGTCGCTGCACGGCGAGGCCTGGGCCCACTTCCAGCTGGGCCAGGTCTGCCTGCGCATGGGCGACGTGGAGCGTGCCGACTCCGAACTGCGCCAGGCGCTCGAACAGTACGGCCGCACCCACGACGGGCGCGGCGAGGCGTGGGCGCTCACCCAGCTGGCCCGGGCCCGGCTCGTCGAGGGGGACGCCTCGCCCGCGGTCGACGGGCTGCGGCAGGCGCTGTCCCGCCACCGGGAGCAGGAGGACGCCCGGGGCGAGGCATGGACGCTGTACTACCTGGGGCAGGCGCTGGAGGAGCGGGGCGACCGGAACCAGGCGGTCCGGGAGCTGGAGCGGGCGCGCACGATGTTCTCCCGGATGCGGGACGTGTACGGGCTGGCCTGCGCCCGCCACCACTCGGGCCGGGTGACCCGGGACCAGCGGGCGGCCCAGACCGGGAACCTGCGCAACTCCGGGTTCGCCCGCCAGCTCCTGGTGGACGCCCGGGCGGACTTCCACCGCATCGGGGTCGCGCACGGCGAGGCGTGGACGTGCCTGGAGCTGGCGATCGTGGACGCCGGCAACGGCAAGGCCGTGCAGGCCCTGGAACTGTGCGAGGAGGCGAGCCGGCTCTTCCTGTCGTACGAGGACCGGCGGGGCTCCGACTGGGCGCGGTTCCTGCGCTGCACGCTGCTCCCGTACGCGTCGCCGGGGGACGTGGACGCGGCGACGGCGCTGGCCCGGGAGGAACTGGCCCGGCTCGTCGAGGAGCGCCATCCGAGCCGTGACGGGAAGCTGGAGGACTGCGCGGAGGCGTACGCCCTGGTGCTGGAGCGCGGGGTCCACGCGTCGGCCGGCTGGCAGGCGTGGACGCTGGGGATGGTCCCGAACCGTCACGCCCGCGAGGTGATGGGCGTGCCGGTGCCCGGGCGGGAGCCGGAGCCGGACCAGGCGGGCTGACCGGGTGCGCCCGGGCGCGGGCTCCGCCGTCTCCGAGGAGGCGGGAGCCCGCGCCGGGCGGCCGCGGTCACTTCTCCGGGGTGCCCTTGCCCTGCTGCGGGGACGCCGCCGGGCCGCCCGAGGGGCCGGGGGCCTCCTCGAAGGAGACCTTGCCCATGTGGCGGTTCATCGACTTCATCAGCAGCCAGACGGCGACGGCCATCACGGCGAAGACGACGAACCCGAGGACGCCGGGGGTCACCTTGTTCTTGTCCAGCTCTTCGGCGGCGAAGGGGACAAGCTGGGTCAGTGCCAGGTGTGCGCTCATGTCAGGCATTGTCGCGGATGCCCGCGAAGAGGTCGCTCTCGGGGAGGGAGGTGTCGACGAGCGCCTTGCTGAGCTCGTACTCCTCCGTCGGCCAGACCTCCTTCTGGATCTCCATCGGGACGCGGAACCAGCCGCCGTCCGGATCGATCTGGGTGCGGTGGGCGATCAGCGCCTTGTCGCGGGTCTCGAAGAAGTCCGCGCAGGGCACGAAGGTGGTCAGCGTGCGCTCGGCGCGCTGGAACTCCTTCCAGCGCTCCAGCCACTCGCCGTACGGGGACTCCATGCCGCGTTCGAGCAGCGCCTCGTGCAGGGCGAGCGTGCGGGGACGGTTGAAGCCCTGGTTGTAGTAGAGCTTCTTCGGCTGGAAGGCCGGGCCGAACTCGGCCTCCGGGTACTTCTCGGTGTCCGCCGCGGCGTCGAACGCCACCATCGTGATCTTGTGGGTCATGATGTGGTCGGGGTGCGGGTAGCCGCCGTTCTCGTCGTAGGTCGTGACGACCTGCGGACGGAACGCCCGGATCTTGCGGACGAGCTCGCCCGCCGCGACGTCGACGTCCTCCAGGGCGAAACAGCCCTCGGGCAGCGGCGGCAGCGGGTCGCCCTCCGGCAGGCCGGAGTCGACGAAGCCCAGCCACTCCTGCGAGACGCCCAGGATCTCGCGGGCCTCGTCCATCTCCTTGCGGCGCACCTCGTGGATGTTCGCCTCGATGTAGGCGTCGCCCTGGAGCTGGGGATTGAGGACGGAGCCGCGCTCGCCGCCCGTGCAGGTCACCACAAGGACCTCCACCCCCTCGGACACGTACTTGGCCATCGTGGCCGCGCCCTTGCTCGACTCGTCGTCGGGGTGGGCGTGAACGGCCATCAGTCGCAGCTGCTCAGTCAAGACTCGATCCTCAGTGATTGGTCGCGGAGGGAGGTCTCTATAGTGACGGAACCGGGGGGCCGAATATTCCGGGCACCCCCGGCGTCGAGAGGAACGATCATGAGCGCGGTCCAGGGCCGGCTGCCCGACGGGCGCTACGGCCGCTCCGCGGACGAGCGCGCCGACCGCAAGCTCAGGATCGCCGGCGCCGTGCTCGGCGTGGTGTTCCTCGGCCTGATGAGCTGGTTCGGCTGGTACTACGTCGTCGACAGCAGGATCAGCGCCGAGATGATCAAGTTCGACGTCGTCAGCGACACCGAGGTCCAGGTGCACCTCGAGGTGCGCAAGGACACCGACGCCCGCGGAGTCTGCACCCTGCGCACGCGCTCCGAGGACGGGGCCGAGGTCGGCCGCAAGGACGTCCGCGTCGACGACGCCGCCGACCGGGTCGACCGCGTCTGGACGGTCCGCACGACGGCCCGGGCGACCAGCGCCGAGCTCGTGGGGTGTACCGCACGGTAGCGGCGGGTAGTGACCGGGCGGCGCGTCGATCTCCGATTCACGGGCTCACCTGGGACGACGACATCCTGATGGTTTTTGTCCTCCCCCTTTTCGCCACAAATTGTTAGGCTCGTGGTTTCGCCCACCCAGGAAGGACGATCCTTCAGGGTAGGGCGATGCTTTGTATTCCCAGTACCTACGAGGAGCACCTGTGACCCAGACCAGCGACAACGTCACCTGGCTCACCCAGGAGGCGTACAACCAGCTCAAGGCCGAGCTGGAGTACCTGTCTGGTCCCGCGCGAACCGAGATCGCCGCCAAGATCGCCGCGGCGCGCGAGGAGGGCGACCTGCGCGAGAACGGCGGGTACCACGCGGCCAAGGAGGAGCAGGGCAAGCAGGAACTCCGCGTGCGCCAGCTCACCCAGCTCCTGGAGCACGCCAAGGTCGGCGAGTCCCCGGCGGACGACGGTGTCGTCGAGCCCGGCATGGTCGTCACGATCGCCTTCGACGGCGACGAGGACGACACGATGACCTTCCTCCTGGCCTCCCGCGAGTACGCCAGCGGCGACATCGAGACCTACTCGCCGCAGTCCCCGCTCGGCGTCGGCGTCAACGGCAAGAAGGCCGGGGACGACGCCGAGTACGAGCTGCCGAACGGCAAGAAGGCCGCGGTGAAGATCCTCAGCGCCAAGCCGTACACCGGCTGAGCCGCCGTCCGCACGTCCGGGCCGGACCCCTCGGGGTCCGGCCCTTCGTCTTGCATGCACATGCAATGATGCGATGCTGACGACGTGTCACAGGGGGGACGACAGCGTGCTGGGACCGCTGCGCGGGAGCGCGCCACGGCAGATCGGACCGTACGAGGTCCTGGCGCGGCTCGGCGCCGGAGGCATGGGCGAGGTCTTCCTGGCCCGTGACACCCGGGAGGGCGCCGCGGACGGCGTCCACGTCGCCCTGAAGACGGTACGGCGGGACTTCGCCGGCGACCCGGGCTTCCGGGACCGCTTCCGGCGCGAGATCAAGGTCGCGGGCGTGGTGCGGAGCGCGTACGCCGCCGCACCCGTCGGCGGGGACGCCGACGCCGAGGTGCCCTGGCTCGCCACCGCGTACGTGCCCGGCCCCAGCCTCTCCCAGGCCGTGCGGCGGGAGGGCCCGCTGCCGGTGGCGACGGTGCGGGAGCTGGGCGCGGGAGTGGCCCGCGCGCTGGCCGACCTGCACGCGGCCGGGGTCCTGCACCGCGACCTCAAGCCCGGCAACGTGATGCTCGACGTCACCGGGCCGCGCCTGATCGACTTCGGGATCGCCCGCAGCAGCGGGGCCACCACCATGACCGCGACCGGGATGATGGTCGGCACCCCGGCCTTCATGTCGCCCGAGCACGTGGCGGGCGCCCGGAAGGTGACCGCCGCCTCGGACGTCTTCTGCCTCGGCTCCCTGCTCTGCTACGCGGCGACCGGCGAGGATCCCTTCGGCGACGGCCCCCTGGCCGCCGTCCTCTACCGGGTCTCGCAGGCCGAGGCGGACCTGGAGCGGGTCCCGGAGGAGCTGCGCGAGGTGATCGGCGCGTGCCTGGCCCTCGACCCCGCCGCCCGGCCCGCCCCCGAGCGGCTGGTGGAGCTGCTCGGCGGGGAACGGGCGCCGTCCTGGCCGCAGGGCGTACGGGAGCACATCGGGGAGTACGGGGCGGAGCTGGCACGGCTGGTGGCCTCGGGAGGACCGCTGCTGCCGCTGCCGGGCGGGCCCGTGGTGACGTCCGGGCCGCCCGGACTGCACTCCGTACCGACGCGGGCACCGGTGGCTCCGGCACCTGTCGCCGCCCCGCGCCGGGGACGCCGGGCGCTCGTCGCGGCCGTGGGGGCGCTCGCGGTGGCCGCCGGCGGGATCGGTGCCTACCTGCTGTGGCCCGAGGGCGCCGGGCCGAAGCGGACGCCGCCGCCGAAGGCGGCGCCGCCGGCGCCCGGCGGACCGCGGATCCCAGGCGTGGACGACCGCGGTCTGGCGGACGCCTCGGGGGTGGTGCCGCAGAACGCGGCGCAGCGGCCGGCGGGCTGGAAGCCCTGGCGGACGAAGCTGGGCGCCCCGGCGTTCGGATGCTCGGCCGGGGAGCGGGTGCTCGTGTGCCGGAGGACGGACGGACACTTCGAGGCGCTGGATCCGGCGACGGGCAGGAAGCTGTGGGAGGCAGCCGGCACCGAGGGCAACCGGAACGGCTTCAGTTACATCACCGCCCACGGCGAGACGTGGATCGCCGGCGGGGCGACCCGGCCGACGGTTCACGACACGTCCGTCGTCCTCGCCTCCTCGGACGGGCTGGAGGTCCGGGACGCCGTCACCGGCGCCGTCCGCTGGAAGAAGGACGCGTGGGACGCGCAGGGGACCGGCACGCGCCCGATCGTCGCGGACGGCGTGGTCTTCGCGACGACGGCCGAGGGCGAGGACGCCGGGTCGAGCCGGGTGGGCATGACCGCCTTCTCCCTGGCCGACGGCCGGGTGCTGTGGAGGAAGGCGTTGACGAACAACACGCTCGCCGACTCCGAGAAGCGGCCGTACGAGCCGGTGGCCTACGCGAAGGGCCTGGTGTACGCGCTTACCGACGGCGGCCTCACCGCCTTCGACGCGAGGACCGGCGCCGTGCACGGCCAGGTCGACCCGAGCGCCCAGCAGTGCTGGGAGCTGATGGTCCTCGGCCCTTCGGCCTACTGCGCGGACGTCACGCGACCGAAGGGGCGGCTGCACGCCCTCGACTCCGCCACCCTGGCCGAGAAGGGCAGCGTCCCCGCCGCCGTGGCGGAGCCGGCCCCCTCCGTGATCGGCCCGAACGCCGTCGTCGTCCTGGACGGCAGGCTCACGATCCGCGATCCGCGCGACGGCGGCGTCCTCGGGTCGTACGCGACCGGGGCCGCCCCCGCGGGGCTGAAGCAGGGCCTGTCCCGTCCGCTCCTCGCCGGCGACCAGGTGGTGTGGGCCGACTACTCCGCTCTCCACACCGTGCGCCTCGGCGCGGACGGCAGACCCGCGGGCCTGCGGACGACGCCCGTGCCCGGCGCTCCCGGCCCGCGGGCCGAGGAGGACGCCTACGACCCGGACTGGGGACTCCTCTTCCACCGGCAGATCCGGCAGCCCGAGGTGCTCCCGGTCGGCGGGATCGCCTACGTCGTGTTCGACCGGGGCGTCGTGTCCGCGGTGGAACTTCCCCGCTAGATCCTGTCCGTCCCGTCCATCCTGTCCGTCCTGTCCGTCCTGTCCGCCCGGACAGGGCCCAGCCCACGAAAGGACGTGTTCGGTGCTGGAAGCACTGCCCGCCGGCCCTCCCCGGCTGGTCGGCCCCTACCGGCTGCTCGCCCGCCTCGGCGCGGGAGGCATGGGCGAGGTCCACCTGGCCTGCCGGGCGGACGAGCCGACGGCCGATCCGCACCGGATGGTCGCGGTGAAGACGGTCCGCGGGGACCTGGAGGTCGACGGGGACTTCCGGACCCGGTTCCGCCGCGAGATCACGGCGGCTCGGGCGGTGAGCAGCCCGTACGCGGCGCGCCTGGTCGACGCCGACGCGGACGCGCCGGCGCCCTGGCTCGCGACCGAGTACGTGCCCGGGCCGTCGCTCGCCGAGGCCGTCGTGCGATCCGGTGCGCTGCCGGCCGGGGCGGTACGGGCGCTCGGCGCGGCGCTCGCGCGGGCACTGCGGGCGGTCCACGAGGCGAAGGTGCTGCACCGGGACCTGAAGCCGGCGAACGTGCTCCTCGGGCCGGGCGGGCCGAAGCTGATCGACTTCGGCATCGCGCAGGCCTTCGAGGCGACCGCGCTGACCTCGACCGGTCTGGTGGTGGGCTCGCCGGGGTTCATGTCGCCGGAGCACCTGACGGGCAGTCGGGCGGTCGTCCCGGCGTCGGACGTGTTCTGTCTCGGCGCGGTGCTGGCCTTCGCCGCGAGCGGGCGCGGACCGTTCCACGACGACGAGATGGCCGCCGTGATCTTCCGGATCAGCCGGGCGGAGGCCGACCTGTCCGGTGTGCCGGAGGAGCTGCGGCCGGTCGTGGAGCGCTGCCTGCGGCCGGATCCGGCGGACCGGCCGACCGCGGCGGAGCTGGTCGGCCTGCTCGGTGCCGAGGCGCCGGAGGTGTTCCCGTGGCCGGGCGGGGTGCTGTCCCTGCTCGCCGAGCACGGGGAGGCGGCCGGTGGCATCGGGGAGGCGGCCGCCTCGGGCGCGGGCGTGGCGGACCTGCCCACGCTCGCGCCGGTGGTGCCGTACTCCCCCACGGCTCTCGGGCAGCGGCCCGCTGCCGCCGCCGTGCCGGAGCCGCGGCCGCGGCCCTGGGGGCGGTGGGTGGCCGCCGCCGTCGCGGTGGCGGTCGTGGCCACGGTCGGTGCGGTGCTGGTCGACCGGCAGGGCGGGCAGGGGAAGACGGCGGGCGGGACGTCCGCGGGGGCGGGCGGCGCCACGGCCGGGCCGGCCGACGGATCCTCGCCGAGCGCCGGCTCCTCCGCGCCGGGCACGCCGAGAGCACTGAGCCAGGTCGTGCAGCCGTACGGCGGCGAGGGCCGCTCCGGTGACTTCGGCACGGTGGGTACCGACCGCGCGTACCGGCCGGCGGGCTGGTCCCCCTGGACGACGAAGGTCGACACCGACGTCACGGGCTGCGCGCTCTCCCCCGAGGTGCTCCTCTGCCCGGGCACGGCCGGCTCGGCCGTCGCGCTGAGGGCGGCGGACGGCGAGAAGCTGTGGTCGGTGCCCGGGCGGGAGCTGACCGACGCCGAGGGCACCCGGTCGCCGGCCGGCTATCCGGCCGTCGTCGGCGACACGGCGTACGTCACCGGCCCGGACGGTGTGGTCGCCTACGGCCTGAAGGACGGCAGGCAGCGGGGCAGGATCCCGGCACCGGGCGGGCACTGGGCCCTGAAGAGCACCGATCTCGTCGACGGGGTCCTCTACTCCGGCTACCTCGACCTGGGCGACGAGGGGAAGGGCCTGGTCACGGCCGTGAAGCTCGCCGCCGGGGGCAAGGAGCTGTGGAGGGCGCGGCTGGACGGCATTCCGGAGCAGCTGGTCGCGGGCGGGGGCCGGGTGATCGTCCCGCTCGGGGTCAGGCCGGTGGCCCTCGACGCCGCGACGGGCCGGGAGACGGCCCGCGGCGCCGCCGACCTCGTCTGCGGAGAGGTCGTCGTGCACGGGGAGAGCGTGCTGTGCGGTGCGGGACCGGGCGACGGCGTCACGGTCCTCGACGCGGGGACCCTGCGCCCCCGGCGCACCCTGGGAGCGGACCTGACGATCACGGCGGGGCCGGCGGTCAACGCGGACGGCGTGGTGGCGCTGGTCGACGGCGGGAGCCGGGTGGTCACCTACGACCTGGACAGCGGGCGGGAGCGCTGGCGCGTGCGGAAATGGGTGACCCAGGCCGATGCCCCTCTCGGGCGGGTCTGGTTCGCCGGGGACCAGGTGCTGGCGGGAGGGAGGCAGGAGGTCCTGGCCGTCCCGGTGTCCGGGCCGCCCGCGAGGGCGCAGGACATCCCGGTCCTCAGTCCGCCCGTGCCGGACGGTGTCTCCCTGACCGGCGACGCCGAGGCCGTGGCCGCCGGAGGGGCGGTCTTCCTCTCCCTCTCCGACGGCCTGGTCGTCTCGGGTTACCTCCCTCGCGCGGGCGGCGTCACGCCGTCGCCGACCGGTACTTCCTGACCGCCAGCGTCCGGAACACCACGATGATCAGCACCGACCAGAGGATCGAGGCCCACACCGGGTGCTGCATCGGCCAGGCGTCGGACGTCGAGACGCCCGGGTTGCCGAACAGGACGCGGCACGCCTGGACCGTGGCGCTGAAGGGGTTCCACTCGGCGATGGGCTGGAGCCAGGACGCCATCTGGCTGGGGTCGACGAAGGCGATCGAGATGAACGTGACCGGGAAGAGCCAGATCAGTCCGCCCGAGGTGGCCGCCTCCGGGGTGCGCACGGACAGGCCGATGAGGGCGCCGATCCAGGAGAAGGCGTAGCCGAGGAGCAACAGGAGGGCGAAGGCGCCGAGCGCCTTCGGGATGCCCTCGTGGATCCGCCAGCCGACCAGCAGGGCGACGATCGCGAGGACGACGACCGTGAGGGCGGTCTGCACGAGGTCGGCCAGGGTCCTGCCGGTGAGGACCGCGCCACGGGCCATCGGCAGCGAGCGGAAGCGGTCGATCAGGCCCTTGTGCATGTCGTCGGCGATGCCGGCGCCCGCGCCGGCCGTGGCGAAGGTGACGGTCTGGGCGAAGATGCCGGCCATCAGGAACTCGCGGTAGACGGCCGGGGAGTTCGTGCCGCCGATGGTCATCGAGCCGCCGAAGACGTAGCTGAACAGCACCACGAACATGATCGGCTGGATGAGGCCGAAGATGACCATCTCCGGGATGCGGGTCATCCGGATCAGGTTGCGTTTGGCGACGACGAGCGAGTCGCTGACGGACTGCGTGAGGGCGCCGCGCTGCTTCGGGGCGGCGGCCGCGTCGGTCACGATGGTCACCTGACCGTCTCCTTCCGGTGCTGCTTGCGGCCCTCGGCCGCGACGCCGTTCTCCTCTTCCTCCGCGAGCTCGGCCGCGTGGCCGGTCAGCGAGATGAAGACGTCGTCCAGGGTGGGCCGGCGCAGACCGATGTCGTCGATCTCGACGCCGCGGGTGTCCAGTTCGCGGATGACCTCGGCGAGCAGCTTGGCGCCGCCGCTGACCGGCACGGTCAGCCGCCGGATGTGGTGCTCGACGGAGACCTCGGCCTGGCCGCGGCCGGACACGCCGTAGTGGGCGAGGACCTCCCGGGCGTCCGGGATCATCTCCGGCTCGTGCACGACGACCTCGACGCGTTCGCCGCCGGTCTGGGCCTTGAGCTGGTCGGAGGTGCCGCGGGCGATCACCTTGCCGTGGTCGACGACGCAGATGTCGTGGGCCAGGTGGTCGGCCTCCTCCAGGTACTGGGTCGTCAGGAGCAGGGTCGTACCGCCCGCGACGAGTTCCTGGATGACCTCCCAGAGCGACTGGCGGTTGCGCGGGTCGAGGCCGGTCGTGGGCTCGTCCATGAACATCACGGGCGGCGAGACGACCAGGGCCGCGGCGAGGTCGAGCCGGCGGCGCATACCGCCGGAGTACGTCTTGGCGGTGCGGTCCGCGGCGTCGGCGAGGTGGAAGCGTTCGAGCAGCTCGTCGGCGCGGGCCTTCGCCCGCTTGCCGTCCATCTGGTAGAGCCGGCCGACCATCTGGAGGTTCTCCCGGCCGGTCAGGTACTCGTCGACGGCCGCGAACTGACCGGAGAGGCCGATCGCGCGCCGGACCCGGTCGGGATGCTCGACGACGTCGATCCCGGCGACCAGGGCCCTGCCGCTGTCCGGCTTCAGGAGGGTCGTCAGCACGCGCACGGCGGTCGTCTTGCCCGCGCCGTTCGGGCCGAGCAGGCCCAGGACCGTGCCCTCGGGTACGTCGAGATCGACGCCGTCCAGAGCTCGTACGTCGCCGAAGGTCCTCACCAGACCTTCGGCGTAGATCGCGCCTGGCATGTGGGTTCTCCCAGGGGATTCGGGCGTTTTCCACCCAAGTTTAGGTTTGAAGGGCCGGCCGCGCCCAGTGAATGTGTGACTCGGGCCACACCGTAACGCGATACATCGCGACACACAAGACACCGCTCCGGGAAAGCGCGAACGGCGGGCGCCGAAGACCCTCCAGGTCTTCGGCGCCCGCCGTTCGGAGCGGACCGTCGCCCGCCGCTCGGAGCGGGCCGACGTCAGTCCAGCACCACGTACCCCGCGTCCCGCAGCGCGTCCCGCACCTCCACGCAGTGCTCCGGCCCCTTCGTCTCCAGGTGCAGCTCGACCTCCGCCTCCGTCAGACCCAGCCGGGGGTCGGTCCGCACGTGGCCCACGTCCAGCACGTTCGCGTCGACCACCGTCAGCACCGCGAGCAGCGTCGCCAGCGCCCCCGGCCGGTCCGTGACCCGCAGCCGCAGACTCAGGTAGCGGCCCCCGGCCGCCATGCCGTGCCGGAGGATCCGCTGCATCAGCAGCGGGTCCACGTTCCCGCCGGACAGCACCGCCACCACCGGCCCCTGGAACGCCTTCGGATCACTCAGCAGCGCCGCCACCGGACTCGCGCCGGCCGGCTCCACCACCAGCTTCGCCCGCTCCAGGCAGAGCAGCAGCGCCGAGGAGAGGTCGTCCTCGGAGACGGTCCGCACCTCGTCCACGTACTCACGGACGAGCGAGAACGGCACGTCGCCGGGACGCCCCACCCGGATCCCGTCCGCCATCGTCGACGGCGCCTCGATCGCCACCGGATGCCCGGCGGCCAGCGACGGCGGATACGCGGCCGCGCCCTCCGCCTGGACGCCGACCACCCGCACGTCCGGGCGCACCGACTTCACCGCCAGCCCCACACCCGCCGCGAGCCCGCCACCGCCCACGCCGACCAGGATCGTGCGCACCTCCGGGCACTGCTCCAGGATCTCCAGGCCCACCGTGCCCTGCCCGGCGATGATGTCGGGGTGGTCGAAGGGGTGGATGAAGACCGCGCCGGTCTCCGCCGCGTACCGCTCCGCCGCCGCCAGCGTCTCGTCCACGACATGCCCGTGCAGCCGGACGTCCGCCCCGTACTCCCGGGTCGCGGCGACCTTCGGCAGCGGAGCGCCGACCGGCATGAAGACGGTGGAGCGCACCCCGAGCAGCGAGGAGGCCAGCGCGACGCCCTGCGCGTGGTTGCCGGCGGAAGCCGCCACCACCCCGGCCGCGCGCTCCTCGGGCCGCAGCCCGGAGATCCGCACGTACGCGCCGCGCAGCTTGAACGATCCGGTCCGCTGGAGGTTCTCGCACTTGAGGTGCACCGGCGCCCCCACCAGGGAGGACAGGTGACGGCTGCCCTCCATCGCGGTGACCCGGGCCACCCCGGAGAGCATCTTCTGCGCCCCGCGCACGTCGTCGAGCATCAGGGTGTGCAAGGGGCGAGTGACACGGAAGCTCATGACACCAAGTCTCGCAGCTCACCGGCACCGTGGCCGCCCGGAGCCCGGGCCGTCCATCGGGTTTGCGCAGCGCCGGTACGGACCAGCGCCCGTCCGCGTACTCTGTCCCCCACCAACCGACCACCGGACGAGAGAGCCCCACAGCCATGCCCACATCTCAGGACATGACGACTGAGCTTGACCCCGGTCTCCTCGATGCCCTCCAGCACCAGGTGGCCGTCTTCGCCCGCCGGGCCGAACAGACCCGGCTGGGCGGCACCGGCCAGCTCCGCAACTCCATGGACCGCGCCGCCTACCTGCTGCTGAACCGCCTGGACCAGGAGGGTCCGATGGGCGTCAAGGCACTCGCCGCGGGCATGGGCATCGACTCGTCCACCGTCACCCGCCAGGTCGCCCCGCTCGTGGACACCGGCCTGGTCAAGCGCACCTCCCACCCGGAGGACGGACGCGCGGTCGTGCTCCAGCTCTCCCCCCGGGGCCTGACCCGCCTGGAAGAGGTCCGCTCCTCCCGCCGCCAGCTGATGGCCGAGGTCACGGACGGCTGGACCGAGGACGAGCGCGACTCCTTCTGCACGCTGCTCACCCGCTTCAACTCGGCACTGTCCGCGCGCCAGTCGGGTCTCCCGCCCGCCTCCGACACGGAGTCCGCCACCACCTCTTGACCTCGGGCGCGCCCTGTCCTCATATGAGGACGTGGCAGATCGGCAGGAGGGTCACGGGGGCGAACAGCACCGTCGCACCCGGCAGTTCGAGGCATTCGTCGCGGGAGCCGCGGGGCGGCTGCTGCATGCCGCGACCCTGCTCACCGCCGAGACCCGCACCCGCAACCCGCACGCCCAGGCCCTGCTGACCGCGTCCCTGGCGCACACCTACGCCCAGTGGGACCGGATGCGCGGCGAGGACCCCTACGACCGCACCCGCGCCGACCTGGCCGCCCGCTTCGCCCGGGCCGCCTGGCGCCATCACCGGGGCCGGGGCGGTGTCCTGGCCGCGCTCACCCCTCAGGAACGCCTCGTCGTGGTGCTCCGCCTCTACGAGGGCGTGGCCGAGGAACAGGCGGCGGCGCTGCTCGGACTGCCGGAGGAACGGGTCCGGGCCGTCTGCGCCCGCTCCGTCTCCGCGCTGCGCGCCGGGACCGGGAGGATCGCGTCATGACCCGGCACGAACAGAAGGAGGACGAGGTCCGGCGGATGCTGGAGACCCCGCACCCGCAGGTCCCCGGCGACCTGGCGGCGCAGGCCGTCGAGCGCGGGACCCGGCTGCTGCGCCGGGACCGGGCGGTACGCCGGATCCTGTGGGCGCTGCTGGCCGCGGCCGTCGTCGTGTTCGTGGTGTGGGCCTCGGTCGTACGGCCCTGGGAGGTCCCGCCCGCGGGGACGACACCGCCCCTCGAAGGCTGGTGACGCCCACTCCCCGGGCGCGGGCGGTCGCGTCCGAGGACGGACGCGTCCGCGCACGGGCCGTCCGGGGACGGGCGCCCGCGCCGGAAGCGCGCGATGCGCGGCCCGGAACCCCTCGCGGGGGTCCCGCACCGCGCACCGGGCGTCCTGGGGAGCGTCTAGCCGAGCGCCTGGCGCAGGTCGGCCAGCAGGTCGTCGACGTTCTCGATGCCCACGGAGATCCGGACCAGGTCCGCCGGGACCTCCAGGGCGGAGCCCGCCACGCTCGCGTGGGTCATCCGGCCCGGGTGCTCGATCAGCGACTCGACGCCGCCCAGGGACTCGCCCAGGGTGAAGAGCTTGGCGCGGTTGCAGACCTCGACGGCCGCCTCCTCGCCGCCCTCGACGCGGAACGACACCATGCCGCCGAACGCCTTCATCTGCTTGGCGGCGATCTCGTGCCCCGGGTGCTCCGGCAGACCCGGGTAGAGGACCTGGGTGACCTTCGGGTGCTGGACCAGCATCTCGACGATCTTGCCCGCGTTCTCGCTGTGCCGGTCCATGCGGACGGCGAGCGTCTTGATGCCGCGGAGCACGATCCACGAGTCGAAGGGACCGGCGACCGCGCCCATCGCGTTCTGGTGGTAGGCCAGTTCCTCGCCGAGCGCCTCGTCCGCCGTCACCAGCGCGCCGCCGACGACGTCCGAGTGTCCGCCCATGTACTTGGTCAGCGAGTGGACGACCACGTCGGCGCCGAGCGAGAGCGGCTGCTGGAGATACGGGCTCGCGAAGGTGTTGTCGACGACCAGCTTCGCGCCGGCCGTGCGGGCCACGTCCGCGACCGCGGCGATGTCGGTGATGCCGAGCAGCGGGTTGGACGGGGTCTCGACCCAGATCACCTTCGTGCGGTCGTTGACCGCCGACCGCACCGACTCCAGGTCGGAGGTGTCCGCCACGGAGAAGTCCACGCCCCAGCGCTGCACGACCTTGGCGAACAGCCGGAAGGTGCCGCCGTAGGCGTCGTTCGGGATGACCACGTGGTCGCCGGGGGCCAGCAGCGTGCGCAGCAGGCAGTCCTCGGCGGCGAGACCGGAGGCGAAGGCGAGACCACGCCGGCCGCCCTCCAGGGCCGCCAGGTTCTCCTCCAGGGCGGTACGGGTCGGATTGGCGCTGCGGCTGTACTCGTAGCCGCCGCGGAGCCCACCGACGCCGTCCTGCTTGTAGGTGGACACCTGGTAGATGGGCGGCACGACCGCGCCGGTCAGCGGGTCGGCGGTGTTGCCCGCATGGATGGCGCGGGTCTCGAAGCTCTGATGGGAGTGCTGGTCGCTCATGAGGCAGGAGCGTAGTCCTGCGGGCGCCCCCGCGCCGCACGCGTCTCACCCGGTGTCTCACCCTCCGTACCGCGGGGCGCGTCCCGGACGGCGGCGACCTCCCGGGGCACGGGCTCCCGCGGGACGTACGGGACAATGGAACGCATGGAGATTCTCTGGTTCCTGCTCGCGATGGGCCTGCTGTTCGCGGTCGTCGCCCCGTACGTGAGGCGCCGGCGCGGCGCCGGCATCCGGCAGGTGGCCCCCGGCTCACCGGACGCCGCGGACCCGGCGGCGTACGGCTTCGTCCTCCAGGAGGAGCAGGACGTACGGATGCCCGGCCCGGACCACGACCTCCTCGACGTCCTCGACGTGGTGCAGGCGACCCGGGACTGGCGGGCGGCCTCGCAGCTCCTCGCCGGCACGGAGAAGGAGGGCGAGGTCCGCTGGCAGCGGATCCAGGCCTTCGCCGGCGCGGCGTCGCTGGAACTCCAGCAGCAGCCCGGTGTCGGCGGCGCCTGGCTGCGGGCCTGGCGCGCCGAGGCGCCCAAGGACGCGGGCGGCGCGGCCGTGCACGCCGAGTTCCTGGTGCAGCAGGCGTGGCGCTCGTCCTCGGCGGGCAGCGACGAGTTCCGGATCATCCTCGAAGAGGCCCGCAAGGTCTGCGAGGAGGCGGCACTGCTCGCCCCCGGCGACCCGGTGCCGTACATCGTCGAGCTCGCGGTCGCGCGCGGTCTGGGCGACAGCCACGAACAGTTCGACCGGATCTGGGCCAAGATCATCGACCGGGCGCCCCAGCACATGGGCGCGCACCTGGCGGCACTGCACTACTGGTGCGAGAAGTGGCACGGTTCGCGCGCCGACGCCGACCGTTTCGCCACCACCGCCGCCGCACGCGCGCCGCAGGGTTCGCTGCTCGCCGCGCTGCCGCTGTTCGCGGTGTACGAGCACCTGCCCGAGATCGCGCTCGTCCAGGACTTCTACCGGACCGCGGTGGTCTCCAAGGCGATGGACGGCGCCCTGTACGCGGTCCACTCGGCCCGCCCGGACGACCCGATGCTCGCCCACGTCCGCCACCTGCTGGTCCTCTTCCTGATCCGCGCGGAGCGGTGGACGGAGGCGATGCGCCAGCTGGTGCACGTGGACGGCCACGTGGGCGCGCTGCCGTGGACGATGAGCGGGGACCCGGCGGCGGAGTACACGGTGTACCGGAACCTCGCGGTGGCGGCCTTCGAGGCGAACGGCGGCAGCCCGGCGACGCTCGCGCACTGACCGCGCGCCGACCGCCCGCGCCCGGGGGCCGGGAGGGGAATCCCTCCCGGCCCCCGCGCGTTGTGGAGAGGGCCGACCGTCGAGGAGATGCTTCATGTTCCTGTCACGCACCCCCGTCCTTCCCACGCCCGAGCAGGCGCTGAAGGGCCGCCCGACGCCCGAGTTCGCCGTTCCGGAACGCCACACCGTCCTCGGCAACCCGCTGCTCGGCCCGTACCCCGAGGGGTTCGAGGTCGCGGACTTCGGCCTGGGCTGTTTCTGGGGCGCCGAGCGCAAGTTCTGGCAGACCGCGGGCGTCTGGACGACCCTGGTGGGCTACCAGGGCGGCCTGACGCCGAACCCGGTCTACGAGGAGGTCTGCTCGGGCCTCACCGGCCACACCGAGGCCGTCCGCGTCGTCTTCGACCCGGCCGAGGTGTCGTACGAGCGGCTGCTGAAGCTGTTCTGGGAGTCGCACGACCCGACCCAGGGCTTCCGCCAGGGCAACGACGTGGGCACCCAGTACCGCTCGGCGGTCTACACCCACTCCCCCGCGCAGGCGGAGGCGGCCGAGGCCTCCCGGGCCACGTACCAGAAGGTTCTGACCGGCTCGGGCCACGGCACGATCACCACCGAGATCCTCCCGGCGGAAGGGCGCACCTTCTTCCCCGCGGAGGGGTACCACCAGCAGTATTTGGACCGCAATCCCGCCGGCTACTGCGGCATCGGCGGCACGGGCGTCTCCTGCCCGATCGGCGTCGCCGAGGCGCCCGGGGTCGCGTAGCTCCGGGCGAGCGGGGCGGGCATCGCCCCGGGAGGCCGGACCCCCGGCAGCACGTCATCGCGCGAGGACCCGTCCGGCTCGGAAGCCGGGCGGGTCCTCGCCGTCGTCCGTCCCCCAACCGCTCAGCGGTCCCGGGCCTCGCGCAGTACGCGCGCGGTCGCGGCGGCCTCGTAGCCGGGGGCGACCCCGTCGATCAGGAGCACGTCGCCCGGGATGTGCCGGGTGCGCAGCGGGATCAGCTCCCGGTAGGCCGGGGAGTCGTACCAGGCGCGCGCCCGGTCCATGGACGGGAAGCCGATGACGACGACGGCTCCGGGCCACTGCCCCTCGCGCACCTCGCGCTCGGGCGCGCCGTGGACCAGGAAGCGCCCGTCGTAGGGGTCCAGGGTCTCCTGGATCCGCTCCATGTAGGTGAGGACCTCGTCGTCGAGGTCGGGACCGGGGTGCAGGTTGCCTATCGCGTATGCGGTCATGACCCCAGCGTGCCGGGGCACGGCCCGCGGGTCGATTACCCCGCGGGTCATGCCCCGGCGTCCGGCGTCCCGGTTCGGGCGCCCGGTCGGATCGTCCGGGCGTCCGGACGCCGGTTCAGATGGTCGACGCGTCGATGACGAAGCGGTAGCGGACGTCGCTGGCGAGCACCCGCTCGTACGCCTCGTTCACCTGGTCCGCGCGGATCAGCTCGATCTCGGCGCCCAGTCCGTGCTCGGCGCAGAAGTCGAGCATCTCCTGGGTCTCGGCGATACCGCCGATCATCGAGCCGGCCAGCGTCTTGCGGCCGCCGATGAGGGAGAAGAGGTTGAGCGAGACGGGCTCCTCGGGGGCGCCGACGTTGACCAGCGCGCCGTCGGTCTTCACCAGGCTCAGGTAGGCGCCGAAGTCGAGCGGCGCCGAGACCGTCGAGACGATCAGGTCGAAGGAGCCGGCGAGCTCGGTGAAGGTCTCCGGGTCGCTGGTGGCGTGGTAGTGGTCGGCGCCGAGCTTGAGGCCGTCCTCCTGCTTCTTCAGGGACTGGCTGAGCACGGTCACCTCCGCGCCCAGGGCGTGGGCGATCTTGACGCCCATGTGTCCCAGGCCGCCGAGGCCGACGATCGCGACCTTCTTGCCGGGGCCCGCGTTCCAGTGCTTGAGCGGGGAGTACAGCGTGATGCCGGCGCAGAGCAGCGGGGCGGCCTCGTCGAGGGCGAGCCCCTCCGGGATCCGCAGGGTGAAGTGCTCGTCGACGACGATGTGGGTGGAGTAGCCGCCGTAGGTCGGCTCGCCGTTCTTGTCGAGGGCGTTGTACGTGCCGGTGCCGCCCTTGAGGCAGAACTGCTCCTGGCCCCGCAGGCAGGACTCGCACTCCCGGCAGGAGTCGACGAAGCAGCCGACGCCGACGCGGTCGCCGACCTGGTGCCGGGTGACCCCCGGGCCGACCTCGGTGACGATTCCGGCGATCTCGTGACCGGGCACCATCGGGAAGATGCCCTCGCCCCAGCCGTCACGGGCCTGGTGGATGTCGGAGTGGCAGATGCCGACGTACTTGATCTCGATGAGGACGTCGTGCTCGCCGACCGCGCGGCGCGGCACGGTGGTGCGCTCCAGCGGTGCGTGGGCGGCGGGTGCGGCGTAGGCGGAAACGTTCGTGGTCATGGCGTCCAGCCTGCCCGAAGGCCGCCGGGTCACCCAGGTCCCTGTCCTGCCTATGTCCACCGTGCCTACCACTGGCAGGGACAGGAACATCCGTCCGTCCGGTCGTACGACCTGGGATAATCGGTCCGCATGGACCTCAGTGCCGAACTCAGCGAATTCCTGCGCTCGCGCCGGGCCCGGCTGAAGCCCGAGGACGTGGGCCTGCCCTCGTTCGGGCGCCATCGGCGGGTCCCCGGGCTGCGCCGCGAGGAGCTGGCGCAGCTGGCGGGGGTGTCCGTGGCCTACTACACCCGGCTCGAACAGGGCAACGGCCGCAACGTGTCCCTGGAGGTGCTGGACTCGATCGCGCGGGCGCTGCGGCTGAGCGACACGGAGCGGGCGCATCTGACGCACCTGGCGAAGCCGACCACGAAGAAGAAGCAGCGGGCGTCGATCACGCGACCGCAGCAGGTGCGGCCGGGGCTGCTGCACCTGATCGACGCGATGGAGACGGTGCCCGCGTTCGTGCTGGGGCGGCGGGGCGACATCCTGGCGTGGAACCGGATGGCGCGGGCGCTGCTCGGGGACCTCGCGGCGATGGATCCGCAGGAGCGGAACATGGCGCGGATGGTGTTCCTCGACCCCAACGCGCGCGATCTCTATCTCGACTGGGAGTGCAAGGCGACCGAGGTGGTGAGCGTGCTCCGGCTGTACGCGGGCTGCTATCCGGACGACCAGCAGCTGCTCGCCCTGGTCGGCGAACTGTCGGTCAGGAGCGAGGAGTTCCGCTCGCTGTGGGCGGCGCACACGGTGACCGACAAGGGGCACGGGACGAAGCGGCTGCGGCATCCGCTGGTGGGCGAGATGACGCTGGGCTACGAGACGATGAAGGTGTCCGGCGGGGACCCGGACCTGGTCCTCGTGACGTACCAGGCGGAGCCGGGCACGGCTTCGGCGGACGCGCTGCGGCTGCTCGCCAACTGGGGCGTGGAGGAAGTCGTACGGTGACGCACGGCGGCGGCCCCCCTCGGACATCGAGGGGGGCCGCCGTCGTGTGCGGGTGGCGCGCCGTCGGGGCGGGGCCGTGGTCCGGTCAGGCGGCCGAGCCGGCCTTCCAGGCCGACCAGCTCAGGTTCCAGCCGTTGAGTCCGTTGTCGGGCGCGATCGTCTTGTCCTTGGAGTTCTTGACGATGACGACGTCGCCGACGAGGGAGTGGTCGTAGAGCCAGGCGGCCATCTGGTTCGGGTCGCCGGCGCCCTTGACGTCGTTCAGGCCCACGCAGCCGTGGCTGGTGTTGACGTTGCCGAAGACGGAGTCGGAGCCCCAGTAGTTGCCGTGGATGAACGTGCCCGAGGTGGACAGCCGCATGGCGTGCGGGACGTCCTTGATGTCGTACTCGCCCTTGCCGTCGTCGTCGGTGAAGCCGACGGTGGCGCCGTTCATCCGGGTCTCCTTGAACTTCTCGGAGATCACCATCTGACCGTTGTAGGTCGGGTTCTCCGGGGAGCCGGCGGAGATCGGGATCGTCTTGATCGTCTTGCCGTCCTGCTTCACCGTCATGGTCTTGGTGGCGACGTCGACGGTGGAGACCTGGTTGCGGCCGATCTTGAAGGTGACGGTCTTCTGCTGGACGCCGAAGACGCCGTCGGCGCCCTCGACGCCGTCGAGCTCCAGCTTCAGCGTGACGGTCGAGCCCTCGGTCCAGTACGCCTCGGGCCGGAAGTCCAGGCGCTGGGAGTTGAACCAGTGGCCGACGACCTCCTGGCCACTGGTGGAGGTCACCTTGATGCCGCCCTGGACGGCCTGCTTCTTGGTGATCGCCTTGTTGAAGTTGATCGAGACCGGCATGCCCACGCCGACGGTCGAACCGTCCTCGGGGGTGAAGTTGCCGATGAAGCTGTTGGCCGCGGAGACGGTGGTGAAGGAGGAGTTCTCGTGCGCCTCCAGGCCGTCCGCGTCCTTGGCGGTCGCGGCGATCTTGTAGACCGTGGCGCGGTCGAGGCGCTCGGTGGGCGCCCAGCTGAGCTTGTCGGCCGAGATCTCGCCCTGGACGCTCTTGCCGTCCTGGGTGGTCATGGTCACCTCGGTCAGGGTGCCGTCGGTGACGGTGACCTTGGTGTCCTTGTTGATCGACGCGTTGGTGGCGCCGTTCTTGGGCGAGATGGCTATCTGGGCCTTCGACGTCTTCTGCGCCGCGGCCTCGTCGACCTGAGCCTGTGACTGTGGCGTCTTGGCGCCGGCGCCGTCCTTGTCGCCCCCACCGCACGCCGAGAGCACCAACACGCCACCGAGCACCGCGGCCGCGGCCGCCAGGCTCTTGCGGCGGCGCCTGCTGTCCGTCATCACACGCTTCTCCATCGTCGCCGGTTCCCTGCCAACTTCTCAACTCAACAAGAACAACTCTGCCGGGTCCGCGGTTCCGGAACCGACCCCTATGTGGGCAACGCCACTGATCGACACGCACACGCGGAGCGTCCGGTTCCCGCTCCTGCCCCGCTCTGCGGCCGTCATTCCCCCCGTACGCCGCCGGGGCACGGAAGAGCCCCGGGACGCGTCACCTGTGACGACGCGGGCCCGGGGCTCGGGGAGCGGCGTGCCGCCCCCTCCTACTCCGGTTCCTCGTCGTCGGTGTCTGCCTCATCTTCCTCGTCGAGGTCCCACTCCTGTGCATCGGGGTCGAAGTCGACCTCCTCACTGCTCCAGGACGCCTGGACGAGTTCGATCCCCGGGACCTCCTTGACCAGGTCGAAGGGCTCGACGAGGTAGGCCAGGGCCTCGGCGCTGTCGTCGTGGACCGCGGACCGGGCGTGGACGCGCTCGTCCTCGGGCAGGAACTCGTCGGCGTCGATCCGGCCGACCGCTGCGCGGGTCAGCTCCTCGGGGTCGTCGATCTCCAGGACGACTTCCACCCGGAGCCGCACAAAGCGTGATGTCTCGGAAGTGCTCATACGACGGAGCGTAGGCTCCGCGGGGGTCTCGGCTTTCCTGCGACCCGCTGTGTTCATTAGCATCGGCGCACACACCAATTCGCGGTTGCCGCAAGGGGGATCGAAATCTGTGTCCGTCGCACGCCGCCCGCTGCTGACCGCCACTGCTGCCGGAACGCTGTTGTGTGCCCTGTGGTTCGTGCCGTCCGCGAACGCCACCGATGAACAGCGGCCGAACGGCCCGCAGACGTCCCTGACCCAGGAGGGCGGGACGGACGCCGGGACCGGCGGGGACCGCCTGGCGGACACCGGCGCCGGCCTGGACACCACGCCGTACCTGATCGGCGCCACGGGCTTTCTCGGGGTCGGTACGGGGTTCGTGACGCTGGCGATGAGACGCGGCGGCCGGGCCTCCTGACGCGAGGGGGAGCGGCCCGCGGCCACCCCGCAGGACGGCTCCCCCACGACGCGGCGAAGGGCCGCCCCCGTGAGGGGGCGGCCCTTCGTGCCGTCCCGGGCGCGGAGGGCCCGGGACGCGCGGTCAGGCGAGCGGTCCGGTGACCGGCTCGACGGCGGCGACGAGCGCGCCCTCGCGGACGAAGGCGTCGGCGGCCTCCAGGTCGGGGGCCAGGAAGCGGTCCGGGCCCGGGCCCTGGACGCCGGCTTCGCGCAGCGCGGTGATGGCGGCCTGCGAGGCGGGGGCCGGGGTCAGGCCGCGGCGGAGCTCGATGCCGCGGGTGGCGGCGTACAGCTCGACGGCGATGATCCGGTTGAGGTTGCCGATCGCGGTGCGCAGCTTGCGGGCGGCGGACCAGCCCATCGAGACGTGGTCCTCCTGCATGGCGGAGGACGGGATCGAGTCGGCGGAGGCCGGGACGGCGAGCCGCTTCATCTCGCTGACCAGGGCGGCCTGGGTGTACTGGGCGATCATCAGGCCCGAGTCCACGCCGGCGTCGTCGGCGAGGAACGGGGGCAGTCCGTGGGAGCGGTTCTTGTCGAGGAGCCGGTCGGTGCGGCGCTCGGCGATGGAGCCGAGGTCGGCGGCGGCGATCGCCAGGAAGTCCAGGACGTAGGCGACGGGCGCGCCGTGGAAGTTGCCGTTGGAGGCGACCCGGCCGTCGGGGAGCACCACCGGGTTGTCGACGGCGGCGGCCAGCTCGCGCTCGGCGACCAGGCGGGCGTGGGCCATGGTGTCGCGGCCGGCGCCGGCGACCTGGGGGGCGCAGCGGACGGAGTAGGCGTCCTGGACGCGGGGGGCCTCCTCCTCCTGGAAGTGGCCGGTGAGCCCGGAGTCCTTGAGGACGGCGAGCATGTTGGCGGCGGAGGCGCCCTGGCCCGGGTGGGGGCGGATGGCGTGGAGCTCGGGTTCGAGGACCTTCTCGGTGCCGAGGAGGGCTTCGAGGGAGAGTGCCGCGGTGATGTCGGCGGACTTGTACAGGTTGTCGAGGTCGGCGAGGGCCATGACCAGCATGCCGAGCATGCCGTCGGTGCCGTTGAGGAGGGCGAGGCCCTCCTTCTCGCGCAGCTCGACGGGCTCGATGCCGGCGGCGGCCAGCAGCTCGCCGGCGGGCCGGACGGTGCCGTCCGGGCCTTCCGCGTCGCCCTCACCCATCAGCGCGAGCGCGCAGTGGGAGAGCGGGGCGAGGTCGCCGGAGCAGCCGAGGGAGCCGTACTCGTGCACCACCGGGGTGATGCCGGCGTTGAGGAGGTCGGCCATGGTCTGGGCGACCTCGGGGCGGACGCCGGTGTGCCCGGAGGCGAGGGTCTTGAGCCGCAGGAACATCAGCGCGCGGACGACCTCGCGCTCGACGCGCGGGCCCATGCCCGCCGCGTGCGAGCGGACGATGTTGCGCTGGAGCTGGGCGCGCAGCTCGGGGCTGATGTGCCGGGTGGCGAGCGCGCCGAATCCGGTCGAGACCCCGTAGACGGGCTCGGGCTTGGCGGCGAGGGCGTCCACGACGGCCCGCGCGGCGGCCAGGGCCTGCACGGCCTCGGGCGACAGCTCGATGCGGGCGCCGTGCCGGGCGACGTCGATGACGTCCTGCGCGGTGGTGCCGGACGTCCCCAGAACGACGGTGTGCATATTCATATTCAGCAGACTACGGACTGAATCTCAACGTGTCACTAGGGGACGGCCGGACGGGCCGGCAGGGCCACGCAGCGTCACGGCGGCGGGCGCCCGCCGCCGGGGGTCCGCCGGCCCTCAGCGGGGCGGCGCGTCGCGGAAGCGGCGGCGGTCCCGGGCGCCGGGGGGCGCGTCCGCGAGCTGGATGACCGTGCCGTCCCGGCCCGCCACCACCGGTTTCGCCGACCTCGCCGCCTTGGCCTGGTACTGCGCCGCGTCCGCCAGGCGGAAGAGCCGGCGCGCCGACTTCAGCGGCCCGATCGGGTCACCCGTGGACGCGACCCCGCAGGCCACGCCCTCGCCGAGCTCCAGCTCCCCGGCCCGTACGCAGAGCTCGTCGGCGACCGCCACCACCTCGTCGGCCGTCGGCCCGACCGAGAGCAGGCAGAACTCGTCCCCGCCGAGCCGCGCCGAGAGGGCTCCGGGGAGCATCGCGCCGCAGCGCGAGAGCACCGAGCCGAACCGTTCCAGCAGCCGGTCGCCGACGGCGTGACCGTGGGTGTCGTTCACCCGCTTCAGGCCGTTGAGGTCACAGACCACCAGGCTCACCACGGACCCGTCCACGCGGTAGCGCTCGATGGCCTCGTCGAGCCGGGTGTCGACCGCCCGCCGGTTGGCGAGGCCGGTCAGGGGATCCGTGAAGGCCAGCTTGCGCACCTCCTCCAGGCGCTCCGCCTGGGCGATGCCCGCCGCCACCACGGCCGCGAGGACGGCCGCGAAGTCCGCGTCGTCGCGGCCGAAGACAGGTGCCCCGGTCGGCCGGGCCACGTAGAGCTCGCCCCAGGCGCGCCCGTGGAGCACGATCGGCGCGACCACGCAGCAGCCGCGCCCGCGCCGGCGGAGGCCGGCGACGCGGCCGGTGGAGACGGGGTCGGCCGCGGTCTCCACCCAGGCGTCCGGTTCGCCGCCGCCGGCCCAGCGCTCGTGCAGGAACTCCGTGATCTCGGGGAACTGGTGCACGGGGTAGGTCTCGGCGTCGGGGAACTCCTCCTCCCCGGGGGCCCGCTCCCCCGCGTTCACCAGCACCCTGAGGCGTCCGCGGTCGCGCTCCCAGACCGACAGGGCGGCGAAGGCTCCGTCGAGAGCCCGGCAGGCGCCGAGCGCCGCCGCCCGCCAGAACTCGCGTGGTGTGTGGGCCGCCGCCATCGCCTGCGCCAGCGCCACCACGGCCCGAAGCCGCGCATCCTCTCCCATTCCTCCAGCTTAGGGAGGTTTGGTCCATTTTCACTGGTGAGGCATCACGGAAAGTGACATGACCGGACACAGGGACGAATTCCCGAGGCGGCCTCGGTGGCGCGCCCGGGCACCCCGGACGGCGCCCGGCCCTCACGGGATCCCGGGCGCCGTCCGCTCACTCACCGGGCCACGCGGGCTTCCGCTTCTCGTTGAAGGCCGCCACGCCCTCCGCCCGGTCCCCGGAGAAGGCCACCGCACGCCAGGCCGCGTCCTCGACCTCCAGGCCCGCCCGCAGGTCCAGGCCGTGGCCGAGGCGCATGGCCCGCTTGGCGGCGCGCAGGCCGACGGGCGAGTTCGCCGCGATGCGCCCTGCGAGCTCCAGCGCGGCCGTCCGGGCGTCCTCCTCCAGGAGGTCGACCAGCCCGAGGGCGTGCGCCTCGGCGGCTTCGACCCGGCGGGCCGTGAAGACCAGCTCGGCCGCGCGGGCGGCGCCCACCCGGCGCGGCAGCAGCTGCGTGCCGCCGCCGCCCGGGATCACGCCCACGGAGACCTCGGGCAGACCGACCACGGCCGTGGCGTCGGCCACGATCACGTCGCAGGCGAGCGCCAGCTCGAAACCGCCGCCCAGCGCGAAGCCGTGCACCGCGGCGATCGTCGGCATCGGCAGCTCCAGGACGCCGGTGTAGCCGGCGCGCGAGGTGGGGCGCTGGCGGAGCATGTCGGCGTCGGTGAAGGAGTTGCGCTCCTTGAGGTCGGCGCCGACGCAGAACGCCCGGTCGTTGGACGAGGTCAGCACGGTCACCCGGACCGACGCGTCCTCCGCCAGGGCCGCGCAGGCGGCGGTGATGGAGCGGGCCATCTCCAGGGAGACCGCGTTCATCGCCTTGGGCCGGTCGAGGACGAACTCCGCGACGTGCCCCTGCCTGCGTACCGCCACGAACTCGCCAAAGCGCTGCTCGGCCTGCTCGGTCATGATCGCTCCCTCCCGGTTAACGAGTGTTCACCGGGGATCCTAGGCGGTGTCCCGCCGATCGCGCCGGGGTCCGGTCCGGCCCGGCCGGATACCGCGCAAGGCGGCCCGGACGAAGGGCTCAGGACGGCGGGCGGCCCGGACGGGAAGCGCTCATGACGGCCGGCGGCCCGGACGGGGCGTCGGCGCGCCGGCTCAAGGGAGGGGTCGGTGCCGGCGACCGAGTACCGCCGTCGGCGCCGGCTCAGGACGGCCGGCGGCTCAGCTGCCAGGGCTCCACGACCCCGAGGCCACGCACCGGCCGCTGCCACATCGGCTGCAGCGCGAAGCGGTAGGCGGGCGGCTCCTCGCCCTCCTTCTCGGCCCGGGCGGCCTCCTCGGCGGCCCCGGTCTCGGAGACCGGGGCGTCCCCGGTCCGGGTGAGCTCCTCGGCGAGCGCTCCGTCGACCAGCACGGCGTCCTTGGGCGCTATCGACGTGAGCCGGCTGGCCAGGTTCACGGTCGTGCCGAAGACGTCGCCCATCCGCGTCGTCACGGTGCCGAAGGCGATGCCGACGCGCAGCGAGGGCATGGTGTCGTCGTGGCCGAGCGTCTCGATCAGCCGCAGGGCGATCTCGGCGGCCGTGCCCGCGTCGTCGGCGCAGTACAGCACCTCGTCACCGAGCGTCTTGATCAGGCGTCCGCCGTGCGCGGCGACCAGGTCGGCGCAGGTGGTCTCGAAGGCCTCGACCAGCTCGCCGAGCTCCTCCTCCTCCAGGCGGCGGGTCAGCCGGGTGAAGCCGACGAGGTCGGCGAAGCCCACGGCGAGCCGGCGGTCGACCATCTCCTCGTCGTCCGCGGCCTGCACGACCCGGCCGGTGGCGGCGGCGAGCTGCCGGCGCCAGACGTAGATGAGGAACTCCTCCAGCTCCGGCAGGAGCAGCTCGACCAGCGGGTACGTGACCTCGGTCCGGGTCATGCCGGGCTCGGGCGGCTCGGTCAGGCCCTCCAGGAACGAGTCGATCTGCCATTCGGCCAGCCGGGCGGTGGTCTGCCCGGTGGACCGGGCGACCTGCACGGCCATCGGCTCGCTCAGCAGCCCGGCCTCGACGAGACCGGCCAGCCGCCGCAGGGCGAGCACGTCCGCCTCGGTGAGGGCCTTGGCCTGTCCGATGTCGGCGAAGCCCATGGCCCGCCAGAAACGGGAGGCCAGCTCCATGGAGACACCGGCCGTGCGGGCGGCCTGGAAGGGGGTGTAGCGCCGGTCGGCGCCGAGGATGAGCTGTTCGAGGCGGATCGCCAGGGGGTCGTCGCTCGGCTCGGCGGTGTGGTCGACGACATGGTGAGGAGTGGGGTACGTGGGTGGCTCGACCGTGCCGCCGTCGCCCGCGTCGTCGACGGTCACCGGCCGCCTCCTGCCCGTTCCCTGCCCACTGCCCTGCCGATCTGTCGCCTGGATCGCGCTCCACGATACGACAGGTGTGTGCTGGCTCACGCCCGAACCGTCACCGGACGTCGCATCCTGGCGTCGGGGACACGTGTTCCACGGAAGCGGACACCCGTCCCCGACGTCCTGCCGGGAAGGCTACGACTCCGCGCGGACGTGCACGATGTCGCCCGCGGAGACGGCTTCCGTGCCGCCGCCCTCCGTGGCCACCACCAGACGGCCGTCGCCGTCCAGCGTCACCGCCTCCCCTTCCAGCATCCGCTCTCCGGGCAGCTCCGCGCGAACGCGGCGGCCCAGGGTCGCGCAGCCCTCGGTGTACGCGGCCTGGAGTCCGGAGGCCACCGGGTCGCCGCCGGCCCGCACCCACTGGCCGTACCACTGCTCCAGGGACCTGAGGACGGCCCTCAGCAGCGGGTCACGGTCCGTGGAGACCGCGTCCGCCAGCAGCAGCGAGCCGGCGGTGGGGACCGGGAGTTCGGCCTCACCCAGGGTGACGTTGATGCCGAGGCCGACGACGATCCCGTCCTCGCCGGCCCGCTCGGCGAGGATCCCGCCGGCCTTGCGTTCCTCGCCGCCGACGGAAATCAGCAGGTCGTTCGGCCATTTGAGGGAGATGTCCACGCCGGCCGCCTTCGCGAGCCCGGTCGCCGCCGCCACGCCGGTGAGCAGCGGCAGCCAGCCCCAGCGGTGCACCGGCACCGCGGGCTTGAGCAGGACGGAGACGAAGATCCCGGACCGCGCGGGGGCGACCCAGCTGCGGTCGAGCCGGCCGCGCCCGGAGGACTGCTCCTCGGCGACGAGCACCGCGCCTTCGGGGAGGTCACCGGCGCGGGCCGCGAGGTCGGAGTTGGTGGAGCCGGTCGTGGGGACCACGTCGAGCGAGGTCCACAGACCGTCGGGGGTCACGAGCGCGCGGCGCAGGGCTGCGGCGTTGAGCGGGGGCCTGTCCAGGTCGGACCAGGGCCCTCCTGAGCCATGAGAGGACGTCATGCAAGTCAGCCTAGGTGTGGCAAACACCGCAGTGCCGAACCGTATCGGCGTCGATACGCTACGGGTCAGTAGGCAGGCAGTAGCCCATTGGTAGTCAACGAACCCCCCGTGACCAGGCAGGGAGCCGCATCCCGATGTCCGAGTCGGTACAGCCACAAGAAATCGACATTCACACGACCGCGGGCAAGATCGCGGATCTGCAGCGCCGTATTGACGAGGCGACCCATGCCGGTTCCGAGCGCGCCGTGGAGAAGCAGCACGCGAAGGGCAAGCTGACTGCGCGTGAGCGGATCGCCCTGCTGCTCGACGAGGGCTCCTTCGTCGAGCTCGACGAGCTGGCCCGGCACCGCTCGACCAACTTCGGCCTGGAGAAGAACCGTCCGTACGGCGACGGTGTCGTCACCGGCTACGGCACGGTCGACGGCCGCCCCGTCGCCGTCTTCTCGCAGGACTTCACGGTCTTCGGCGGCGCCCTCGGCGAGACCTTCGGCCAGAAGATCATCAAGGTGATGGACTTCGCGCTGAAGACCGGTTGCCCGGTCATCGGCATCAACGACTCCGGCGGCGCGCGCATCCAGGAGGGTGTCAACGCGCTGGGCATGTACGGCGAGATCTTCCGCCGCAACACCCACGCCTCGGGCGTCATCCCGCAGATCTCGCTGGTCGTCGGCCCGTGCGCGGGCGGCGCGGTCTACTCCCCCGCGATCACCGACTTCACGGTGATGGTGGACCAGACCTCGCACATGTTCATCACCGGTCCGGACGTGATCAAGACGGTGACCGGCGAGGACGTCGGCTTCGAGGAGCTGGGCGGCGCGCGGACGCACAACACCACGTCCGGGGTCGCCCACCACATGGCGGGCGACGAGAAGGACGCGATCGAGTACGTCAAGTCCCTGTTGTCGTACCTGCCTTCGAACAACCTGTCCGAGCCGCCCGCGTTCCCCGAGGTCGCCGACACCGAGGTGACGGACGAGGACCGCGAGCTGGACGTCCTGATCCCGGACTCCGCGAACCAGCCGTACGACATGCACACGGTCATCGAGCACGTCGTCGACGACGGCGAGTTCCTGGAGACCCAGGCGCTCTTCGCCCCGAACATCCTCACCGGCTTCGGCCGGGTCGAGGGCTTCCCGGTCGGCGTCGTCGCCAACCAGCCGATGCAGTTCGCCGGCTGCCTGGACATCGACGCGAGCGAGAAGGCCGCGCGTTTCGTCCGCACCTGCGACGCCTTCAACATCCCGGTGCTGACCTTCGTGGACGTGCCCGGCTTCCTGCCGGGTGTCGACCAGGAGTACGGCGGCATCATCCGCCGCGGCGCCAAGCTGATCTACGCCTACGCCGAGGCGACCGTCCCGCTCATCACGGTCATCACGCGCAAGGCCTTCGGCGGCGCCTACGACGTCATGGGCTCCAAGCACCTGGGCGCCGACCTCAACCTGGCGTGGCCCACCGCGCAGATCGCGGTCATGGGCGCGCAGGGCGCGGTCAACATCCTGCACCGCAGGACCATCGCCGCCGCGGACGACCAGGACGCCGAGCGCGCCCGGCTCATCCAGGAGTACGAGGACACCCTGCTCAACCCGTACACGGCGGCCGAGCGCGGCTACATCGACGGCGTGGTCATGCCGTCGGACACCCGCCCGCAGATCGTGAAGGGCCTGCGTCAGCTGCGCTCGAAGCGGGAAAGCCTGCCTCCGAAGAAGCACGGCAACATCCCTCTCTAGGCCTGCAGGAGGGTCGCCATGATCAAGGTCGTACGAGGAAACCCGACCCCGGAGGAGCTGGCCGCCGCCCTGGCGGTGGTCCAGGCCCGGGCCGCGGCGACGGCGGCGGCGTCCGCCGCCGGCAGCGGCCCGGAGGTCCCCGAGGGCTGGTCCGACCCGTCGCGGATCGCCCGCGGGGTGCGCCACCGGCCCGGGCCGCGCTCCTGGGCGCGGTCCTACTGGCCCGCGTAGCCGGACGAGAAGACGAACGAGCGAGAGAAGGCCGGACCCCATGTGCGGGGGGTCCGGCCTTCTCGTCGTCCCGGGTCACGCGCGGCGCAGGAAGAACCCGGCCAGGACCGCGCCGGTGAGCACGATCGCCGCGTTGACCAGGACCGCGAGGCCGATGCCGTCGAGGACCGTGGTCGAGGTGACGACGACGGCGCTCATGATCGGCGTGCCCATGGTGATGCCGATCTGCTGGGTCATGGTGGCCAGGCCGGTCGCCATGCCCTGCTCGGAGTCCGGCAGCCCGGAGGTGGCCGTGACCATGAAGCCGACGATGGCGAGCATGTTGCCGACCCCGCCGAGGAAGGTGGCGGTGAGCAGCAGCCAGAGCCCGCTCCGGTCGTCGCCGAGGGCGTGGAGGGCGACGGTCGCCGCGGCCTGGAGAAGTCCGCCGGCGACGAGGGCCGTACGGGCGCCGTGGCGGCCGATGAAGCGGGGAGCGAGGACCCCGCCGACGACGGTTCCCGCGCCCAGGACGCCGAAGGAGAGCCCGGCGGCGAGCGGCGAGAAGCCGAGGACGTCCTGGAGGTAGAGCGTCATCAGGAAGACCAGCGAGGTCTCGGTGACGAAGGCGACGAGCCCGGCGAGGTTGCCCCAGACGACCGTGCGGCGCCCCAGGATGCGCAGGGGCACGAGCGGGGAGGCGGCGCGCTTCTCGACGGCCCGGAAGGCGGTCAGCAGCACGGCGCCGACGCCGAGGGCGGTCAGGGCGACGGAGTCGGTCCAGCCGCGCTCGCCGGCCGCGGTGAGGCCGTAGACGAGGGCGAGGAGGCCGCCGGTGACGGTGATCGCGCCGGGGATGTCGAGCCGCGGACGGACCTGGGGACGGCTCTCCCGGAGGACGGCGGGGGCGACGAGGAGGACGGCGAGCGCGACCGGCACGTTGATGAAGAAGGCCCAGCGCCAGGAGAGCAGGTCGGTCAGGACGCCGCCGAGGACGGCGCCGGTGGTGAACCCGGCCGACATCAGAGCGCCGTTGAGGCCCAGCGCCTTGTCGCGCAGTGGTCCCTCGGGGAAGGACGAGGTGAGCAGGGACAGGCCGGCCGGGGTGACCGCGGCGGTGGCCAGGCCCTGGGCGACCCGGGCGGCCATGAGCATCTCGGGGCCGGTGGCCAGGCCGCCCACCAGGGAGGAGAGGCCGAGGACGGCCATGCCGCCGAGGAAGATCCGGCGGCGGCCGACGATGTCGGCGACGCGCCCGAACAGCAGGGTGAATCCGGCGGCCGCGAGGGCGAAGGCGGTGGCGATCCACTGCAGGTGGGCGAGGGAGAAGCCGAGTCCTTCGCCGATGACGGGCAAGGCGACGTTCAGGATCGAGAAGTCGACGGCCAGCATGAACTGGGCGACGAGCAGGACGAGGAGGACGAGCCGCATCCGCCCGTCCATGCGGGTGGACGCGGGTGCGGCGGTGACATCGAGGGCAACCATCAGCGGGACCCCTTAATGGGATGCTGGTTCCGTTAGGATGCCCAGGACCGTAGCAGACTGGAGAGCATTAATGGAACAGGAGACCCGTTTGAGCGAGAGCCGACCGGCCGTGCCCGGCACCGTGCGCCCCGGCGGCCGCACCGCGAAGGTGCGGCAGGCCGTACTCGAAGCCACCGAGGACGCCCTGGCCGCCGCGGGCTTCCACGCGCTGAACATGGACCACATCGCCGCCAGCGCCGGCGTCGGCAAGACCACCGTCTACCGACGCTGGGGCTCGCCCGTCGGGCTCGTCGCGGACCTGCTGCGCGACATGGCCGACCGCTCCCTGCCCGCCTCGGACACCGGCAGCCTGGCCGGCGACCTGCGGGCCAACGCCACGCTCGTGCTCAGGACGCTCACCGACAGCCGGATGGGCGCGGTCTTCCGCGCCGTCGTCGCGGCGGCCGCCTGCGACGAGGAATGCGCCGAGGCGCTGAACGGCTTCTACCGGGCCCGCCTGGAGGAATGGGCCCCGGTCGCCGGCCGGGGCGCCGCGCGCGGCGAGATCTCCCCGGACACGGACGGCACGGAGCTGCTGCGCGCGGTCTCGGCCCCGCTCTACTACCGCTTCATGATCACGCGCGAGCCGCTGGGCCCGGCGGACGCGGAACGGGCGGTGGCGGCCGCCCTGGCGGCGGCGGAGGCCGGGGCGTTCGCCGCGCGCTGACCGGCGGCGGGGGGCGGGGCCGCGGCCGGGCAGCGGCGAGCCGGCGGCCCCGCGGGCGCGGAAATGGTCCGTCGGCACCGGCGCGCCTGAGTACGGGTACTCAGGCGCGCCCGCCCTCACGCGCGCAGGATCGACCTCATGCTGTGGTCCGACCCGGAGAACGAGCCGCCTGAGGAGATGCGGGACATGCAGGCGATGCTCCGCCGCGCCTCCATCCTGCTGGCGCTGGCGATGCTGGTCGCCATGCTGGCGGCCGGCCTGCACTGACACACGCGCCGCGCCCCCGCCCGCACGGGCACGCGCCGCGCCCCGGCCTGCCGGACACGCCCCGCACCGGGGGCCCGTACTGGCTACGCTGCCCCCATGACTGCTGATCGCCGCCGTGTCGTGCTCGCCTCCGCCTCCCCCGCCCGTCTCGGACTGCTGCGGCAGGCCGGACTCGCCCCCGAGGTCATCGTGAGCGGCGTCGACGAGGACAAGGTGCACGCCCCCACCCCGGCCGAACTCGCGCTCTCGCTCGCCGAGGCCAAGGCCGCCCACGTGGCCGCCCGCCCGGAGGCCTTCGGCGCCCTCGTCATCGGCTGCGACTCGGTCCTCGAACTGGACAAGCAGGCCCTCGGCAAGCCCGCGGACGCCGAGGAGGCGACGGCCCGCTGGCACGCGATGCGCGGCCGGGTGGGCATCCTGCAGACGGGCCACTGCGTCTACGACACCGCCGCCAAGCGCTACGAGTCGGCGACCGCCTCGACCGTCGTCCGCTTCGGCGATCCGACGGACGCCGA
This sequence comes from Streptomyces sp. NPDC048338, assembly GCF_043201055.1. NCBI lineage: Bacteria > Bacillati > Actinomycetota > Actinomycetes > Kitasatosporales > Streptomycetaceae > Streptomyces > Streptomyces sp. NPDC048338. The sequence goes on from NZ_JBICYQ010000013.1 coordinate 132,211, forward strand.
GATCGCGGCCTACGTGGCCAGCGGCGAACCGCTGCACGTGGCGGGCGCGTTCACCCTCGACGGGCGCTCGGCGCCGTTCATCCAGGGGATCGACGGGGACCCGGGCAACGTGATCGGCCTGTCCCTGCCCCTGCTGCGCACCCTGCTCGGGAAGCTGGGCGTCTCCATCACCGACCTCTGGGAGTGACGGGCGGCCCCCGCCGGACGGCCGGGTCCCGCCGGGGCCCGGCCGGTGCTCCGCCGCGCCCGGCAGGACCTACGCGGGCGTCGGCGACGCCCCGGACTCCCGCTCCGGCACCTCGGTGTCCTTCCCGTAGGCCACCAGGGTCAGCACGATCAGCCCGAGCACGAGCACCATGAACGCGAACGCGCCCCAGCCGATCAGACCCACCGTCACGGCACCGAGCACACCGTGCACGACCGCGCAGCCGACGAGCAGGATCCGGCCCGCCCGGCCGGGACGCCGGTCCCGTACACCCGCGAGCAGGGCGACGAGGGCGCACAGGGCGAGCAGGGCGCCCGAGACGATGCCGAGCGCCCATGTGCCGGTGACCATCGCGTCCGGGTCCATCCCGTCCAGGGACATGGACTGGACCTCCAGGAAGCGCGCCATGACCGCGTTGAGGGCGACGATGCCGGGTGCCTCCAGAAGGAGCACCGCCGCCGTCACGAGTGCTATCGGTCTCCGGGCCACCTCGGCCACCCCCTGTTGACGGCTGTTACCTGCAGTACGGACGACAGCGCGAAGGCTACTGACTGGTAAACCCGGGGACAAGGGTTCGTGCGGCGGAACGGAACGGCAAAGAATCACTGGGCCATTCGTAGGGACTCCACAAAGAAACCCGTTCGGCGACTGGCTCCAGGAACAGAGACCTGCGCCACACCTCGGAGCTACTGTGCCGTAAAGGAACCCTGCGTACCGTGGTACGACAAGGGATTTCACGACCCGAGCAGGCCTGGTATCACGCTCCGTGTGGGCAAGCTCACCACTGGGGACGGGTCGAAAGGCCGTGTCGGCAGTCCCTAAACTCAGCTTGTTTCAAGGAGGGAGCCATCGTGCGCAAGGTGCTCATCGCCAACCGTGGCGAAATCGCTGTCCGCGTAGCCCGGGCCTGCCGGGACGCCGGGATCGCCAGCGTAGCCGTCTACGCCGACCCGGACCGGGACGCTCTGCACGTCCGCGCGGCCGACGAGGCGTTCGCTCTGGGCGGTGACACCCCGGCCGCCAGCTATCTGGACATGGCCAAGGTGCTGCAGGCGGCGAAGGACGCGGGGGCGGACGCGATCCACCCCGGTTACGGCTTCCTGTCCGAGAACGCCGAATTCGCCCAGGCCGTTCTCGACGCCGGTCTGACCTGGATCGGCCCGCCGCCGCAGGCCATCCGCGACCTCGGCGACAAGGTGGCGGCCCGTCACATCGCCCAGCGCGCGGGCGCCCCGCTCGTCGCGGGCACGCCCGACCCGGTCTCCGGCGCCGACGAGGTCGTCGAGTTCGCCAAGGAGAACGGCCTGCCGATCGCCATCAAGGCGGCGTTCGGCGGCGGCGGTCGCGGCCTCAAGGTCGCCCGCACGCTCGAAGAGGTCCCCGAGCTCTACGACTCCGCCGTCCGCGAGGCCGTCGCCGCCTTCGGTCGCGGCGAGTGCTTCGTCGAGCGCTACCTCGACAAGCCGCGCCACGTCGAGACCCAGTGCCTCGCCGACTCGCACGGCAACGTCGTCGTCGTCTCCACCCGTGACTGCTCGCTGCAGCGCCGCCACCAGAAGCTCGTCGAGGAGGCGCCCGCGCCGTTCCTGACCGAGGAGCAGAACGCGGAGCTGTACGCCGCCTCGAAGGCGATCCTGAAGGAGGCCGGCTACGTCGGCGCCGGCACGGTCGAGTTCCTGGTCGGCCTCGACGGCACGATCTCCTTCCTGGAGGTCAACACCCGTCTGCAGGTCGAGCACCCGGTCACCGAAGAGGTCACCGGCATCGACCTGGTCCGCGAGATGTTCCGGATCGCCGACGGCGAGGAGCTCGGCTACGACGACCCGGCCATAAGGGGTCACTCGTTCGAGTTCCGGATCAACGGTGAGGACCCGGGCCGCAACTTCCTGCCCGCCCCGGGCACCGTCACCACCTTCGCCGCGCCGTCCGGCCCCGGTGTCCGCCTGGACGCGGGCGTCGAGTCCGGTTCGGTCATCGGCCCGGCCTGGGACTCGCTCCTGGCCAAGCTGATCGTCACCGGCGCCACCCGCGAGCAGGCGCTGCAGCGCGCCGCCCGCGCGCTGGCGGAGTTCCAGGTGGAGGGCATGGCCACGGCCATCCCGTTCCACCGCGCCGTGGTCGTCGACCCGGACTTCACCGCGGACCCGTTCCGGGTCCACACCCGGTGGATCGAGACCGAGTTCGTCAACGAGATCAAGCCGTTCGCGCCGGCCGGCGCCGACGCGGACGAGGACGAGGCCGGTCGCGAGACCATCGTCGTCGAGGTCGGCGGCAAGCGTCTCGAGGTCTCCCTGCCGTCCTCGCTCGGCATGACCCTGGCCCGTACGGGTCTGGCCGCGGGCGCCAAGCCGAAGCGCCGTGCCGCGAAGAAGTCCGGCCCGACGGCCTCCGGTGACACCCTCGCCTCCCCGATGCAGGGCACCATCGTGAAGGTGGCCGTCGAGGAGGGCCAGGAGGTCAAGGAGGGCGACCTCATCGTGGTCCTGGAGGCCATGAAGATGGAGCAGCCGCTCAACGCGCACCGCGCGGGCACCGTCAAGGGCCTGTCCGCCGAGGTCGGCGCGTCGATCACCTCCGGCGCCGCGATCTGCGAGATCAAGGACTGATCCGCACCCGGATCCGGTCCGAAGGGCCCGCAGGCGCATCCGCCTGCGGGCCCTTCGCCGATCCGCCCCGGCCGCCACCCGGCCCGGCCGTCCCGCCCGATTCACGCGCCGACCCGAGGAGTCCCATGCGTGCCGACGCGCGCCGCAACCACGAGCGCCTGCTCGCCGAGGCCCGCGCCTCCTTCGCGGAGCACGGCACCGACGCCTCCCTGGAGGACGTCGCCCGACGCGCGGGCGTCGGGATCGGCACGCTCTACCGGCACTTCCCGAACCGGGACGCGTTGATGAGCGCGGTGTTCCAGGAGGCCCTGGCGGCCCTCCTGCAGCACTCGCACGACCTCGCGGAGGCCGAGGACCCGTGCCGGGCGCTCGTGGAGTGGCTGCGTGCCCTGATCACCCACGCGGGTGAGTACCGGGGGCTCGCGCGCGCCCTGATGTCGGCTTCGCACGACGGGAGTTCGGCGCTCTCCCGGTGCAGCGTGCCGTTGCGCGCGGCCGGCGAGCGGCTGCTCGCCCGTGCCCGGGCGGCGGGCACGGTCCAGGACGACGTGTCCATCGGCGATCTGATGCAGCTCACCAACGCGATCGCGCTGGCGGCCGAACAGACTCCGGAGGACACGGGCCTGGCGGACCGTCTGCTCATGCTGACCCTGCGAGGGCTCAGCAGGTGAGGCGGCGGCCGGACCGCCTCAGCGCCGGCGCATGTCCGCGACCCGTGCCGTGCGCTCCGGTACGAGCGCCTCGGCGGCCAACGCGGCCGTGGGGCCGCGGAACTGACCGCCCGGATGCCTGGCGCGCTGCCCCGGGAGCGGGACGTCACGACGGGGCCGGCCGCCCGGGGGGACCGTGTCACCCGCGGGTCCCGCCCCCGTACCGGCCACCGCGATCTGGACGCCCTGGTCGGCCAGGGCCTGCAGTTCGGTGGCGGCCCGGTCGTCGTGCGCCGGGGGTTCGTCGGTCACCAGCCGCGTGATCACGTCCGTCGGCACCGTCTGGAACATGGTGTCGGTGCCGAGCTTGGTGTGGTCGGCCAGCACCACGACCTCCGCCGCCGCCTGGACCAGCGCCCGGTCCACGCTCGCGGAGAGCATGTTGGAGGTGGACAGGCCGCGCTCGGCGGTCAGGCCGCTGCCGGAGAGGAAGGCACGGGAGACCCGCAGGCCCTGCAGGGACTGTTCGGCCCCGCTGCCCACGAGCGCGTAGTTCGAGCCACGCAGCGTGCCGCCGGTCATGACGACCTCGACACGGTTGGCATGGGCCAGCGCCTGGGCGACGAGCAGCGAATTGGTGACGACGGTCAGGCCCGGCACACGGGCGAGCCGTCGGGCCAGCTCCTGAGTGGTCGTCCCCGCGCCGACGACGATGGCCTCGCCCTCTTCGACGAGGCTCGCGGCGACGTCGGCGATGGCCGTCTTCTCGGCCGTGGCCAGATGGGATTTCTGCGGGAAGCCGGATTCCCGGGTGAAACCGCCCGGCAATACGGCACCGCCGTGCCGGCGGTCGAGGAGTCCTTCTGCCTCCAGCGCCCGCACGTCCCGCCGTACGGTCACTTCTGAGGTCTGGACGACGCGGGCGAGCTCACGGAGCGACACGGCCCCGTTGGCGCGCACCATTTCGAGGATCAACTGACGACGTTCTGCAGCGAACACGAAACTGACAGTAACCTGACCGGCCGATACTTTTCAGCACTATGCGCCGAATTGCAGAAGATGCACACAGACGGGGCCTCCAGGTGGTATGGGAGGCCCCGTCGTCGATCGCCGCGCGCGGCGACTTGCCCGGGGGTGCCGGGGGTTGTCCGGATCGGTGCAGGCCGGGGGCCCGTACTAGCCCTCGCCGCCCGCCTTTCGGGTGTGCAACTGCCGTGCCACTTCCGCGATCGAGCCCGACAGGGAGGGGTACACGGTGAAAGCCTTTGCGATCTGTTCCACCGTCAGATTGTTGTCGACCGCGATCGAGATGGGATGGATCAGCTCGCTCGCGCGGGGGGCGACGACGCAGCCGCCCACCACGATGCCCGTGCCCGGCCGGCAGAAGATCTTGACGAAGCCGTCCCGGATGCCCTGCATCTTCGCGCGCGGGTTGCGCAGCAGCGGCAGCTTGACGACGCGGGCGTCGATCTTGCCCGCGTCCACGTCGGCCTGGGTGTAACCGACGGTGGCGATCTCGGGGTCGGTGAAGACGTTCGAGGAGACCGTCTTCAGGTTCAGCGGGGCCACCGCGTCGCCGAGGAAGTGGTACATCGCGATCCGGCCCTGCATGGCGGCGACCGAGGCGAGCGCGAAGACTCCGGTGACGTCGCCGGCCGCGTAGACGCCGGGGGCGGAGGTGCGCGAGACCTTGTCGGTCCAGATGTGACCCGAGTCCTTGAGCCGGACGCCGGCCTCCTCCAGACCCATTCCGGCCGAGTTCGGGATCGCGCCGACCGCCATCAGGCAGTGGGTGCCGGAGATGACCCGGCCGTCGGCCAGCGTGACCTCGACCCGGTCGCCGACCCGCTTGGCGGACTCGGCGCGCGAGCGTGCCATGACGTTCATGCCGCGGCGGCGGAAGACGTCCTCGAGGACGGCCGCGGCGTCCGGGTCCTCGCCGGGCAGCACGCGGTCGCGGGAGGAGACGAGGGTGACCCGGGAGCCGAGGGCCTGGTAGGCACCGGCGAACTCGGCGCCCGTCACACCGGAACCGACCACGATGAGCTCCTCGGGGAGCTCCTTCAGGTCGTAGACCTGCGTCCAGTTCAGGATCCGCTCGCCGTCGGGCTGCGCGTCGGGCAGCTCGCGCGGGTGGCCGCCGGTCGCGATCAGCACGGCGTCGGCGGTCAGCGACTCCTCGGTGCCGTCGGCGGCGGTCACGATCACCTGTCGCGAGCCGTCCACGGCCTGGCGTCCGGAGAGCCGGCCGCGGCCGCGCAGGACCCGGGCGCCGGCCCGGGTGACGGAGGCGGTGATGTCGTGCGACTGGGCGAGCGCGAGGCGCTTCACCCGTCGGTTGACCTTCCCGAGGTCCACGCCGACGACACGGGCGGCCTGGTCGATGTGCGGGGTGTCGTCGGCGACGATGATGCCCAGTTCCTCGTACGAGGAGTCGAAGGTGGTCATCACCTCGGCCGTCGCGATGAGGGTCTTGGAGGGGACACAGTCGGTCAGGACGGACGCGCCGCCGAGGCCGTCGCAGTCGACGACGGTCACCTCCGCGCCGAGTTGGGCGCCCACCAGGGCCGCCTCGTATCCGCCGGGTCCGCCGCCGATGATCACGATCCGGGTCACGTGGGTTACGCCTCGCGCTCTCGTTCTGCCGGGGGGTCCCCCGCTGGGCTGCAGTGCGTACGCCATTGTCCCGCACGCTTCAAGTGCGTACCCCATTGTCCCGCACGCCGCGGGTGTCCTCGCGCCGGGGCCTCCATACGGCCCCACCACGGACTTCCGCGACCACCCCTCCCCCTCCCGTACCCTCGACCCCATGTCGCTCTACGCCGCGTACGCCGGCAACCTCGACGCGCGGCTCATGACCCGCCGCGCCCCGCACTCCCCGCTGCGCGGCACCGGCTGGCTCAACGGCTGGCGGCTGACCTTCGGCGGCGAGCAGATGGGCTGGGAGGGGGCACTGGCCACGATCGTGGAGGCACCGCGCTCCCAGGTCCTCGTCGCGCTCTACGACATCGCGCCGATGGACGAGGACTCCATGGACCGCTGGGAGGGCGTCGGACTCGACATCTACCGGCGGATGCGGGTGCGGGTGCACACCCTGGACGGCGAGGAGCCGGCCTGGGTCTACGTGCTCAACGCCTACGAGGGCGGACTGCCCTCGGCCCGCTACCTCGGCGAGATCGCGGACGCGGCGGAGTCGGCGGGCGCGCCGCACGACTACGTGATGGAGCTGCGCAAGCGCCCCTGCTGAGGGCTGTCCGGGCGCGGCGCCGCCCGATTGCGCCCGTGACGGGCCTCACGCGCCGGCTCGTGGCGGTATCGGTGTGGCGGAAGGCATCGACCCGCCACCACCTCGACGTTCGTCGGAAACGACAAGACAACGATCGCATGTCCGTCAGCATCGTCATCTACGCGCGTAGGAATTCTCGGGCTACGCTTCTGCGCGTAGGAAAACCGTCCGGGGCTCCCCCCTCGGACCCCCCTCCCCGAGGCGAGAGAGTCAGTGAACGCAACTGCCACCCCGTACGAGGCCGCCGAGGCCGCTGCCACGCGCCTTCGCGAGCTGACCGGCACCGAGACCCACGACGTCGCCCTGGTGATGGGCTCCGGCTGGGCCCCCGCCGTCGACGCGCTCGGCGCCCCGGAGGCCGAGTTCCCGGTCACCGAGCTGCCCGGCTTCCCGCCGCCGGCCGTCGAGGGACACGGCGGCAAGGTCCGCTCGTACAAGATCGGTGAGAAGCGGGTCCTGGTCTTCCTGGGCCGTACGCACTTCTACGAGGGCCGGGGCGTCGCCTCCGTCGCCCACGGTGTGCGCACCGCCGTCGCCGCCGGCTGCAAGACCGTCGTGCTGACCAACGGCTGCGGCGGCCTGCGCGAGGGCATGCGCCCCGGTCAGCCCGTGCTGATCAGCGACCACATCAACCTGACGGCCGCCTCCCCGATCGTCGGCGCCAACTTCGTGGACCTCACCGACCTCTACTCGCCGCGGCTGCGCACGCTGTGCAAGGAGATCGACGAGACCCTCGAAGAGGGCGTCTACGTGCAGTTCCCCGGGCCGCACTACGAGACCCCGGCCGAGATCAACATGGTCCGCGTCATGGGCGGCGACCTGGTCGGCATGTCCACCGTCCTGGAGGCCATCGCGGCCCGCGAGGCCGGCGCCGAGGTCCTGGGCATCTCGCTCGTCACCAACCTGGCCGCGGGCCTGTCGGGCGAGCCGCTGAACCACGAGGAGGTCCTCCAGGCCGGCCGCGACTCCGCGGCCCGGATGGGCGAGCTGCTCACCCGGGTGCTCGACCGCATCTGATCACCGGCGCAGGCCGCCGCGCGGGACTCCTCCCCCGCCCCTTCCCGAACCGGCCCCGACGGCGCCCGAGACGCGGGGGCCGGGACGGAGCACCCGGTTACGGGAGGGGCCGGGGCGGGGAAGAGAAACTCCCGCCCCACCCGTCGCACCGCCCGTACCTCGAAAGGCACCCACCGTGACGCAGGACGACCTCATCGCCCGGGCCCAGGCCTGGCTCGCCGAGGACCCCGACAGCGAGACCCGCGACGAGCTCGCCAGGCTCATCGAGTCCGGTGACCGCGCCGAGCTCGCCGACCGGTTCGCCGGCACCCTCCAGTTCGGCACCGCCGGCCTGCGCGGCGAACTGGGCGCGGGCCCGATGCGGATGAACCGCTCCGTGGTGATCCGCGCCGCGGCCGGCCTCGCCGCGTACCTCAAGGCGAAGGGCCAGGAGGGGGGCCTCGTCGTCGTCGGCTACGACGCCCGCTACAAGTCCGCCGACTTCGCCCGTGACACGGCCGCCGTCATGACCGGCGCCGGGCTGCGCGCGGCCGTGCTGCCGCGCCCGCTGCCGACGCCCGTGCTCGCGTACGCCATAAGGCACCTGGGCGCCGTGGCCGGCGTCGAGGTGACCGCCAGCCACAACCCGCCGCGGGACAACGGCTACAAGGTCTACCTCGGCGACGGCTCGCAGATCGTGCCGCCGGCCGACGCGGAGATCGCCGCCGAGATCGCCGCCGTGCGCGCGCTCGCCGACGTGGCCCGCCCGGAGGAGGGCTGGGAGACCCTGGGCGACGAGGTCCTGGACGCCTACCTGGCCCGTACGGACGCCGTGCTGACCCCGGGCTCGCCCCGCACCGTGCGGACCGTCTACACGGCCATGCACGGCGTCGGCAAGGAAGTTCTGGCGGCCGCCTTCGCCCGGGCCGGATTCCCGCCGCCGGCGCTCGTCGCCGAGCAGGCCGACCCGGACCCGGCGTTCCCGACGGTGGCGTTCCCGAACCCGGAGGAGCCGGGCGCCATGGACCTCGCCTTCGAGGCGGCCCGTGCCGTGGACCCCGACATCGTGATCGCCAACGACCCCGACGCCGACCGGTGCGCGGTGGCCGTGCCGGACTCCTCCGTCGAGGGCGGCTGGCGGATGCTGCGCGGTGACGAGGTGGGCGCGCTGCTCGCCGCGCACCTCGTGCACAAGGGTGCCCGGGGCGTGTTCGCCGAGTCGATCGTGTCGTCCTCGCTGCTCGGCCGGATCGCCGAGGCCGCGGGCGTCGGCTACGAGGAGACCCTGACGGGCTTCAAGTGGATCGCCCGGGTGGAGGGGCTGCGGTACGGCTACGAGGAGGCGCTCGGCTACTGCGTCGACCCCGAGGGCGTCCGCGACAAGGACGGCATCACGGCCGCGCTGCTGGTCGCCGAGCTGGCCTCGGTCCTCAAGGAGCAGGGCCGGAGCCTGACGGGTCTGCTCGACGACCTGGCCGTGGCCCACGGACTGCACGCCACCGACCAGCTGTCGGTGCGGGTCGACGACCTGAGCGTCATCTCCGACGCGATGAGCGCGCTGCGCGAGCGCCCGCCGGTCTCGCTGGCGGGTCTGACCGTGACGACGGCGGAGGACCTGACGAAGGGCACGGAGTCGCTGCCCCCGACCGACGGTCTGCGCTACTACCTGGAGGGCGAGTTCCGCGCCCGGGTCATCGTCCGGCCCAGCGGCACGGAGCCGAAGCTCAAGTGCTACCTGGAGGTCGTGATCCCGGTGGCCGACGCCGGCGAGCTGACGACCGCCCGCGCGAAGGGCGCCGAGGTACTCGCCGCGATCAAGCAGGACCTGGCGGCCGCGGCCGGGCTCTGAGCCCGGGACTCCCCCGAGGGGCCCGTACGGAGACACCTCCGTACGGGCCCCTCGTGGTGTTCCCGTGCGGGTGAATTCGGTACGGCAACGGACCCAAGGGCGTCGCGAGGCCACGGGGTCCGCGCCAGGGTGACCCCGGTATCCCACCGCGCATCCCTGGAGCCGCCGCCGTGCCCCCGGTCCTGACCGCCCGACCGACCGTCCCCGCCTCGCGGCGGCCCCTCCCGTCGCGCGGGCCCCGGGTTCCCCCGCGGGTGCGCGGCAGCCTGCGGCACGCGGCCCCGGCGCTGCTCGGCTACGTCGCCGTGCGGCTGGTGGGCCTGATCGTGCTGGCGCGCTGGTCGCACCTCCAGGGGCACGGCGTCTGGCCCGTGCTCGCCTCCTCCTGGGACTCCCACTGGTACCTGGGCATCGCCGACCACGGCTACACGCACGAGTCCGGCGACCCCGCGGGCACTCCGCCGCGGAGCCTGGCCTTCTTCCCGCTCTACCCGTTCCTGGTGAAGGCCGTCGCGGCCGTCACCCCCGGTTCGCGCGCCTCCGTCGGCCTGGTGATCGCGGTGGTCTGCTCGCTGGCCGCCGCCTGGGGCGTGTTCGCGGTCGGCGACCGGCTGCACGGGCGCCGGGCGGGCGTGGTCCTGGCGGTGCTGTGGGGCGCGCTGCCGGTGGGCGTCGTCCAGTGGATGGGGTACACGGAGTCGCTGTTCACCGCGCTGGCGGCGTGGGCGCTGTACGCGGTCCTGGACGGGCGCTGGGCGTGGGCCGCGGGCCTGTGCGTGGCGGCGGGGCTGACCCGGCCGACCGGTGTGGCGGTCGCGGCGGCGGTGGCCGCCGCCGCCCTGCCGGCCGTACGCCGGGGCGACCGCCGGGCCCTCGCGGCGGCCGCCGCCGCGCCGCTGGGCTGGCTCGGCTACGTGGGCTGGGTGGCGTGGCGGGAGGGCCGCGCGGACGGCTACTTCGCCGTCCAGCGGGTGTGGGGCAACGAGTGGGACGGCGGCGCGGTGACCCGCCGGGAGCTGCGCGACCACCTGGTCTACAACAAGGACCCGCAGTTCTTCCTGGCGGTCGTGTCGGTGGTGCTTCTCGTCTCGGCCGGCCTGTACCTGCTGTGCCTGACCGACCGCCAGCCGGCCGCGCTGCTGGTGTTCACGGGCGTCCTGCTGCTGGTGGTGCTCGGCAGCGGCGGCGTCTACTTCCCGCGCGCCCGGTTCCTGGTCCCGGCGTTCCCGCTGCTGCTCCCGATCGCCGTGGCGGTCTCCCGCGCCCGCCGCCCGGTGGCGGTCCTGACGCTGACCGCGGCGGCGCTGTCGTCGGCATGGCTGGGCGGCCACATGCTGCTGGTGTGGCCGGGACCGCCGTGACGGGTGCGCGCGGTCCGGTGGCCGGGGCCCACGGCCGGGTCCGGGCGGCCGGATCCGGGCGACGGGAGCAACGGCGAAGGGGCCGGTCACACCCGAGGGTGTGGCCGGCCCCTTCGTCCGTGCGGGGCGGCGGTCAGCCCGTGGCCAGCAGGATCACCAGCAGCACCAGGCCCGCCGCGGCCGGGGCGATGACCTCGTAGGCCCAGCGCACCCGGGGCTCGCCCTGGGCACCGGGGCGGCCGGCGCAGCGCTCGGCGAGTTCGCGGAGGTCGGCGATCGTCTGGTCGGCCGGGGCCACCCGCGACTGGGAGTCCCGCACGTCCGCGGTGACGGAGGTGCGGCGGTGCGGGTCGTCCTGCGAGGCGCGGGCCTGGCGGCGGGCCGCCGACTTGCGCTGGCGCAGCGAGACCGGGATCGACCAGAGCTGGTACTTGGCACCGGACTGGGTGAAGACCTCGCTGGAGTAGCCGGCGCGGACGTCGGCGACGGCCGCCCACGGCAGCGTGATGTTGCGGAAGGGGTTGCGGATCCGGAGCCGGTCCTCGTTCGCGTAGACCGCGGGACGGATCGTGAAGGCCACGACGAGCGGCACCACGAGCAGCAGCCCCGCCAGCGCCACCCACGGCGTCCTGCCCTCGCCCCGCACCATCGCGTCGATGCAGAACCAGGCGGCGAGGCCGATCAGCAGGACACCGCCCGCGATCCCGAGGGGCGAACGGAAGACGCGGTCGGCGTAGGCCGGCTCGGCGGGCGGCTGGGGGGTCGTCATAGGGCCGATTCTGCCTCACGCGCGCGCGGGCGCCTCGGCGGTCGCTCCGGCCTCCGGGGACAGCTCGGACGAGCGGGTCGGAATCGACCGGGGCTGTACAGGTCGCTACGCGCGTAGATATGCTCGACTGGTGACCATGCCCACCACTGCATCCGCAGCACCCGCATTCGCCGACGTGACCACGTCCGAGAGTGCGCTGCGCCGCTTCCTCCACGGGCTGCCCGGCGTCGACGCCGTCGGCCTGGAGGCGCGCGCCGCGTCCCTCGGCACCCGCTCGATCAAGACCACGGCCAAGGCGTACGCCATCGACCTGGCCATCTCGATGATCGACCTGACGACGCTCGAAGGCGCGGACACCCCGGGCAAGGTCCGGGCGCTCGCCGCCAAGGCCGTCAACCCCGATCCGACCGACCGTACGACCCCGACGACCGCCGCAGTCTGCGTCTACCCCGACATGGTGGCGACCGCCAAGGCCGCCCTCGCGGGCTCCGGCGTCAAGGTCGCCTCCGTCGCCACCGCCTTCCCGGCCGGCCGCGCCGCGCTCCCCGTGAAGCTCGCGGACACGGCCGACGCCATCGCGGCGGGCGCCGACGAGATCGACATGGTGATCGACCGCGGGGCCTTCCTCGCCGGCCACTACCTGGAGGTCTTCGAGCAGATCTCCGCGATCAAGGCGGCGTGCGGCGACCGTGCCCGCCTCAAGGTGATCTTCGAGACCGGCGAGCTGTCCACGTACGACAACATCCGCCGCGCCTCCTGGCTCGGCATGATGGCGGGCGCCGACTTCATCAAGACCTCGACCGGCAAGGTCGCGGTCAACGCCACCCCGGCCAACACGCTCCTCATGCTGGAGGCGGTCCGCGACTTCCGCGCGCAGACCGGCGTCCAGATCGGCGTGAAGCCGGCCGGCGGCATCCGCAACACCAAGGAAGCCATCAAGTTCCTGGTCCTGGTCAACGAGACCGTCGGCGGGGACTGGCTGGATAACCACTGGTTCCGCTTCGGTGCCTCCAGCCTGCTGAACGACCTGCTCATGCAGCGTCAGAAGCTGGCGACCGGCCGCTACTCCGGCCCCGATTACGTGACGGTGGACTGATCAACATGGCATCTGCATTCGAGTACGCGCCGGCTCCCGAGTCCCGGTCCGTCGTCGACATCGCCCCCTCCTACGGCCTGTTCATCGACGGCGAGTTCGTCGACGCGGCCGACGGCAAGGTCTTCAAGACCGTCTCCCCCTCCTCCGAGGAGGTCCTCGCCGAGGTCGCCCAGGCGGGCGCCGAGGACGTCGACCGCGCGGTGAAGGCGGCCCGCAAGGCCTTCGCGAAGTGGTCCGCGCTGCCGGGCTCCGAGCGCGCGAAGTACCTCTTCCGGATCGCCCGGATCATCCAGGAGCGCAGCCGTGAGCTGGCCGTCCTGGAGACCCTGGACAACGGCAAGCCGATCAAGGAGACCCGCGACGCGGACCTCCCGCTCGTCGCCGCGCACTTCTTCTACTACGCGGGCTGGGCCGACAAGCTCGACCACGCGGGCTACGGCGCGGACCCGCGCCCGCTGGGCGTGGCCGGTCAGGTCATCCCGTGGAACTTCCCCCTGCTCATGCTGGCGTGGAAGATCGCCCCGGCCCTCGCGACCGGCAACACGGTCGTCCTGAAGCCGGCCGAGACGACCCCGCTGTCCGCGCTGTTCTTCGCGGACGTCTGCCGCCAGGCCGGCCTGCCCCGGGGTGTCGTCAACATCCTGCCCGGCTACGGGGAGACCGGCGCCGCGCTGGTCGAGCACCCGGACGTGAACAAGGTCGCCTTCACCGGCTCCACCGCCGTCGGCAAGGCCATCGCGCGCTCGATCGCCGGCACGGACAAGAAGGTGACCCTGGAGCTGGGCGGCAAGGGCGCCAACATCGTCTTCGACGACGCCCCGATCGACCAGGCCGTCGAGGGCATCGTCAACGGCATCTTCTTCAACCAGGGCCAGGTCTGCTGCGCGGGCTCCCGCCTGCTGGTTCAGGAGTCGGTCCAGGACGAGCTGCTCGACTCGCTCAAGCGCCGGCTGTCGACGCTGCGGCTGGGCGACCCGCTGGACAAGAACACCGACATCGGCGCCATCAACTCGGCCGAGCAGCTCTCCCGGATCACCGCGCTGGTGGAGCGGGGCGAGGCCGAGGGCGGCGAGCGCTGGTCCCCGGCCTGCGAGATCCCGTCCGCCGGCTACTGGTTCGCCCCGACGCTCTTCACGAACGTCACCCAGGCGCACACCATCGCCCGCGACGAGATCTTCGGCCCGGTCCTGTCCGTGCTGACGTTCCGCACGCCGGACGAGGCGGTCGCCAAGGCGAACAACAGCCAGTACGGCCTGTCGGCCGGCATCTGGACGGAGAAGGGCTCGCGCATCCTCGCGGTCGCGTCCAAGCTCCGGGCGGGCGTCGTCTGGGCCAACACGTTCAACAAGTTCGACCCGACCTCGCCCTTCGGCGGCTACAAGGAGTCGGGCTTCGGCCGCGAAGGCGGCCGTCACGGTCTGGAGGCCTACCTCGATGTCTGACGCGACCCGTCTGAGCGTCTTCAAGACCTACAAGCTGTACGTCGGGGGCAAGTTCCCCCGCTCCGAGAGCGGCCGGGTGTACGAGGTGACCGACTCCAAGGGCAAGTGGCTGGCCAACGCTCCGCTCTCCTCCCGCAAGGACGCCCGTGACGCGGTCGTCGCGGCCCGCAAGGCGTTCGGCGGCTGGTCGGGCGCGACGGCGTACAACCGCGGCCAGATCCTCTACCGCATCGCCGAGATGCTGGAGGGCCGACGGGACCAGTTCGTCGCCGAGGTGGCGGACGCCGAGGGCCTGTCGAAGTCCAAGGCGGGCGCCGTCGTGGACGCGGCGATCGACCGCTGGGTCTGGTACGCGGGCTGGACGGACAAGATCGGCCAGATCGTGGGCGGGGCGAACCCGGTCGCGGGGCCGTACTTCAACCTGTCGACGCCCGAGCCCACGGGTGTGGTGACGGTCCTCGCCCCGCAGGACTCGTCCTTCCTCGGACTCGTCTCGGTGATCGCCCCGGTCATCGCGACCGGCAACACCGCGGTCGTGATCGCCAGCGAGAAGGCGCCGCTTCCGGCGCTGTCCCTGGGCGAGGTGCTCGCCACCTCCGACCTGCCGGGCGGTGTGGTCAACATCCTGTCCGGCAAGGCCGCGGAGATGGGCCCGCACCTGGCGAGCCACCAGGACGTCAACGCGATCGACCTGACGGGCGCGGACGCCGGTCTCGCCCGGGATCTGGAGATCGCCGCGGCGGACAACCTCAAGCGCGTGCTGCGCCCGCGTCCGGTGGACTTCACCCAGGACCCCGGCACGGACCGCATGACGGCCTTCCTGGAGACGAAGACGGTCTGGCACCCGACGGGTTCGCTGGGCGCCGGCGGCTCGACGTACTAGTACTCGCCCGGCGGGTACTGGCCCGCCCGGCGACGGAGCCCCCATGAGTGACGGCCCCCGGGTGACCCCGGGGGCCGTCGCTCATTCCCTCCCGCGTTCCACGAGGCCCGCCACCCCGTCCAGCACGCAGTCGAGCCCCGTCTCGAACTGCCAGCCGGCGTCGTCCTTGCGGGCGGCGCCCTGCGCGTAGCGGCGGTAGGTGGGGTACCGCCCCGTCTCCATCAGGTACGACATCTGCGGGGCGAGCGCCCGGCGGGTCGCGTCGCCGCTCTCCCAGCCCTGTTCCGCCATGTACTGGCGCAGCGCCGCCTCCGCCTGCGTGGCGCCGTGCACGTACGCGCCGACCGTGCGGAAGGCCGCCATCATCGTGTCCACGTCGAGGCCGAGGCCGTCCAGGGACGCCAGCTGACGCTCGGCGGCCGCCATCCGGTTCGGGGTGAGCGCGAAGAGCGGTGTCGGCATCTGTGCGAGCCAGGGGTGGCGCAGCATCATGGTGCGGGTCCGTACGGCGTAGGCTCGCAGGGTCTCCCGCCAGCCCGCCGCCCCGTCCGGCGGCTCCAGCTCCGTGGAGACCTGGTCGACCATCAGGGCCCACAGGTCGTCCTTGCCCGAGACATGGCGGTACGCGGCCATCGGCGCGACCCCCAGCTCGGTGGCGATGCGCCGCATGGTGACCGCGGCGAAGCCCTCGCGGTCGGCGACCTCGACGGCGACCGCGGCGATCCGCGCCGGGGTCAGGGACGCCCGGGGCGTGGCCGCGGGCCGCTCCAGACGCTCCCACAGGGACACCTCGCGCGCCTCGTGCTCTTTCGCCATGCCGGACTCCTCTCGTTGCGTACAGCGTATGCCGAGTAGACGACGTACACATTCGGGTGTACGTTGTACACGTCTTGAGTACGTTGTACACATCGATTTCAGGGGGACCCATGCACCCGCTCCGCCTCGCCGTCGTCCAGGGCTCGACCCGCGACGGCCGCCTCGGCCCCGTCGTCGCCCGCTGGCTGCACGCCCGCGCCGCCGCCCGCCCCGACATGACCGTCGACCTGATCGACCTCGCCGAGACCCCGCTGCCGACCGTCTTCCCGCAGCTCGGCCAGGGCCCCGCCGCCGAGGAGGACCGCGAACTGCTGGCCGCGGTCTCCCCGCGCCTCGCCGCCGCCGACGCGTTCGTCGTGGTCACACCCGAGTACAACCACAGCTATCCGGCGTCCCTGAAGAACGCCATCGACTGGCACAACAAGGAGTGGCACGCCAAGCCGGTCGGCTTCGTCGCGTACGGCGGCTTCTCGGCGGGCCTGCGGGCGGTGGAACACCTGCGCGCGGTCTTCGCCGAACTCCACGCCGTCACCATCCGGGAGGCGGTCGGACTCCAGGGCGTCTGGGGGCAGTTCGACGGCGAGGGCAAGGCCGTCGACCCCGCGGCCGACGCCGCCGCCACGTCGATGCTCGACCAACTCGCCTGGTGGGGCGAGGCCCTGCGGGACGCCCGCGCCAAGAAGCCCTACGCGGCCTGAGCCATGACGACACCTCGGGAAGACCCGCGCCTCCCCGGTCCGGGGATCACCGGCCTGATGCTCGGCATCGTCCTCGCCACCCTGGACGGCACCATCGTCGGCACCGCGCTCCCCACCATCGTCGGCGAGCTCGGCGGCCTCGACCACCTGTCCTGGGTCGTCACGGCCTACCTCCTGACCACCGCCGTCTCCACCCCGCTCTGGGGCAAGGTCGGCGACCTCTACGGACGCAAGGGCAGCTTCCTCGCCTCCATCGGCGTCTTCCTCCTCGGCTCGGTCCTCTCCGGCGCCGCCCAGACCATGGGCCAGCTGATCGCCTTCCGGGCGCTCCAGGGACTGGGCGCGGGCGGCCTGATGGTCGGCGCCTTCGCCCTCGTCGGCGTCCTCGTCAGCCCCCGCGACAGCGCCAAGGTGCAGTCGATCAGCGGCACCATGCTGCCGGTCGCCTTCGTCGGCGGCCCGCTCGCCGGCGGCTTCCTCACCGACCACCTCAGCTGGCGGTGGGCCTTCTACGTCAACGTCCCGGTGGGCCTCGTCGCCGTACTGCTCGTCTGCTTCGGGATCCGGCTCCGCACCGAACGGATCCGCGCCCGCGTCGACTGGCAGGGCGCCGCGCTCCTCACGCTGGGCATCCTCGGCCTCACCCTGCTCGCCACCCTGGCCGGCACGGAGTCCGCGTGGACCTCGCCGCGGATCCTGCTGCCCGCCGCCGTCGCGGCCGTCGCGCTCGCCCTGTTCGTACGGACCGAACGACGGGCCGAGGAACCGGTGATCCCGCCCCGGCTCTTCCACAGCCGCAACTTCACCGTCGCCCAGATCCTCAGCCTGCTCGTCGGCGCCGGCATGTTCGCCGCGACCAACTTCCTTCCGCAGTACCTGCAGTTCGCCCGCGACCGCTCCTCCACCGCCAGCGGGCTGCTGCTGCTCCCCCTGATGCTCGGCATGATCGTCGTCCAGCTGGTGACCGGCCGGATCATCGCGCGGACCGGCCGCTACCGGATCTATCCCGTCCTGGGCGGTGCGGTCATGACCGCCGGCGCGCTGCTGCTGCTCACGCTCGACGCCGACACCCCGGTGGCCGCCGCCTCCGCGCTCACCCTCGTCCTCGGCGCCGGCCTCGGCTTCCTGATGCAGTCCACCCTGCTCATCACCATGAGCAGCGCCGACCCGCGGGACATGGGCGCCGCGAGCGGCACGGTCAACCTCGTCCGCACCATCGGCGGCTCACTGGGGGTCGCGACGCTCGGCGCGGTCTTCGCCTCCCACCTCTCGGGTACCGACCCCGACCTGACGCCGGCGCAGGTGGGAGCCCTGCCGGCGGCCGCACGGGAGCACTTCCGGGCGGCCGTGACGAGCGGGCTGCACGGGGTGCTCCTGGGTACGGCCCTGCTGGCCGCGCTCGCCTTCGCCGTCGCCTGGTTCGTACGGGAGATCCCGCTGCGGTCGGCGCCCGGGGCCGTCAGCCCGGCAGAAGACCCTGCGACAGCGGGCCGGCCACCGGCAGATCGGCGAGCGCCCCACCCTTCGTGACGTGGTCCGTGACGAGGTTCGTGCCCACCGGCTTGAAGTCGGCGACCTGGGTGCCCAGGCCGTTGTCCAGGGGGTCGACTCCGGTGTTGGCCAGCGGGTCGAGCTGCAGCCGCGTCAGCGGACCCACGCCGTGGCCGACGGCACCGACCAGGGACGACCCCGCCGCGGCGGGGTCCGTGCGGCTGAGCCCGTCCAGCGGCAGCTGCGGTACCGCGGCCTGAGCCGCCGCCGCTCCCGCGCCGAGCACGGCGCCCGCCGCGGTGAGGGTCAGGCCGGCCTTCAGCAGCGCGCTGCGGCGGGGGGTCCGGGATTCTGCGTGACGCGCCATGACGGTCCTTGTCGCTCGTACTTCGGGTGATCGGATGGGCACCGACAGTAGTGGAGGTGTGATGCTCGATACCAACGCCCTCCCTCGGGGGTCCCCTGCGCGGGGGAATGCTTCACACTGGTGTCCCGTGAGTTCCCAAGCGATCCCGACCCGTGTCGTCCTGCTCGCGGGCCCCTCCGGCTCCGGCAAGTCGTCCCTCGCCGCCGTCACCGGCCTCCCGGTGCTGCGCCTCGACGACTTCTACAAGGAGGCCGACGACCCGACACTCCCGCTCGTCCCGGACAGTGCCGACATCGACTGGGACTCCCCCGGCTCCTGGGACGCGGACGCCGCCGTCGCGGCGATCGTCGAACTGTGCCGCACGGGCCGGACCGCCGTCCCGGTGTACGACCTCGCCACCAGCTCCCGCGTGGACCGCGAGACGCTGGACATCGAGCGCACCCCGCTCTTCGTGGCCGAGGGGATCTTCGCGGCGGAGATCGTCGCGCGCTGCCAGGATCTGGACGTCCTGGCCGACGCGCTGTGCCTGCGGGGCCGCCCCTCGACGACCTTCCGACGCAGGCTCCTGCGGGACCTCAGGGAGGGCCGCAAGTCGGTCCCCTTCCTGCTGCGCCGCGGCTGGCGCCTGATGCGAGCCGAGCGCGCCATCGTCGCCCGCCAGACCGCCCTCGGCGCCCACCCGTGCGCCAGGCAGGAGGCACTCGGCCGCCTCGCCTCCGCGGCGGCCGGCCGCCACCGCGCCCCCGCGGGCCTCTGACCGCGGCGGACGGTCGCGCACACGAGAAACGCGGGTCGGACAAGCCCCCCCGGCTTGTGCGACCCGCGCCTTTTCCCCGTACCCCCGTACGTTCCCCCGTGGCACTTCCCCCGTGTTCCCCCTGCCTTCAGGCCACCAGCTCGCCGAAGGACTCCTCCTCGTCACGGCCGAAGCTCAGGACCTCGTCCTCGCGCAGCCGGCGCAGGGAGCGCCAGATGCTCGACTTCACCGTGCCGACACTGATGTCCAGGATCTCCGCGATCTCCGGATCCGTGCGGCCCTCGTAGTAGCGCAGCACCAGCATCGTGCGCTGGAGCTCGGGCAGACGGGCCAGCGCCTGCCACAGCACCGCGCGCAGCTCGGTCCCCCGCATGGCGTCCGTGTCGCCCGCCGTCTCCGGCAGTTCCTCGGTCGGGTACTCGTTGAGCTTCCGCCGGCGCCACGCGCTGATGTGCAGGTTGGTCATGGTGCGACGCAGATAGCCGCCCACGGCCGCCTTGTCGCTGATCCGGTCCCAGGCGCGGTACGTCGAGAACAGCGCGCTCTGGAGCAGGTCCTCCGCCTCGAAGCGGTCACCGGTCAGGTGGTAGGCGGTGGCGTACAGGGAGGCACGACGCTCCTGCACGTAGGCGGTGAACGCCGCTTCGGCGTCCCCCGTCTCCGGCGTCGTCCGTCGCTCCCCCGAGACCTCCCCGTACGCCGCTCCCCCGTCAGCCACGGCCACCATGTAAGGCGCCTTGTGCTGACGCCCGACGCTGCGAACGCACCCCCGCCCGTTCACCGCGCCGGACTTCTCCGTGCTCCGTACGACGTCGTGGAGACGCGTGACAACTGCGCTTGAAGTGGTGCTGTGCAGTGCGTTCATCTCGCGCCCCCCGTCGGTTGGAGTCTGCTTCGTTCGGTATGACGAGAAGCTTGCCCGGCCCACTTCATCGCGGTGTCCGCCGACTGTCACAGCCGTGTCACAGGGGGAGGTGTCACCGCACAGTCGAACTCCGACGGCCGCATGCGACAGAATGACGTCCGTGCCTTTCCTGTTGCTGATCGAGGACGACGACGCCATCCGCACGGCCCTCGAACTCTCCCTGTCACGCCAGGGCCACCGTGTGGCCACCGCGGCGACGGGCGAGGACGGCCTGAAGCTGCTGCGCGAGCAGCGACCCGACCTGGTCGTGCTGGACGTGATGCTGCCCGGGATCGACGGTTTCGAGGTGTGCCGGCGCATCCGGCGCACCGACCAGCTGCCGATCATCCTGCTGACCGCGCGCAGCGACGACATCGACGTGGTCGTCGGCCTGGAGTCCGGGGCCGACGACTACGTCGTGAAACCCGTCCAGGGCCGGGTGCTCGACGCCCGCATCCGGGCCGTGCTGCGGCGCGGCGAGCGGGAGTCGACGGACTCGGCGACCTTCGGCTCGCTCGTCATCGACCGTTCGGCGATGACGGTGACGAAGAACGGGGAGGACCTGCAGCTCACGCCGACGGAGCTGCGGCTCCTCCTGGAGCTGAGCCGGCGGCCCGGACAGGCCCTGTCGCGCCAGCAGTTGCTGCGCCTGGTGTGGGAGCACGACTACCTCGGCGACTCGCGCCTGGTCGACGCCTGCGTCCAGCGGCTGCGCGCCAAGGTGGAGGACGTGCCGTCCTCGCCGACCCTGATCCGTACCGTGCGGGGCGTCGGCTACCGGCTGGACGTCCCTGCGTGAGAAAGGGGATATTCGCGGGGCTGCGCTTCACCAGCCTGCGGTTGCGTCTGGTCGTCGTGTTCGCCCTGGTGGCGCTCACCGCCGCCGTGTCCGCCTCCGGCATCGCCTACTGGCTGAACCGCGAGGCGGTCCTGACCCGTACCCAGGACGGTGCGCTGAACGACTTCCGGCAGGAGATGCAGAACCGGGCGGCGACGCTGCCGCTGCATCCCACCCAGGACGACCTGCGGCGGACCGCCGAGCAGATGGCGGGCGGCAGCGCCGGGTACAGCGTGCTGCTGCTCGGCGAGCGGGAGGCGGGCAAGCCGATCGTCGGGGCCTCCGACCCGGACACCTTCACGCTGGCGGACGTGCCGCGCGAGCTCCAGGTGGCCGTGGAGACCAGGCGGCCGGTGACGGACGGCAACGCGCACCCGTACCACCTGTTCTGGCAGCGGACGCAGCGCGGCCAGACGCCGTTCCTGGTCGGCGGGACGAACATCGACGGCGGCGGCCCGACCGGCTACATGTTCAAGTCGCTGGACGCCGAGCGGCAGGACCTGAACTCGCTCGCCTGGTCGCTGGGGATCGCCACGGCGCTCGCGCTGATCGGCTCGGCGCTGCTCGCGCAGGCCGCCGCCACCACCGTCCTGCGGCCGGTGCACCGGCTCGGCGAGGCGGCGCGGCAGCTGGGCGAGGGCAAGCTCGACACCCGGCTGCGGGTCTCCGGCACCGACGAACTGGCCGATCTGTCACGGACGTTCAACAGCGCGGCCGAGTCCCTGCAGAAGAAGGTCGCGGACATGAGCTCCCGGGAGGAGTCCAGCCGGCGCTTCGTCGCCGACATGTCGCACGAGCTGCGGACCCCGCTGACCGCGCTGACGGCCGTCACCGAGGTGCTGGAGGACGAGCAGGACTCGCTCGACCCGATGATCGCGCCCGCGGTGGCACTGGTGGTGAGCGAGACACGCCGCCTGAACGACCTGGTGGAGAACCTGATGGAGGTGACCCGCTTCGACGCGGGCACCGCCCGGCTGGTCCTGGACGACGTCGACGTCGCCGACCAGGTCACCGCGTGCATCGACGCGCGGGCCTGGCTGGACGCGGTCGACCTGGACGCCGAGCGCGGGACCATGGCGCGCCTCGATCCGCGCCGGCTGGACGTGATCCTGGCGAACCTCATCGGCAACGCCCTCAAGCACGGCGGTTCACCGGTGCGGGTGTCGATCCGCGACGAGGGGGACGAGCTCGTCATCGCCGTGCGGGACCACGGCCCCGGCATCCCCGAGGAGGTCCTGCCGCACGTCTTCGACCGCTTCTACAAGGCGAGCGCGTCCCGGCCGCGGTCGGAGGGCTCCGGTCTGGGTCTGTCGATCGCCATGGAGAACGCGCTGATCCACGGCGGTTCGATCACCGCGGCGAACTCGCCGGACGGTGACGGCGCGGTGTTCGTGCTGCGGCTGCCGCACCAGAGCGAGCCGGGAGAGGGGTCGGAGAAGTGAGCCGGTTTCGCCGGACGGACCGCGCGGGCGGCCGGGAGTACACGGGACGCATGCGTCGTGCCGGGCGTACGGGTGTGACGGCGGCGGCCCTCGTGGGGATCGCGTTCGCCTCGGGCTGCGGGATCCGGACGACCTCGGTGCCCGTCGACGCGGGGGCGGCCCCGACGCGGGTGGCGTGCAGCGTCGACGGCGAGGACGTCGCCGCGCAGGCCGCGGGGGTGCCGGTCCGGGTCTTCCTGGTCTGCGGTTCGCAGCTGGAGGCCGTGGAGCGCAGCGCGCCGCTGCCGGACGAGAAGACCGGCGGGGATCCGGTGCGGACCGCGTCGGCGCTGCTCGCCCAGTTGCAGGGCGAGCCGTCGGAGAGCGAGCAGCAGGCCGGCTTCTCCACCGCCGTGAAGGGACCGCTGGTGGTCACCGGCGGGCACCGGGGCGACCCGGTGGGCACCCTGCGGCTCAGCCGGCAGCCGGAGGACCTGACGACGACCGCGCTGTCGCAGATCGTCTGCACCTTCGCCGAGAGCTCGGCCGGAGCGGGCGGCGACACGGTCGTCCTCGGCGGTCCCGGTGCCTACCCGCCGCGGCGCTACCACTGCACGGCGGAGTTGCGGGAGCGCCCGGACTCGGCGCCGCCGACGGTGTCCCCGTCGGCCGCCGCGGCGTCCCCGTCGGGCACCTGACGGGGACGTCCGGGAAAGCGGCGGAACCGATTCCCTCCGATGACGCGTCTTGGGGGGCGTGCAGCGTCAAGGTTCGGGCGGCAGCGCCGCCGTGGTCGTACGCGTGGCGGGGTTCGCCCTCCTCCTCGCGCATCTGCTGCTCGTCGCCTGGGTGGCGCTCCGCCCACTCGACGTGGCCTGGGTGACGGCGCCGAACCTGACACCCCTGGCCGGCATCAAGGCGGATCTGGCCCTGGGCCCGGCCGAGGCGGCCCGGCGGATCGGCGAGGGACTGCTGCTCCTGGCCCCGCTCGGCGTGCTCCTGCCGATGGCCGACGGACGGCTCCACGTGTCGCCGTGGGCCTCGCTGGCCCGGACCGCGGCGGCGGGGGCGCTGGTGTCCCTGGCGGTCGAACTGCTGCAGACCGCCGTACCGGGACAGGTCGTCGACATCGACTCGCTGCTGCTGAACACGGCCGGGGTGGCGCTGGCCCATCTGTTCGTGGTGCCCGCGGGACGGGCCCGGCTGCGCCGCCGGCGGGACGCGGGCGTCGGCCGCTCCTCCTCGGGGACCAGGCGGGGCAGGGGTTCCGCCCTGCTGCGGGACGAGCACGCTCAGGGACCTACCCCGACGATTCCCAGGGTCGGGATCGCCCCGTAGACCGACGCTTTGTCCCCCGGTGCGCGGCGAGTATGGAGTCATCGGGAGCCCGACGGAGCGGCTCCCGGAGACACCTTCCGAAGGAGCCCACCATGGCCGCACTTGCCCGCCCCCGTGACGGACGCATGATCGGCGGAGTGTGCGCAGCGCTGGCACGGCGCTTCGGCACCTCGGCCACCACCATGCGGGTCATCTTCCTCGTCTCGTGCCTGCTGCCCGGGCCGCAGTTCCTGCTGTACCTGGCGCTGTGGCTGCTGCTGCCGGCGGAGAAGCCGGCGAGCGCGGCCTGGTAGCCGGCCCGGACGGCGGACGAAACGCGAGGGGGCGCCCACCCGGTGCGGGTGGGCGCCCCCTCGGGCATGCCGCGGGGCCGTGGTCAGCCGCCGAGCGGAAGGCCGTTCAGCGGCAGGCCACCGAGCAGGCCGCCGACCGGGGTGCTGGCGAGGGGGCCGGAGGCGGCGTCGAGCGGGAGGCTCTGGGTGGCCTGGCCGGCGGCGGCCGGGAGGGTCTTGACGCCCTGGTCGACGCTGGTGCCGACGGCGCCCTGGCCGGCGAGGACGGACTCGGCCGCACCGTCGGGGAGCTCGGTGAGGCCGTCGCCCAGCGGCACGGCCTGGGTGACCAGGCCGAGCGCGTCGGGGGCGGCGGGCAGGGCCGGGGCCGCGGAGGCCGTGCCGGCGGCGGCAGCGGCGAAAGCGGCACCGAGAGCGGCGACACCGAGCTTCTTGGCGGCAGTCTGCTTCATCAGAAAATCATCCTTGGGATCTCGGGAATCGAGCAGGGCGGGGACGCGGGGAATGCAGAGGGGCTCTGCAGACCGGCCGGCGAATGACACTTCCGCAAACACTGCAAAGCGGCCGGGGGTTACGCTCCCCGGCCGCTCCGTTTTCCGCGAAGATCCCTCGGATCAGTCCGCCCGGCGGGAGGAATCGCTGGTCGTGGCGGTCTGCTGGAACAGCCATTCGGACTTCAACTCGGCATATCCGGGCTTGATCACGTCGTTGATCATGGCCAGCCGTTCATCGAAAGGAATGAACGCCGACTTCATCGCGTTGACGGTGAACCACGCCATGTCGTCGAGCGTGTAGTCGAACGCCTCGACCAGCAGCTCGAATTCGCGGCTCATGCTGGTCCCGCTCATCAGCCGGTTGTCGGTGTTGACGGTGGCCCGGAAGTGCAGCTTGCGCAGCAGGCCGATGGGGTGCTCGACGTAGGAGGCGGCGGCACCGGTCTGGAGGTTGGAGGTCGGGCACATCTCCAGCGGGATGCGCTTGTCCCGGACGTACGCGGCGAGCCGGCCCAGCTGCACCGACCCGTCGTCCGCCACCTCGATGTCGTCGATGATGCGGACACCGTGGCCGAGCCGGTCGGCGCCGCACCACTGGAGCGCCTGCCAGATCGACGGAAGCCCGAAGGCCTCGCCGGCGTGGATCGTGAAGTGGTTGTTCTCCCGCTTGAGGTACTCGAAGGCGTCGAGGTGGCGGGTGGGCGGGTAGCCGGCCTCGGCGCCCGCGATGTCGAAGCCGACGACTCCGGAGTCACGGTAGGAGTTGGCGAGTTCGGCGATCTCCAGCGCCCGGGCCGCGTGCCGCATCGCGGTCAGGAGGGCGCCGACGCGGATGCGGTGGCCGTTGGCCCTGGCCCGGCGCTCGCCCTCCCGGAAGCCCTCGTTGACGGCCTCGACGACCTCTTCGAGGGTGAGCCCGGCCTCCAGGTGCTGCTCGGGGGCGTAGCGCACCTCCGCGTAGACGACACCGTCCTCGGCGAGGTCGACCGCGCACTCGGCGGCGACGCGGACGAGGGCCTCGCGCGTCTGCATGACGGCGCACGTGTGCGCGAAGGTCTCCAGGTAGCGCTCCAGCGAGCCGGAGTCCGCGGCCTCGCGGAACCAGATGCCGAGCTTGTCGGGCTCGGTCTCGGGGAGTTGGTCGTAGCCCCGGGCGGCCGCGAGTTCGACGATCGTGCCGGGGCGCAGTCCGCCGTCGAGGTGGTCGTGCAGGAGCACCTTCGGGGCACGGCGGATCTGGTCCGCGGTGGGGGCGTTCGGGATCTGGCTCGTCATTTCGGCACTCTAGCGCCTACGCGCGTAGATCGCCCCCTCTCCCTCCACTTGTCGGCAGGAGACGTCGATACGTAACAGTGACCGCGCGTACGGATGGCGTACACCTCGGCTTCTGAGACTGTTCCGTCATGGCGTACTACGCACTCGTGGGGACGGCCGGCATCCGGAGATCCCGGACACCCCGGCTCGGACGGCCCGTCGGAATCTCTCCTTCGGTCACGGCGGTGGGCGGGGTGGTGCTGCTCCTGCCGGACGGCGAGGCGGTGTCGGGGCGGGGTCCCTCGGTCCGCGCCCACGCCGCGGCACTGCCCCTGGGACGGCGGCTGGCCAGGGCCGGGCACGCGGAGGGGCTGGTCGCCCACGTGGTGCACTACCGCGGGCGGGGCTGGAACGGTTCGGACGCCCAGCCGGCCGCGGACGCCTCCTGGGCGGTGACGGAGGCGGTACGGCGCTACGGCGACGTGCCGATCTGCCTGGCGGGCCACGGGATGGGCGCCCGCGCGGCCCTGCGGGCGGCGGAGGACCCCGCGGTCGACGCCGTCCTCGCCCTGGCTCCCTGGCTGCCGGAGGAGGACGTGGCGGCCGAGCCGGAGCCGGTGCGGCACCTGCTGGGGCGCCGGGTGCTGATCGTGCACGGCACCAACGACGCCCGGACGGATCCGGAGCTGTCGTACCGCCTGGCGGAGCGGGCCAAGAAGTCCAACCGCGACGTCTGCCGCTTCGAGGTCCACTCGGACGGCCACGCGCTGCGCCAGTACCGCGACGAAGTCCACGCGCTGGCCGCCGACTTCGTCCTCGGCTCGCTCTTCGCCCGCCCCTACGCCCGCCCCGTCGCCGACGCCCTGGCGGCCCCACCGCCCCTCGGGCTGCGGATGCCCCTGGCGGCGGGCTTCGGCAGCGCGCCGGGCCGCTGACGGGGCCGCGCCGGGCGCCCCGACCGGGGACGTCCGGCGGGGCGGGCCCGGGCCCCGCACGGGGAGCCCGGCGGGTCAGTCCGGCGGGTCAGTCCGGCGGGTCAGTCCGGCAGCAGGCTGCCCCGCTTGCTCAGCAGGAACTTCTTGAAGGCCGCCACCGGCGCCGTGTCCGGGTGCCCGTCCAGCCAGGCGACACCGATCTCGCGGACGGCGCGCGGGGCCGTGACGCCGAGTTCCACGACGCCCGGACGCGGGACGGCCGGCGGGGGCAGCAGGGCGACCCCGAGGCCGGCCGCCACCAGGCCGCGCAGGGTCTCGGCCTCCTCGCCCTCGAAGGCGACGCGCGGGGTGAAGCCGGCCTCGGCGCACAGGTCGTCGGTGATGCGGCGCAGGCCGTAGCCGGGCTCCAGGGTCACGAAGGTCTCGTCGGCCGCCTCCGCCAGCCGGACGCGCTTGCGCCCGGCGAGCCGGTGGTCGTCCGGGACGACCAGGCGCAGCCGCTGCTCGTCGATGCGGCGCGCCACCAGGTCGGGGGCGTCGGGGACCGGGGAGGTCAGGCAGAGGTCGAGGTCTCCGGCCCGCAGGCGCTCGATCATCGCCTCGCCGTAGTTCTGCACGAGGGTGAACCTGACCCGCGGGTGGTCGACCCGGAAGGCGCGGATGAGCCCGGGGACGGTCTCCGAGCCCATGGTGTGCAGGAAGCCGAAGGCGACCCGCCCGGCCGCCGGGTCCGCGTCGGCCCGGACGGAGTCGGCGGCCCGCTCCACCTCCGCGAGCGCCCGCTCCGCCGAACGCAGGAAGGTCCGTCCGGCGGGAGTCAGCGAGACGGTGCGCCCCCGGCGGGCGAAGAGGGAGACGCCCAGGTCCTGTTCGAGCCGGACCATCGCCCGGGAGAGCGTCGACTGCGGCACCCCCATCTCGGCGGCGGCCCTGGTCACGTGTTCGTGGCGGGCCACCGCCGCGAAGTACGCGAGCCGCGGCGCGAGCAGCAGTCCCATGTCTTCTTCGTTACTGTTCGGTGACAGGCGAGCCTGTGACCTGTACTCATGCACCATGGGAACGATTACAGCAGTTCCGTGCATTGGACGCATGAAAGCCGGCGGCCTACGTTCGAGGCATGCCTTCCGCCAGTACCAAGGCGGCCGCCACGCACCCGGCCGCCGACACCCGCCTCGCCCCCGGCGCCCCCGGCCACCGCCGCATGAGCTTCGCGCTCTTCGCCGCCGGACTGGCCGCCTTCGCCCTCCTCTACTCCACCCAGGCCCTGCTCCCCGCCATCTCGGCGGAGTTCGGCGCCACCGCCTCCGCCGCCTCCTGGACGGTCTCCGCCGCCACCGGCGCACTGGCGCTGTGCGTGCTGCCGCTGAGCGCGTTCTCGGAGCGTTTCGGCCGGCGCACGATGATGACCGCCTCTCTCGCGGTCGCCGTCGCCGTCGGACTGCTCGTTCCGTTCGCGCCGAACCTGGAGTGGCTGGTCGCGCTGCGCGCGGTGCAGGGCGCGGCCCTCGCCGGCCTGCCGGCCTCGGCGATGGCGTTCCTGGCCGAGGAGGTCCGGCCGAAGGCGCTGATCGCCGCGATCGGGCTGTTCGTCGCGGGCAACTCCATCGGCGGCATGAGCGGCCGGATCGTGACCGGCTGGGCGGCGCAGGCGTGGGGCTGGCGCGCGGGGCTGCTCGCGGTCGGTCTGATGGCGGCCGTCAGCGCGGTGGCCTTCCGCCTGCTGATCCCCAAGGCCCGGCACTTCACGCCCGGTTCGCTCAACCCCAAGGCGCTGGCCTCGGCCGTCGTCGCCCATCTCGCCGACCCGCTGCTGCTGCGCCTGTACGTGATCGGCGCGCTGTTCATGACGGTCTTCGGCGCGGTCTACACCGTGATCGGCTACCGCCTCGCCGAGGCGCCGTTCTCCCTCCCGCAGGGCGTGATCGGCTCGGTCTTCCTGGTCTACCTCGTCGGCACGGTCTCCTCCGCCGCCGCGGGCCGGCTGGTCGGCCGGCTCGGCCGCCGCGGGGCGCTCTACCTGGCCGTCGGGACGACGGCGGCCGGGCTGTGCCTCTCCCTGGCCGACGTCCTGGCCGCCGTCCTGCTCGGCCTGGTCCTGATCACGGCCGGCTTCTTCGCCGGACACGCGGTCGCCTCCTCCTCGGTGAGCCGCACCGCCAAGACCGGCCGCGCGCAGGCCTCGGCGCTCTACCAGTCCGCGTACTACCTGGGCAGCAGCGCGGGCGGCACGCTCGGTGCGATCGCCTTCCACGCGGGCGGCTGGGCCGGCACGGTCCTGCTGGGTCTGGTGGCGGTCCTCGGCGTCGTGTCGGTCACCCTCTACGGCAGCCACAGCGCGCGGACGGCGGCCCGCGCCGAGGCGGGCCGGCTCCGGGTCCGCGCCTCCTGCTGATTTCCTCCGGGACCCGTACAACCGCACCGCTCCCCCGCTCGTCCTAAGCGATAGGAATCGACGGGGAGTTGGTGATCATGAGAGCCATACGCAAGCGGGCCGGGATCGTCCTCGGCATCACCTCGATGGTGGTGCCGCTGACGGTCGCCCTGGGCGCCGCACCGGCACAGGCGGCCTCCTGCAACGTGACGACCGGGCCGTACCAGAAGCAGGTCGAGAAGTTCCTCGGCCGCCCGGTGGACGGCCGGCAGTCACGGGCGGACTGTCTGGCCATCCAGACCTTCCAGCGCAAGCACGGCATCACCCCCACCCAGGGGTTCGCCGGGCCGCTGACCTGGCGGACGATGAACACGATGCTGGCGCAGAAGGCGGCCGGCACGAACCCCAACCGGGCGGGCAAGTGCCCGACCAACCGGGGGCGGATCGCCTGTGTGGACCTGACGCGGCAGCTGAGCTGGATCCAGGACGGCTCGCGCCTCAAGTACGGGCCGGTACCGGTGCGTACGGGCAAGAACGGCACCGAGACGCGCACGGGGTCGAAGAAGATCTACTGGCGCAGCATCAACCACTGGTCGACGCTCTACCACGTGAGCATGCCCTACTCGCAGTTCTTCGACGGCGGGCAGGCCTTCCACTCCACGACCAAGTCCATGTGGAACCCGCCGGGTTCGGGCGGCTGCGTCAACATGCGGCAGGCCGACGCCAAGGCGTACTGGAACCTGCTGCGCAACGGTGACGACGTGTACATCTACGGGCGCAAGCCGGGAACCTGACCCGGACTGTCGGTCCCCTGCGATAGCTTCCCCTCACCGGCACCGGACGGGCGCCGGTGAGGGGCGAGTGGGGTGGACGGATGAGTGACGTCGTGGCGACCAACGACACCGAGGCGCTGGACTCCCGGCTGGAGAAGTACCGCACGGAGCTGACCGGTTACTGCTACCGGATGCTCGGCTCCGCCTTCGAGGCGGAGGACGCCGTCCAGGACACGATGGTGCGGGCCTGGCGGT
This sequence comes from Streptomyces sp. NPDC048338, assembly GCF_043201055.1. Lineage (NCBI taxonomy): Bacteria > Bacillati > Actinomycetota > Actinomycetes > Kitasatosporales > Streptomycetaceae > Streptomyces > Streptomyces sp. NPDC048338. Next base: position 162,359 of record NZ_JBICYQ010000013.1, read on the forward strand.
CCATCGACTCCTTCGAGGGACGCTCGTCCCTGCGCTCCTGGCTCTACCGCATCGCGACCAACGTCTGCCTGGACTCGCTCAACGCGGGCAACCGCCGGGCTCGCCCGATGGACCTGACGGCCGCCACCCCGGTCGCCCAGGCCCAGCTGAACGCACGGCCGGAGATCACCTGGCTGGAGCCGGTGCCGGACGGGCGGGTCCTGCCGTCCGTCGCCGACCCGGCGGAGACGGCGGTGTCCCGCGAGACCGTGCGGCTGGCGTTCGTGGCGGCGCTGCAGCACCTCCCGCCCAAGCAGCGGGCGGTACTGATCCTGCGCGAGGTGCTGGCCTGGAAGGCGAGCGAGGTGGCCGAACTGCTCGGCTCCACCGTCGCCTCGGTCAACAGCGCGCTCCAGCGCGCGCGGGCGACGCTCGCCGAGAACGAACCGACGGCCTCGGACACCGTGGACCCGCTGGACGAGGACCAGAAGGAGCTCCTGGAGCGCTACGTCGCCGCCTTCGAGGGCTATGACATGAAGGCGCTGACCGCCCTCCTCCACGAGGACGCGACGATGTCCATGCCGCCGTACGACCTGTGGCTGCGCGGCCACGACGACATCGTCGGATGGATGCTCGGCGTCGGCGAGGTCTGCTCGGGCTCGAAGCTGGTGCCGACCGTGGCGAACGGCTCGCCGGCCTTCGCGCAGTACCACCCGGACCCGGCCGGCGGGTACTCCCCGTGGGCACTGATCGTCCTGGAGCTGTCGGACGGGAAGATCGGCGAGATGACGTTCTTCCTGGACACCAAGCGCTGGTTCCCGCTGTTCGGCCTGCCGGAGCGGCTGGAGGCCTGATCAGAGCAGTTCCTCCGCCAGCCCGACCAGGTCCAGGAGGAGCGTCAGCTCCGGTCCGGCGCCCTGGTACCGGAGCCGGTGGCCGAGGCGTCCGGCGGCCAGTCTCAGACGGGCCAGGGCGTCGACGGCGGCGAGGTCGGCGGACGTGAGGGCGCCGACCTCGCACACGACGTCCCGCCCGGGCGGGACGTCCGCCAGCTCGGCGCAGAGCCGGGGCACGTCGGCCGGGGTGACGCGTCCGGCGAGGGTGAGAACGATCGGTCGAGTGGTGTCCACGTCAGGAAGACCCCCACCGCGGCCGGAACTCATCGCGCCCCGCCCTCGGCACCGTGCGGGCCGGTGGGATCCACCGCCCCCGCACGGCCGCGGGACCGTCCTTACGCGATGCGGTCGAGGACGATCGGGTTCGAGGTGAACGCCGTGCCCGCGGGGGACACGTCCCACGCGCCCTCCAGGGACTTCAGCGCGTAGTCGAACTTCTCCGGGGTGTCCGTGTGCAGGGTCAGCAGCGGCTGGCCCGCGGTGACCGTGTCGCCGGGCTTGGCGTGCAGCTCGACGCCCGCGCCCGCCTGGACCGGGTCCTCCTTGCGGGCGCGGCCGGCGCCGAGGCGCCAGGCGGCGACGCCGACACCGTAGGCGTCCAGACGGGTGAGGACGCCCGAGGACGGGGCCGTCACGACGTGCTGCTCGCGGGCGACCGGGAGGGTCGCGTCCGGGTCGCCGCCCTGGGCCGCGATCATGCGGCGCCAGACGTCCATCGCCGAGCCGTCGGCCAGCGCCTTCGCCGGGTCCGCGTCCTTGACGCCGGCCGCGTCGAGCATCTCGCGCGCGAGCGCGACGGTCAGCTCGACGACGTCCGCCGGGCCGCCGCCCGCCAGCACCTCGACGGACTCCCGCACCTCGAGCGCGTTGCCCGCCGTGAGGCCGAGCGGGGTCGACATGTCGGTGAGCAGGGCCACGGTCCGCACGCCGCTGTCGGTGCCGAGGCCGACCATGGTGGAGGCGAGCTCGCGCGCGTCCTCGATGGTCTTCATGAACGCACCGGTGCCGACCTTCACGTCCAGGACGAGCGAGCCGGTGCCCTCGGCGATCTTCTTCGACATGATCGAGGAGGCGATCAGCGGGATCGCCTCGACCGTGCCGGTGACGTCGCGCAGCGCGTAGAGCTTCTTGTCCGCCGGGGCGAGGCCGTCGCCCGCCGCGCAGATCACCGCGCCGGTGGTGTCCAGCACGTGCAGCATCTCCTCGTTGGAGAGCAGCGCCCGCCAGCCGGGGATCGACTCCAGCTTGTCCAGCGTGCCGCCGGTGTGGCCGAGGCCCCGGCCGGACAGCTGCGGCACGGCCGCGCCGCAGGCGGCGACGAGCGGGGCCAGCGGGAGGGTGATCTTGTCGCCGACGCCACCGGTGGAGTGCTTGTCCGCGGTGGGACGGGACAGCGAGGAGAAGTCCATCCGCTCGCCCGACGCGATCATCGCGGCGGTCCAGCGGGCGATCTCGCCGCGGTTCATGCCGTTCAGCAGGATCGCCATGGCCAGGGCCGACATCTGCTCGTCGGCGACCTCGCCGCGGGTGTAGGCGTCGATGACCCAGTCGATCTGCTCCGGGCTCAGCTCACCCTTGTCCCGCTTGGTACGGATGACGGAGATGACGTCCATGTGGTGCCTCTTTCTACGCGCATAGAAGGGGAAAGGAGGAGCGGCCCTCCCATCGTGCCGGAAGGGCCGCTCTCGGGTCTTACCTGGCGAGGTGCTCGGGGCCGAACGCCTGCGGGAGCATCTCGGCCAGCGTCAGCCGCCCGGCCGGGGTCTCCAGGACGAGCGCGGGGCCGCCGAACTCGTACAGCAGCTGCCGGCAGCGCCCGCAGGGCACCAGGGCCTCGCCCTTGCCGTCCACGCACACGAAGTGCGTCAGCCGGCCGCCACCGGTCGCCTGCAGCTGCGAGACCAGCCCGCACTCGGCGCACAGGCCGAGGCCGTACGAGGCGTTCTCGACGTTGCAGCCGGTGACGGTGCGCCCGTCGTCGACCCGCGCGGCCACGCCGACCGGGTAGCCCGAGTACGGGGCGTACGCCCGGGACATCGCGTCCCGGGCCGCCTCGCGCAGGGCGTCCCAGTCCGCCTCGGTCACGGGCGTGGTCACTTGCCCTCGCCCTTGCGGTAGCGCATGCCGTCCGCCTTGGGCATCCGCAGACGCTGCGCGGAGAGCGACAGCACCAGCAGGGTCACCACGTACGGCGTGGCGCTGACGAACTCGACCGGGACCGTCTCGGTGCCGAGGTACCAGATGAACACGCCGACACCGATGACGGTGGCGATCGAGGAGGTGATCCAGCGCTTCTTGTACGCCTTCCAGGCCGCGATCGCGACGAGCACCGCGAAGAGCAGCAGGAGCAGCGCGTGCACGGACTCGCCGCCGCTGCGCAGCTGGAGGGCGTCGGCGAAGCCGAACAGGCCGGCGCCCATGGCGAGACCGCCCGGCCGCCAGTTGCCGAAGATCATCGCGGCGAGGCCGATGTAGCCACGGCCACCGGTCTGGCCCTCGTTGTAGATGTGCGAGGTGACCAGCGACAGGAAGGCGCCGCCGAGACCGGCCATACCGCCGGAGACGATCACGGCGATGTACTTGTACTTGTAGACGTTGACGCCGAGGGACTCGGCGGCGATCGGGTTCTCGCCGCAGGAGCGCAGGCGCAGACCGAACGCGGTCTTCCACAGCACGAAGAACGTACCGATCACCAGCAGGACGGCGATGATCGTGACCACCGAGACGTTGGTGACCAGGCCGCCGAGGATGCCGGCGATGTCCGAGACCAGGAACCAGTGGTGCTTCTCGATGTCGGCCAGCCAGTCGGACAGGCCCGGGACCGTGACCGAGGTGATCTCCTCGGCCGGCGGGGACTGCTTGGGGCTGCCGCCCTTCGCCGCCGCCTCACCGGCGTTGAACCACAGCTTGGCGAAGTAGGTGGTGAAGCCGACCGCCAGGATGTTGATCGCGATACCGGAGATGATGTGGTCGACACCGAAGGTGACGGTGGCGACCGCGTGCAGCAGACCGCCGAGCATGCCGCCCAGGATGCCGGCGAGGATGCCGAGCCACGGGCTGGTCTGCCAGCCGGCCCAGGCACCGAAGAAGGTGCCGAGGATCATCATGCCTTCGAGGCCGATGTTGACCACGCCCGCGCGCTCGGCCCACAGACCGCCGAGACCGGCGAGACCGATCGGCACGGCGAGGGAGAGGGCGGCGCCGATCTGGCCGGCCGAGGTGAGGTCCTGCGCGCCGGTGATGGCCCGGACGGCGGAGAGGGCGATGAGCCCGCCCGCGACGATCAGCAGGATCCAGGGCAGGGAGAGGCGGGTGCGGCCGCCCTTGCCACCGGCCGCCTTCGCGGCGGGCGGCGGGGTGGAAGTCGCCGTGGCGCTCACGCCGACACCTCCGTCGAGTTGTTGGAACGGGCCTGGGCCGCGAGCTTCTCGCCGACCTGACGCTGCTGGCGCTTGATGCCGTAGCGGCGGACGAGTTCGTAGGCGATGACGACGCAGAGGACGATGACGCCCTGCATGACGCCGACGATCTCCCGGTCGTAGTCCTCGAACTCCAGCTGCTGGCCGCCGCGCTCCAGGAAGCCCCAGAGGATCGCGGCGAGCGCGATGCCGATCGGGTGGTTGCGGCCCAGCAGGGCGATGGCGATGCCGGTGAAGCCGATGCCGACGGGGAAGTCGCCGCCGAACTCGTACGAGTCGTTGAGCAGGGTCGGCATGCCGATCAGACCGGCCATGGCGCCGGAGATCAGCATGGAGGTGACGACCATCCGCTTGACGTTGACGCCGGAGGCCGCGGCCGCCGTGTCGGACTGGCCGACGGTGCGCAGGTCGAAGCCGAAGCGGGTGCGGGAGAGCGTGAACCAGTACCCGACGCCCGCGATGACCGCGACGACGACGAAGCCGTAGATCGGGGTCGGCGTGGTCGGGAACTCGAAGAAGTGCGAGGACTCCGGCAGCGGGGTCGTCGCGACCTTCGTACCGGCCGCGTCCAGGTGGCCGAGGCGGCCGGGCTGGAGCAGGTAGCCGATGATCGCGGTCGCGATGAAGTTCAGCATGATCGTGGAGACGACCTCGCTGACACCCCGGGTGGTCTTGAGGACACCGGCGATGCCCGCCCACATGGCGCCGACGATCATCGCGGTGATGATGATCAGCGGGATCTGCACGATGCCCGGCAGGGTCAGCGCCCCGCCGACGGCGGCGGCGAAGAACGCCGCGAGACGGTACTGGCCGTCGACACCGATGTTGAACAGGTTCATGCGGAAGCCGATGGCCACCGCGATGCCCGCCAGGTAGTACGTCGTCGCCTTGTTGATGATGTAGACCTGGCTGTCCGACTTGACGCCGTAGTCGAACATGATCCCGAAGGCGCTGAACGGCTCCTTGCCGGTGGCCGCGAGCACCAGGGCGGTGATCAGGAAGGCGGCGACGATCGCGAGCAGCGGGGCCGCGATGCCGAGGAGCAGCCGCTCCTTGTCGAACTTCTTCATCGGGCCTCGTCCTCCGGGCCGTCGGTGCCCTCAGGGCTCTCAGGGTGCTCAAGGTGGCCGGCGGCGGCGCCGGTCATGGCCGAGCCCAACTCCTCCGGGGTGATGGTCGCCGGATCGGCGTCGGCGACCAGACGCCCGCGGTACATCACGCGCAGGGTGTCGGAGAGGCCGATCAGCTCGTCCAGGTCGGCGGAGATCAGCAGGACCGCGAGGCCCTCCCGGCGGGCCGCCCGGATCTGGTCCCAGATCTGCGCCTGCGCGCCGACGTCCACGCCCCGGGTGGGGTGGGCGGCGATCAGCAGCTTGGGGTCGTGGCTCATCTCGCGGCCGACGATCAGCTTCTGCTGGTTGCCGCCGGAGAGGGACGCCGCAGTGACCTCGATGCCGGGGGTACGGACGTCGTACTCGCGGACGATCCGCTCGGTGTCCTTGCGGGCGGCCTTGAGGTCGAGGATGGCGCCCTTGGAGTTGGGCTTCTCGGTGACGTGGCCGAGGATGCGGTTCTCCCAGAGGGGGGCCTCCAGGAGCAGACCGTGCCGGTGGCGGTCCTCGGGGATGCAGCCGATGCCGTCCTCGCGCCGCTTGCGCGTCGGGGCGGACGAGATGTCGGCGCCGTCGAGGGTCACGACACCCCGGTCGGCGTTGCGCATGCCCATGATCGTGTCGACGAGCTCGGACTGGCCGTTGCCCTCGACACCGGCGATACCGAGCACCTCGCCCTTGTGGATGGTGAAGGTGATGCCGCCGAGGACCGCGCGGACCACGCCGTCGGGGTCGACGGCGCTGAGCGACAGGTCCTGGACCGTCAGCATCGGGACGTCCGTGACCGTCGACTCGCGGGTCTCCGGCGAGGGCAGCTCGGCGCCGACCATGAGCTCGGCGAGCTGCTTGGTCGTGGTGGCCTTCGGGTCGGCGGTGCCGACCGTGGTGCCGCGGCGGATGACGGTGATCTCGTCGGCGACCGACAGGACCTCGCCCAGCTTGTGCGAGATGAAGATGACCGTCAGGCCCTCCGCCTTGAGCTCGCGCAGGTTGTCGAAGAGCGCGTCGACCTCCTGCGGGACGAGCACGGCGGTCGGCTCGTCGAGGATCAGGGTGCGGGCGCCGCGGTAGAGGACCTTGAGGATCTCCACGCGCTGGCGGTCGGCCACACCGAGGTCCTCGACGAGCACGTCGGGGCGGACGCCGAGGCCGTACGCGCCGGAGATCTCCTTGATCTTGGCGCGGGCCTTGTCGCCGATCCCGTACAGCTTCTCGGAGCCGAGGACGACGTTCTCGAGGACCGTGAGGTTGTCCGCCAGCATGAAGTGCTGGTGCACCATGCCGACACCGCGGGTGATGGCATCGCCGGGGCTGTTGAACGTCACCAGCTCGCCGTCGACCGTGATGGTGCCCTCGTCCGGCTTCTGCATGCCGTACAGGATCTTCATCAGGGTCGACTTGCCCGCGCCGTTCTCGCCCACGAGGGCGTGCACGGTGCCGCGGCGCACGGTGATGTCGATGTCGTGGTTGGCCACGACTCCGGGGAAACGCTTGGTGATGCCGCGGAGTTCTACGGCGTTGGGACTGCTGGGGCTGGAGGCTTTGATGACGCACTCTCCTAGGCAGGGAGCGTGAGGAGGGGATGAGGCGGTGCGCAGGCGCTGTCGGTGGCGAAAAATACCCTGTACGGCGCACGCTACGCGCGTAGCGTTTGGAAAATCGTTCAACTGCCCGCGGGCAGACGTGTGAAGGGGGCCCGGAGTGTCGGCCGAAGCCGCTCTCCGGGCCCCTGTCCGACGGAGGTCAGAGGGTCGTGTTGACCTTGATCTGGCCGTCGATGATCTTCTTCTTGGCCTCGTCCAGCTTGGCCTGGATGTCGTCGAGGTGGCCACCCGTGGTGGTCAGGGAGACACCGTTCTCGGCCAGCGAGTAGACGTGCGTGCCGGTCGTCGGCTTGCCGTCCTTGACGGACTTGATCAGCTCGAAGACGCCCGTGTCGACGTTCTTGACCATCGAGGTCATGATCGAGGGAGCGTACTTGGACAGGGCCGGGTCCTTGGCCTGGTCCGAGTCGACGCCGATCGCCCAGGTGCCCGGCTTGGCGGCGACGGCCTCGATGGCACCGGCACCCGAGCCGCCCGCGGCGGCGTAGATGACGTCGATGCCCTTGTCGAGCATGCCCTTGGCGGCGGCCTTGCCCTTGTCCGGGGCGCCGAAGCCGGAGAAGTCCGTACCGGTGGACAGGTACTGGATGGTGACCGAGGCGTCCGGCTTGGTGTCCTTGACACCCTGCTGGAAGCCGGCGGCGAACTTCTTGATCAGCGGGGTGTCGACACCGCCGATGAAGCCGATCTTGCCGTCCTTGGACTTCAGCGCGGCGGCGACACCGGCGAGGTACGAGCCCTGCTCCTCGGTGAAGACGATCGAGTCGACGTTCTTCACGTCGGAGACCGAGTCGACGAGGCCGAAGGTGGTCTTCGGGAACTTCGCGGCGACCTTGTCGATGGCGTCCTTGTAGGCGAAGCCGACACCGATGACCGGGTTGAAGCCGCCCTCGGCGAGGGAGGTGAGGCGCTGCTCGCGGTCGGCCGGGGTCTCACCGGTCTTGGCGGTGAGCTCCTTGGTCTCGACACCGAGGTCGGCCTTGGCCTTGTCGAGGCCACGGGCGGCGGAGTCGTTGAACGAGTTGTCACCACGGCCGCCGACGTCGTACGCCATGCCGACCTTGATGCTGTCCGAGTCGGATCCGGACTCGGTGGACGACTCACCACAAGCGGTGGCGGTGAGAGCGAGGGCCGCGGTCGCGATGGACGCGGAAACGATCTTGGATACCCGGCGCAAGAGGAGGGTCCCTTCGAGACTGACCGAAAGCGCCTCTTCCGGCGCTGGTTTCGCGTGGATCGTAACGCGCGTAGATGTCAGTTAAAGACCCGTTCATGAGTCGTTATCGGATCGTCGCGAACCAGCCAGAGCGACGATCCGCGGCGTCCGCCCCCGCAGAGCCGGTTATACACCCGCGTACGGGCGTTCGAGGGCGGTACGGGCGGGGACACGCGGGGCCGCTGGCCCGGACGGGTGACCCGCGCCGCGGCGGCCACGGGACGGCCCCGGAGGCCGGAACGGGCCCGTCACGGACCCGGCTCCGGCTTCCGGGGCCGTCCTGCTCAGCGTGTCGGCGCGGCGTCCAGCAGGGCCGCGGCGGTGAAGAGCTCCACTCCGACCTCGATGGCGTGCTCGTCGACGTCGAAGTCCCCGCAGTGCAGGTCCCGGCGCGTCGTGTCGCCCGGGACCCGGACGCCCAGGCGGGCCATGGCGCCCGGGACGTGCTCGAGGTACCAGGAGAAGTCCTCGCCGCCCAGGCTCTGCTCGGTGTCCTCGATCGCATACGGTCCGCGCCGGGCCGTCATCGCGTCGCGGAGCAGTTCGGTGATCACCGGGTCGTTGACGACCGGCGGCACCCCGCGGACGTAGTTCACCGTCGACTTGGCGTGATGCAGGGCCGCGACCTCGTCGATCGCGGCGTGCACCAGGTCGGGGGCGTCCCGCCAGCCGGGCAGGTCGAGGCAGCGGACCGTGCCGGACAGCTCGGCGTGCTGGGGGATGACGTTGCAGGCGTGGCCCGCCTCGATCCGGCCCCAGGTGACGGCGAGGCCGGAGCGGGCGTCCACCCGGCGGGCGAGGAGGGCGGGGACGTCGACGGCCACCCGGGCGGCGGCCGTGACCAGGTCCGTGGTCAGGTGCGGGCGGGCCGTGTGGCCGCCGGGCCCGTCGAGGGTGACCTCCAGCCGGTCGCAGGCGGAGGTGATGGGGCCGGGGCGCAGCCCGATCCGCCCGGCGTCCACCTTCGGGTCGCAGTGCACGGCGATGATCCGGCCGACGCCGTCCAGCACGCCGGACTCGATGGCGTCGGTGGCGCCCCCGGGCAGCACCTCCTCGGCGGGCTGGAAGATCAGCCGCACCGCGTGGGGGAGCAGGCCCTGACGGTCGAGCGCGGCGAGCACCAGGCCGGCGCCGAGGACGGTCGTGGTGTGGACGTCGTGGCCGCAGGCGTGCGCGCGGTTGGGCACGGTGGAGCGGTACGCGACCGTCTTGACGTCGGGAATGGGCAGGGCGTCGATGTCGGCCCGGATCGCCAGCATGGGCCGCAGGCCGTCCCAGGTGCCGATGTCACAGAGAAGTCCGGTGCCCGTCGCGAGTACCTTGGGCGCGAGTCCGGCCGCCTCCAGGCGGGCCTTGAGCGCTGCGGTGGTACGGAACTCCTGGTTGCCGAGCTCGGGGTGCATGTGCAAGTCCCTGCGGAACGCAATCAGTTCGGCACGCAGGGTCGTGGACAGCTTTCCGGGCAGGACGACGGAGTCGGGCTCACGGGACTTCAACTGGTTCACCTTTTGAAGGGTAGGCCCCCAGAGAGATCAACTGCCCGTTGATCACGAAAAGTTCAGCCCGTTAGGGGAAAGAAAGTCGGTTCACGAGGCATGACGACCATCCCTTGTGGGTAAGCTCACCCGAATTCGAGCCGTTCGACCGAGGGCCCGGCGCACGCCGTGAGCCGGTCGACCTCGTGGGCCGCCGTCCCCGCGACGCCCGACAGGAAGCCCTGCGCGCGGGCCGAGACGTTCTCCCGCAGCCACTCCGGCGCGATCGCGCACACGGCCACCTTCACGCCCGTGTCCGCGAGGGCGAGCGGGAGGGTGTGCACGACGGTGGAGGGGAAGCTCACGACGGTACGGCCGATCGGGCCGCGCCGGGCGATCAGCTCCAGCGGCAGGTCCGGGCGCACGATCTCCAGGCCCGTCTCGACGGCGATCCGGTGCAGCTTGTCGGTGCTCTCCCGGCGGTGGGCGAAATAGCGGGTGGCGCCGTGGGCGCGGGCCAGGTCGGCGACCGCCCGGACGTACCGGTCGGGGTCGACGACACCCGTCTCGACCAGCGAGGTCCCCACCAGGTCGGCGCCGCGCGTCAGGCGGGGCGGACCGAAGCGGGCCCGGGTCCAGGCGAAGGTGTGCGGGGTGACGGTGGTGCCCTCGGGCGGGTCGACCGGCAGCGAGGTGAAGATCTCGACCGTGCGGCGGCGGCCGGGGGCGAGCCTGCGCCGGGCGAGGGCGGAGACCGGGGCGAGCACGAGCTCGCGCGGGCCGAGGCCGCCGCGCCGGTGCCAGCGCACCAGGCGCTCGCCCCGCGCCAGCTGGGCGGCGAACTCCATGGTGGCGGTGCCGTCGTCCACGACCGTCAGGTGCTGCGGGCCGAACAGGGTCAGCAGCAGCTGCACGTAGCGGGAGAACGGGTCCCCCACGATGATCCGCTCCGCCGCCCGCAGCAGCGGCGCGAGGTCACGCAGGGTCCGCGGCAGCGAGCCGCGTCCGCCCCGCGCCTCCTGCCAGCGCACGGTGAAGCCCTCGTCCCGGGCCAGCTGCGCCATCCGGCGCAGCTGGCCGCGCGACATGGGGTCGGTCGGCGAGAGCACGACGACGGTGAGGTCCCCGTCGGCCGGGGAGCCGCCGGCCGTACGGCCCGGGGTGCGCGGCCCCGGGACCGCGGCGAGCCCGCGCGGGGCCGCGCCGGACGGTCCCGGGGCGACGGGGGTGCCGGGGGCACCCGTGACCTGGGCATGGGCCCATTCCAGGACGTTCAGGAGCTGGACCGGGCTCTCGACGAACGCCAGCCGGCCGGTCATGCGGCGACGAGGCCCTGGACCCGGCGGAGCTTCTTCATCGGGCCGAGCTCGGAGTCGTAGACCTTCTTGACCCCGTCGCCGAGCGCGGCCTCGATCGTGCGGATGTCGCGGACCAGACGCTGCAGGCCCTGCGGCTCGACGGAGGCGGCCTGGTCGGAGCCCCACATGGCCCGGTCGAGGGTGATGTGCCGCTCGACGAAGGTGGCGCCCAGGGCGACCGCGGCCAGCGTGGTCTGGAGGCCGGTCTCGTGGCCGGAGTAGCCGATCGGGACGTTCGGGTACTCCTCCTTGAGCGTGTCGATCACCCGGAGGTTGAGCTCCTCGGCCTTGGCGGGGTACGTCGACGTGGCGTGGCACAGCAGGATGTTGTCGCTGCCCAGGACCTCGACGGCGTGCCGGATCTGCCTCGGGGTCGACATCCCCGTCGACAGGATCACCGTCCGGCCGGTGGCGCGCAGCGCGCGGAGCAGCTCGTCGTCGGTCAGCGAGGCCGAGGCGACCTTGTGGGCCGGCACGTCGAACTTCTCCAGGAAGGCGACGGCCTCGGTGTCCCACGGGGAGGCGAACCAGTCGATGCCGCGCTCGCGGCAGTGCTCGTCGATGGCGCGGTACTCGTCCTCGCCGAACTCGACGCGGTGGCGGTAGTCGATGTACGTCATGCGGCCCCACGGGGTGTCCCGCTCGACGTCCCACTGGTCGCGCGGGGTGCAGATCTCCGGCGTGCGCTTCTGGAACTTCACCGCGTCGCAGCCGGCGTCGGCGGCGACGTCGACGAGCGCGAGGGCGTTCTCCAGGTCGCCGTTGTGGTTGATCCCGATCTCGCCGGTGACGTAGACGGAGTGGCCTGGGCCGGCGGTCTTGTTGCCGAGGGTGCGGATTCGGGTGTTCATGGGGGTGCCGTTCCTTAGGAGTCGGTGGTGTGGAGCTCGGGGCCGAGGAGCCAGGCGGCGATCTCGCGGATGGCTCCGGAGCCGCCGGGGGTGACGGTGACCGCACGGGCGGCGGCCCGTACGGAGTCGTGGGCGCTGCCCACCGCGACGGGCCAGCCGACGAGGTGGAAGCAGGGCAGGTCGTTGACGTCGTTGCCGGCGTAGAGCACGCGCTGGGGGTCGATCCGCTGCTCCTCGCACCACTGCTTGAGGGCGAGGTCCTTGCGGTCGACGCCGTGCAGGACGGGGATCCGGAGCTTGCGCGCGCGGGCGGCGACGACCGGGTTCTGCTCGCTGGACAGGATCAGGAGCGGGACACCGGCGCGGCGCAGGGCGGCGATGCCGAGGCCGTCGCCGCGGTGGACGGAGACGAACTCGCGTCCGTCGGCGTCGATGTGGACCCGGTCGTCGGTCTGGGTGCCGTCGAAGTCCAGGACGATCGCGTCGACGTCGTCGAGGCGGGGGGTGGCCGGGGTGTCGAGCAGGGGCGCGAGCGCCCGGGCGCGGGCGAGGTCGTGTGGGTCGTCGATCTCCAGGACCCGGGCGGGGTCCGTGACGACGAGCGCGGTGTGCCCGAAGAAGCGGTGCCGGTGGGTGCGGAAGCCCCCGGCGTCCATCGCGTAGACGGCGCCGGTCTCCAGGTACTCGGGCTCCCGGTCCTGACGGCGGGGGCGGTGCGCCTTGTCGTGGTTGACGCCGGTGGCGCCGCCCTCGGACTCCCGCCAGAGGAAGCCGTGGCTCGGGGCGACGGTGAGGGCCGTGGCGGCCTCGCCCGAGAGGATCCGCTCGACGGCTCCGCTCACCTCGTCCGGGGTGAGGAAGGGGCTGGTGCACTGGACCAGGAGGACCACGTCGACCGTGCGGCCGTGGGTGGCCTCGAAGGCGTCCATCGCGTGCAGCACCGCGGACTCGCTGGTGGCGGTGTCGCCGGCGAGGGCGGCCGGCCGGCGCACGGCCTCGGCGCCGGCCGCGCGGGCGGCCGTCGCGATCTCCGCGTCGTCCGTGGAGACGACGACGTCGGTGACCAGCCGGGCGCCGCGGCAGGCGCGCACGGTGCGGGCGACGAGCGGGAGCCCGGCCACCGGGGCCAGGTTCTTGGCGGGCACGCCCTTGGAGCCTCCCCTGGCGGGGATCACGGCGAGCACGGTGGGGGCGGCGGTCATCAGAGTTCTCCCAGGCGGCGGATGACGGGGGCGACGCGCTGCACGCCGTGGCGGTAGGCGCCCCGGGCCGCCTCGCGGACGATCCGCCGCAGTCCGCCGGGGCGGGCTTCCGGCGTGTCGACGTCGAGGCGGTGGCGGGCGAGGATCCCGGGCAGATATCCGGGGGCCGTGTCCGCGGTGTAGTAGGGCGCGACCGGGGGCAGCGCCGGGCGGGCGAGCAGCTCGGCGACCCGCTCCCGGGCAGCGTCGAAGGCGGAGGCGTACGCGTCTCCCCCCGCGGCGACGCCCTGGCGGTCGAGCCACTCCTCGTCCGGCTTCGGGCGCACGTCGGCGTCGAGCCGCTCGAAGGAGGTCAGCAGCCCCGAGCCGACGAAGTGGTGGTTGCCGAGCGCCTCGCGTACACCGAGGTCGGTGAGGACGGCGGTGGGGACGCGCCGGTGCAGCGCTTCGAGCGCGGCCGTCGAGGAGACGGTGACCAGCAGGTCCGTACGGTCCAGGACCTCGCCCATGTGCCCGTACACGAGGCGGAAGTTGGGCGGGGCGGCGAGATCGCGCACCAGCCGCTGGTACGGCAGCTCCTCCAGGTGCGTGGTGTGCTCGCCGGGCTTGGAGCGGAGCTTGAGGAGCACCTCGCGCCCCGGGTGCTGCCGGGCGTGGCCGATGAGGCGGCGCAGCAGGTAGACGCGCTCGGCGCGGGTCGCCGGGACCGAGGGCTGGGCGGCGAAGACGAGGGTGTCCCGGCCCTCCTCGGGGGCGTAGGGGGCACCGCCGAGGAAGGGCAGCGCGGCCTCGACGACGGCGGAGGCGTCGGCGCCCACGCCCTCGTACACCGCGCGGAACCGCTCCGCGTCGTGCCGGGAGTTGGCGAGGACGACGTCCGCGCCGTGGCGCAGCAGGAGTCCGTCGGCGAGCTTCTCGTAGACGACGCCGACGTAACCGGTGACGATCACCGGCCGCCGTTCCAGGGCGAGTTCGGACAGGCCCTGCAGGACGGCGCGGACGGTGCCGCCGACCAGGGCGAGGACGACGACGTCGTATCCCTCCCCGCGGGCCGCCGCGTCGCGCACCTCGCGGAGGAACTCCGCCCCGGTCACCTCGCGCGGGGGCGTCGTGGACACCCCGGTCTCGGCGAGCTGGCGTGCGGTGGGGGTGGCGCGGCCCCGCAGGACGAATCCCGTGGGCTCGGCGGCCGCGATGCGGCGGGCGGTGAGCGCGCCCCATTTCCACCGGGTGTCGGAATCGGCGAGTACGGCGACGCGCACCGCCTGTTCGGTACTTGCTGGCACGTCGAGGACGCTAGAGAGGCATTCCGGTTCTCGGCCCAACTGCTCCACAACAAAGGGTGAACAGGACTGTGACGACTTCTGAAAAAGGCCGGGATCGGGGGTGCTTAAGCACTCCGCCGCCTCGTGTTCACCGGACATCCCTCTGCCGGCCAGAACGAATGCCGGGGCGGCGCCTAGCGTCGGCCGCGTGGTCAAGCTCTCCGTCGTCGTGCCGTTCTTCAACGTGCAGACATACGCCCCGGACACCCTCACCAGCCTGCGCGCCAACGCCCGCGAGGACTTCGAGTTCCTGCTCGTCGACGACTGCTCGACGGACGGCACCCCGGCGCTCCTCGAACGGGCGGCCCGCGAGATCCCGGGGGCCGTCCTGATCGGACACGCCCGCAACGAGGGCCTGGCGACCGCCCGCAACACGGGGCTGGACGCGGCACGCGGCCGCTACCTCGCCTTCCTGGACGGCGACGACTGGCTGGCCCCCGGCTTCTACGACCGGCTGGTCGCCGCCATGGAGGCGCTGGACTGCGACTTCCTGCGCACCGACCACGTCCGCTGCACCGGCCGGACCCGCACCGTCCGCCGCGCGCCGATCGGGCGGCGCGGCGAGGTCCTGCGCCCGCGGGACGCGATCCTGCCGGCCGACCGGACCACGTCGGTGGACTATCCGTACGCCTGGGCCGGGATCTACCACCGGCGACTGCTGGACCGCGGGCTGCTGCACTTCACGCCGGGGCTGAGGACGGCCGAGGACCGGCCGTGGATCTGGCGGCTGCACCGGGAGGCGGAGTCCTTCGCGGCGGTGAGCACACTGGGTCTCTTCTACCGGCGCGGAGTGTCCACGTCACTGACGCAGATCGGCGACGTGCGGCAGCTGGATTTCATTCGCGCATTCGACCAGGTGATCGACGAAACCGCGAACGACCGAGATGCCGGACGACTGCTTCCGAAAGCCGTCCGCACCTATTGCGCGCTCATTTCCCATCACGTCGGCAATATCTCGCGATTCGAACCGGCGGTGGCGAGGGAATTGCGGGCGATGAGTACCGCGGCGCTGCGGCGGATGCCGCAGGACGTGCTCGGTGAGGCGCTGTCCTCGATGGACGAGGAGCGCGCCGCCGTCCTGCGCAGGCTGCGCCGCCGCCGGGGCACCGGGGTCCTCGTCCCGGCGCGCGCCGTCCGCACGGCGGGAGCGGGGGCCGCCGCGTGAGGACCACCCAGATCTTCTACGCGTCCACCCTGTACGGCGCGACGACACTGGCCGCCGCGCTGGACAGCGGCTGCTTCGGACCGGCCGACCGCCGGCTGCTGCTGGTGGCCAACAACGCGGCCGTGCCGGAGACCACGCCGTCCCTGGACCGGATGCCGGGCTTCGAGGCGCTGCGCGGGCGTTTCGACTCCGTGCTGTCCTGGAACGAGGCCGTCTCCCCCCTCCATCCCTCCGGCTGGACGCCGCGACCGGACGACCTGCCCCTGCTGGAGCGGCATCTGCGGCGGCTGTGGGGGCTCGGCGACGACCGGATCGAACTGGCCGTGGAATCGGTGCAGGTGACGCCCGCCCTGACGGTCGCCCGGCTGTTCCCGGACGCGGCCCTGGACGTGTACGCGGACGGGCTGATGAGCTACGGCCCCACCCGCGACAAGCTCGATCCGCTGGTGGGCGAGCGGGTCCGGCGCCTGCTCCATCTCGACCTGGTGCCGGGGCTCACGCCGCTGCTGCTCGCGGAGTTCGGGGCGGAGCCGGTGGTGGTGCCGACGGAGGCGTTCACCAAGGTGCTCGCCGAGTCGGCGGCCGGCGCGCGGGGCGGGGCGCGGGACGACGGCATGGGGCGGGAGGCGCCGGCGCTGCTGCTCGGCCAGTACCTGGCGGCCCTGTCCCTGCTCACGCCCGCCGAGGAGGAGGAGCTGCATCTGCGGATGGTGCGCGGCGCGGTGGCCCGCGGGCACCGGCGGCTCGTCTTCAAGCCGCATCCGACGGCGCCCGACGCCTGGACCCGGGCCCTGGCCCGGGAGGCCGAGCGGCTCGGCGCCACGCTGACCGTGGACGACCGGCCCGTGCTCGCCGAGGTGCTCTACCGGGAACCGCGGCCGGCGCTGGTCGTCGGCTGCTTCTCCACGGCCCTGATGACCGCCCGCGCCTTCTACGGGATCCCGGTGGCCCGGGTGGGCACGCGGACCCTGCTGGACCGGCTGACCCCGTTCCAGAACAGCAACCGCGTGCCGCTCGTCCTCGTCGACGCGCTGGTGCCGGACCTGGAGGCGGCCGACGGGAACGGCGTCCCCGCCCCGCCGTCCACCGCCCCGCCGGCCGGCCTGATCGCGGCGGTCGGTTTCGCGATGCAGCCGAGGATCAGGCCGGACCTGCGGGAGGCGGCGGTGCGTCAGCTGTCGGGTCCGCTCGGCGAACGGACCCGCGCCTACGTCACGCGCCGCCGCCTCACCGTCCTGGGCCTGCCGGGCGGCCTCCCGGTCCCCCGGCACCCCCGGGTCCGCCGGCTGGCCCGGCGCGCGCTCCGGCTGAAGCGCGCACTGAGTCGTGCCTGGGGTGTCTTGTGACTTCCCGGCCGACAGGTCAGGCGCGGGCGACCGGCTCCTGGAGTTCCGTCACCCAGCCGGCGCGGTCCTCGGGGCACTCCAGGTACAGCTCGCGGGCGTAGCCCGTCGAGCGGTAGCCGTTGGCGTCGATCCAGGTGGCCAGGGTCTGGACGGTCGGCAGGAGGGCGTCCATCGGGCCCCGGTGCACCACGGTCGCCGCCTCCTCCAGGCCGGGCAGGACGACGAAGTCGACCCCGTCCGCCGTCGCGCCGGCCGGGACGGTCATCCCGGCGTGCACGACGATCGAGCCGTCGCCCGCGCCCGCGTCCTCGTAGTACGCGATCCCCGGGCCGAACCCGGTGACGCCGGCGCGCTCCAGCAGGCCGCACAGCTCCTCGTACAGGGGCTGGATGACCGGGCCGATGTCCTCGGGGCCGAACCCCGCGGCCGGCGCGCTCAGCTCGGCCAGGCGGACCGGCGGAACCTTCTTGATGACGACGTCCTGCGTGGACATGTGTCCCTCGCTCTCGATGGCTCGGAGCCGCGCGCCGACCTGGGCCAGCCGTCCCGCCGCCTCCGCCAGGGCCGTCTCCAGCTCGGCCTGGCGCAGCCTCAGCATCCCGCGCAGCTCGTCCGCGCCGAGCTGCTCGTCGAGGATCGACCCCACCTGTTCGAGGGTGAAGCCGAGTTCCTTGAGCGCGATGACGCGGTTGAGCCGGGCGAGCTGGTCCGCCTCGTAGTGGCGGTAGCCGCTGTGCGGGTCGACATGGGCCGGGCGCAGCAGTCCGATGGCGTCGTAGTGGCGCAGCATGCGGACCGACACCCGCCCGTGCCGGGCGAAGTCTCCGATGGTGAACATGACGACTCCTACGGAACGGCCTCACACGGTGTCAGGGTCAAGCCGTGACAGGGGGCGGGGACCGGGCACGTCCACGGCGCCGGGACGGTCAGGCGCTGCTGAGCGAGAGCTTCGCCGCGAAGCCGAGGAACAGCGCGCCGGCCGCGGAGGTCGCCCCCGCGGACAGCCTGCGGCGCCGGCGGAAGGCGGCGGCGAGACGCGTGCCGCCGAATATCAGCGTCGTCAGGTAGAGGAAGCTGCCGATCTGGAGCAGGCCGCCGAGCACCAGGAAGGACAGCGCCGGGTAGGCGTATCCGGGATCGACGAACTGCACGAAGAAGGAGATCAGGAAGAGGATGGCCTTCGGGTTGAAGAGGCTGATGATCAGCGCCCGCCGGTACGGGTTCTCCCCCGCGACCGGTTCCCGGTCCGGCTCGTCGGTCCGCGCCTCGCCGCGGGAGCGCCACATGGCCCAGGCCGCCCGCAGCATGCCGATCGCCATCCAGGTCAGGTAGCCGGCGCCCGCGTACTTCACGATCATGAAGAGGAGCGGCGTGGTCTGGAGCAGCGAGGCGGCGCCGAGCGCGGCCAGGGTCATCAGGACCGCGTCGCCGGTGAAGACGCCGGCCGCGGCCCGGTAGCCGGTCCGGGTGCCCTTGCGGGCGGCGACGGACAGCACGTAGAGCGAGTTCGGCCCCGGCAGAAGGATGATGAGGACGAGGCCCGCGAGATAGGTCGGCAGATCGATGACACCCAGCATGAGGCGGAGTGTCGCACACCGGTGCGACACTCCGCTTTCGGGTTTCGCAGGGCGGACGGCGGCGTTCCGTATCGGCGCCGCCGGGGCGCCCGGCCGGGCCGAACGGCCCTGACGCGCCCTAAGGAGGTGTCTTGTCGATCAGGCCGGATCGAGCCCGGCAAGATCGGCAAGACGGCCCCTAGAAGGCGTCGGTGGGGACGTAGGTGCCCCAGACCTCGCGCAGCGCGTTGCAGACCTCGCCGACCGTCGCCCGCGCCCGCAGTGCGTCCTTCATCGGATAGAGCACGTTGTCCGTGCCCTCCGCGGCCTTCTTCAGCTCGGTCAGCGCCGCGTCCACGGCCGCCTGGTCGCGCTCGGCGCGCAGCTTGGCGAGCCGGTCGGCCTGCTGCGCCTCGATCGCCGGGTCGACGCGCAGCGGCTCGTAGGGCTCCTCGACGTCGACCGTGTAGCGGTTGACGCCCACGACGACCCGCTCGCCGCTGTCGGTCTCCTGCGCGATGCGGTAGGCGGAGCGCTCGATCTCGCTCTTCTGGAAGCCGCGCTCGATCGCGGCCACCGCGCCGCCCATGTCCTCGACCTTGGCCATCAGTTCCAGGGCGGCGGCCTCGACGTCGTCCGTCATCTTCTCGACGACGTAGGAGCCGGCGAAGGGGTCGACGGTCGCGGTGACGTCCGTCTCGTACGCGAGGACCTGCTGGGTCCGCAGCGCGAGGCGGGCGCTCTTGTCCGTCGGGAGGGCGATGGCCTCGTCGAAGGAGTTGGTGTGCAGCGACTGCGTGCCGCCGAGGACCGCGGCCAGACCCTGGACGGCGACGCGCACCAGGTTGACCTCGGGCTGCTGTGCGGTGAGCTGGACACCGGCGGTCTGGGTGTGGAAGCGGAGCATCAGCGACTTGGGGTTCTTCGCGCCGAACTCCTCCTTCATCACCTTCGCCCAGATCCGGCGGGCGGCACGGAACTTGGCGACCTCCTCGAGGATCGTGGTGCGGGCCACGAAGAAGAAGGAGAGACGGGGCGCGAAGTCGTCCACGTCCATGCCCGCGGCGACGGCGGTACGGACGTACTCGATGCCGTCGGCCAGGGTGAACGCGATCTCCTGCGCGGGCGAGGCACCGGCCTCCGCCATGTGGTAGCCGGAGATCGAGATGGTGTTCCACTTCGGGATCTCGGCCCGGCAGTACTTGAAGATGTCCGCGATCAGCCGCAGCGACGGCTTGGGCGGGAAGATGTACGTCCCGCGCGCGATGTACTCCTTGAGCACGTCGTTCTGGATCGTGCCGGTCAGCTTGTCCGCCGCGACGCCCTGCTCCTCGCCCACGAGCTGGTACAGCAGGAGCAGCAGCGCGCCGGGGGCGTTGATGGTCATCGACGTCGAGACCTTGTCCAGCGGGATCCCGTCGAAGAGCACGCGCATGTCGTCGAGGGAGTCGATGGCCACGCCGACCTTGCCGACCTCGCCGTGCGCGATCGGGGCGTCGGAGTCGTGGCCCATCTGGGTCGGCAGGTCGAAGGCGACCGACAGGCCCATCGTGCCGTTGTCGATCAGCTGCTTGTAGCGGGCGTTGGACTCGACGGCGGTGCCGAAGCCGGCGTACTGCCGCATGGTCCAGGGCCGGCCGGTGTACATCGAGGGGTACACACCGCGGGTGAAGGGGTACGCACCCGGCTCGCCCAGCTTCCCGGCCGGATCCCACCCGTCGAGCGCGTCCGGTCCGTAGACCGGCTCAATGGGCAGCCCGGATTCCGACTCGCGCGCCATCTGCTGTGCCTCCCGATAGACCTACTGGTGGGTACCGACCCTCGCGACGGACTGTAGCCGTGGCCGTGCGGCGGGTGGAGAGCCGCTCGTTGGGACCTTCCTCACAGCATGCTCCGGACTTTGCAGGGGTGCGCAACCAAGCGGCCCCGGTAAGCATCCAATAAGTACACACACACGTCTCGGGGGGCATGTCCGATGCAACGTTCGTCCGTCATTCGCAGAGCACTCGTGGCCGCGGTCGCCGTGGCCGTCGTCACCGGCTGCAAGGCACAGGCAGCCGGTCCGGAGGAGACGGCGAGTCCGTCGGCGCCCTCCTCCTCGGCCTCGGCCCCCGCCTCGCCGTCCGGCGAGGCGTCGACCCCGTCGGACGACAAGCCGTCCGACGCACCCACGACCGCCTCCCCCAGCTCCTCGGCGCCCGCCGCCAAGGTGCTGATGAAGGACGGCGACGAGAACAAGCAGGTACGCGAACTCCAGGCGCGACTGCGCCAGATCGGGTACTTCGACCGTGCCCCCACCGGCTTCTACGGCACGATGACCGGCGGCGCGGTGAAGGGCTTCCAGAAGAAGCGGGAGCTGCCGGAGACCGGCTCGGTGGACGAGACGACCTGGCAGAAGCTGGTCGCCATGACCCACGAGCCGACGGCGGACGAGCTGAAGCCGTCCACCACCAACAAGCTGGACAAGCCGGACGCCCGTTGCATGACGGGCCGGGTGCTGTGCATCAGCAAGGAGAGCAGGACGCTCGCCTGGATGATCGACGGCAAGGTCGTCTCGTCGATGGACGTCCGCTTCGGTTCGGAGAACACCCCCACCCGTGAGGGCACCTTCCAGGTGAACTCCAAGAGCCGCAACCACGTCTCGACGATCTACCACACGCCGATGCCGTTCGCGATGTTCTTCAGCGGCGGCCAGGCCGTGCACTACTCGTCCGACTTCGCGGCCCGGGGCTACAACGGCGCCTCGCACGGCTGCGTCAACGTCCGGGACCGGGGCAAGGTCTCCTCGCTCTTCGACCAGGTGAAGGTCGGCGACAAGGTCGTCGTCCACTGGTAGGACGCGACCCGCGACAGCGGGGAAGAGAGGGCGCGGGTGGGACCGGGGGAACGTGTCCCACCCGCGCCGTGCGCGGAGCCGAAGGTACGGGGGGAACCCCGGCTCACTCGCGCGGCCGATGACCAGTCGGCTCACTCAGTACTGCGCCGCGCGGCCGAAAAGTGTCACACCCCGCGTCTCACACGGGCGCGGAGGCGAGCGTGAGGACCGGCGCGGGAGCCGTCCGGAGGGTCTCCGCCGAGAGGGAACCGCCGTCCGGGGCGTCGGCCGCGGTGCGGCTCACCCCGCCGACGCGCCCGGTGGTTCCGCCCGACTCCCGGGAGTCGCCCCGGTCGCCGCTCCCCGTGGAGCCGTCGCCGCCCGAGTCGCCCGTACCGCCGGACGCGCGTCCCGAGCTTCCCTCGGCGGTGCCCGAGGATCCGCCGGCCAGGATCCGGTCGCAGTAGCGGCGCACGGTCTCGCCGGTCTCCGCGGAGTCCGTGAGCCGGCGCCGGTCGCTGTCGGAGATGCTTCCGTCCTTGAGGTCCTGACACGCCTTGAGGATCCGGGTGCGCAGGGCGCCGGCGTCCCACTCCGTGTCCTTGCTGCTCTTCCCCGGCTCCGGGGTGTCCCGGCTCGGCGTGCCGCTCACGCCGGGGGTCTCGGTCACGCCGGGCGCGGACGGCGAGGAGGAGGGGCCGGGCCGCAGGTCGTCGGTCGAGGGCGGCGCGGACGGGGTGACCGTGCCGAAGCCGTCGTCCGGGCCGCCGGAGACCAGCGGCTCGGGGCTGTCCGCGACCGTGACCGAGCCGGCGGGCGCGGGGGGCTCGTCGAAGGGCGTCGGGATGAGGCCCGTACCGGACGCGACGGCGACGCCGCCGACCGCGACGGCCGCCACCGCGGCGGCCAGCCCGTAGCGGACCGAGCGTCCCCACCGCCGGGCGGCGGGGAGCCGCCCGATCCGCACCCCGTGCAGTTCGGCGGCGCCGGACGCGGGCAGCGGCCCCGCGAGGTCCGCGGCGGCGGGCAGGGAGATGGCGGCGCGTGCCGCCGTCGCCCGGCGGAAGGCGGCCAGGGCCGCCGCCTCGCCGGGGAGCTCCTCCCGCGCCGCGGGGTCGACGGCCGGCTGCCGGGCCGCGTCGAGGGCGTGGGCGAGTCGTTCGGCCTGGTCGCGGGCGTCACCGTCGAGAGGGTCGACCGGCAGGCCGCGGAGCAGCCGCTCCGCGGCCTCCTGGTCGAGCCACTGGTACCGCTCGTCGGCCATCACATGTCCTTCTGCGTCCGCGCGCGCGATTGCGTCACACCGCCGGAGGCCTGGGCCTCCGGCCCGCGACCGCGCTGCGGAGGTACGCCACCCAGCTGACCTGCGGCCGGATCGTCGGCGCCCAGGAGTTCGGCGAGTCTCTTCAGACCGCGGTGCGCCGCGGTCCGTACGGCTCCGGGGCGCTTCCCCAGCGTGTCGGCGGCGCTCTTGGCGTCCAGGCCGACGACGACCCGCAGCACCACGGCCTCGGCCTGGTCCTGCGGCAGCTGTGCGATCAGGTTCATGGTGTGGCCGGTGGCCAGCGCTTCCATGGCCTCGTCCGCGGTGTCGGACAGGGCCGGCTTGTCGGTGAGTTCGGTCTCGTCGCCCCCCACGGCGGGCCGCCTGCCCCTCATCCGGAGGTGGTCGAGCGCCCGGTTGCGGGCGATGCGCGCCGCCCAGCCGCGGAAGCGGTCCGCGTCGCCGCTGAAGCGGTCCAGGTCACGGGCGATCTGCAGCCAGGACTCGGAGGCGACGTCCTCGACGTCGGTGTCACCGACGAGCGTCCGTATGTAGCCGAGCAACCGGGGATGCACGGCGCGGTACACAGTACGGAACGCGTCCTCGTCCCCGTTCTGCGCAGCGAGCACAGCGGCCGTCAGCTCCGCGTCGTCCCCCAGCACTCCCCACAACCTGTTCGTCATCGCGGCTGGTCACCACCGCCACGCCGCCCGGCGCGCAGCAGCACGCTACGTCCTACCCCGGCATCCCGTCCATGTGCGTCCGGTCCATGTTCGTCCGCTCTTCGTACAACCTGCAACCTTCTGCGGTCGCCGTGCGGTGTGACAGAAAACGCATGCGCGGCGCTGATAGGAGTACGGGGCCGTGCTGCGGCCCCGGCGGACGGCGACCGGGGCCTCTCCTGTGGGGGGTGGCGGCCCCGGTCGTCCTCCTTCACGACCCGGGGCGCGTGTCCCTGACCTCGCCGTACCAGCGCCAGGACGTGAGCCGCTCCCGGCCCGGCAGCTCGCCGCGCCCCGTCGCCCACAGCAGGGTGGCCCAACGGTCGGTGTCCGCGGGAGCGTCGGGGAAGAGCCGGGTCAGGACCCGGCCGCACAGCCCGGCGGGCGGCGTCCAGGCGACGTCGAGTCCGGTCGCGATGTCGTGGGTGTGCACGAGGGTCTCCACGATGCCCATGGCGGCGAACCCCTCCGCGTCCGAGATCCCGAACCCGTGGTACGAGCGCCGGTCGGCCGGCGTCGTGCGGACCAGGGCGGTCAGCATCGCCCCGCACGCCTCGAGGACCTGGAGCAGACCCGGGAGCCCGGCGGCGGGGTCGGCGAACGTGACGTTGGCGGGTCCGCCCTCGCGCCGGCGCTCCCAGCGGAAGGGCACCTCCCCGTCGAGCGGCGGACTCTCGGGGCCGAGCTGCGCGGCGTAGGCGAAGAGGTCGTCGGCGAGGTGCTCGACGGTCTCCCAGCAGCTCCAGGTCAGCGGTCCGGCGGGCCGGTCCCAGCCGGCGGTGGTGCCGGCGGCGGCAGCGGCCCGGAGGGTGGTGAGGGAGAGACGGACGGCGTGCTGGAGGTCGTCGGCGGTGATGCCCGGCGCGGTGGCGCCCTCTGCGTACTCGGCGTTCTCGGTCGTCGTCATGACGATCATCATGGCGGGCGATCCACTGTCAACCGAAGGTTGACACCCCTCTACTGTCAACCTAGGGTTGCACCATGACGAAACCAGTCGGCATGAGCCACCCCGTCCGCCTCGACGACCTCATCGAGGCGATCAAGAAGGTCCACACGGACGCGCTGGACCAGCTCTCGGACGCCGTCATCGCGGCGGACCACCTCGGAGACGTGGCCGACCATCTGATCGGCCACTTCGTGGACCAGGCCCGGCGCTCGGGCGCCTCCTGGACCGACATCGGCAGGAGCATGGGCGTCACCCGGCAGGCGGCCCAGAAGCGGTTCGTCCCGAAGGACACGGACGCCGCCAGGATGGACCCCGACGCGGGGTTCAGCCGGTTCACCCCGCGGGCCAGGAACGTCGTCGTGGCCGCGCACAACGAGGCCCGGGCCGCTGGGGGCACCGAGACGCTCACCGGCCACCTCGCCCTCGGTCTGCTCGCCGAACCCCAGGGTCTCGCCGCGCGCTGGATCGACGGCCGCGGCGTCACCCCGGAGCGGCTGCGCGAGGCCGTCGAGGCCACGCTGCCGGCGGCCGCCGAGGAGGTGCCCGAGCTCATCCCGTACGACGCGGGCGCGAAGAAGGTCCTGGAGCTGACGTTCCGCGAGGCACTGCGCCTGGGCCACAACTACGTCGGCACCGAGCACATCCTGCTGGCGCTCCTGGAGTTCGAGGACGGCAAGGGGGTCCTCTCCGGTCTGGGCCTCGACAAGGGTCAGGCGGAGCGGGACGTCGCGGAGACGATCGCCTCGATCGAGGCGCAGGGTCCGGAGGCGTAGGAGCCGGAGGCGCGGGAGTCCGGAGGCGCAGGGTCCGGAGGCCGGCGGCCCTCCGCGGACATCGTCCGCGGAGGGCCGCCGCCTCGGGTGTTCAGGCCGTTCGGGCCGGGCTCCGTGCCGGAGGGCGTGCGCCCGGGAGCTCCGTCAGGAGGTGCGTGCCCGGCGCGAGACCACCGCGCGGAGCACGCGGCCGCCCTCGGTGGAGAGTTCGCGGGCCCGGCGCAGACCGGTCGGGCCGTGGGCGACGGATTCGAGGACGGTGTGCTGGCGGCGCAGTTCGCCGGCGAGCAGCGGGCCCGCCCCGTCCGCGTCGCCGGCCCGGCAGCGGTCGACCAGTTCGGTCGCGCCGCCCGCGCCGTCGTACCGCCCGTGCAGCGCGAGCGCCGCGTGGGAGCAGGAGGAGGCCCATTCGCGCAGCGGCTCGGCCGCCCACTCGGCGGGGGCCTCGGCCAGCATCTCCCGGACCCCCTGGGCCGCCTCGTCGCCCGCGGGGACCTCGTCCAGATCGCCCCGGGCCTTGGCGAGCGACTCGCACCAGGCGCCGCCGTCGCCGCGGGCCACCGCCGCCCAGACGGGCCGCAGCACCTCCGCCCCCTCGGGGGCGAGCAGGGGCAGACACCGGTCCAGGCAGGCGAGACCGGCCGCGGCCAGACTCCGTTCATCGGCCCGGTCGATCAGTTCCAGCACGCTTCGGCTCGTGGCCGAGGTTGCCGACGCCATGGACGCCTCCCGTTGCGGACGCAGTACTGACTCTTACTGCGCCACCTGGCGCGATTACGTCACTGCGAGGCCGGAATCATGCCAGTCGTCCCGGCGTGCTGCATAGGGGTCGGACGCCGCCCGGATCAGGTCGGTCCGGGCGGATCCGGGCGGCTCGGATCGGGTCAGCGCACCTGCGCGGCGAGCGTCCGGAACTGCTCCCAGGTCAGCGTCGGCTTCCGCGCGTCCCAGAGCTTCTGCGCGGTCGCCGTCAGCGGCATCCGGATCCCGGTCGCCACCTGGGCCGGGGTCTGCGCCCCCGCCAGGTCGCACCAGACGGCGAACCGGCCGCCCAGGATCTGCGCGTCGTAGCGCGCGGGCACCGCCGTCGTGCCGCGCAGGACGCGCGGGGTCCACTGCTCGTAGATGCGCCGGCCGGTCGGGTACACGAAGTCGTTCGGCTGGCCGAGGACGTAGTAGAGGTACTCGTCGTTCAGGTTCACGACCTTGCGGCCCTCGCTCAGGTACTCGGCGGGCGGCCGCGCCCCGATCTCCTTGCCGGTCCAGTACTCGACCTCGATGTCCTTGTCGGCGGTGACGATCCCGCCCCGGAAGAAGCCGTCGTTCCATGCCTTCGCGGTCTTGCCCGCGTCGCGGACCACGGCCGCCCGGTCGTCGAGCCAGCCCTCCGCGAGGTCCTGGACCCTGGCCTGCGGGCCGTACTTCTGCCGTGCGGCGGTCGCCAGCTGCGGATAGGAGGTCTCCGGGGAGCGGACCGTCAGCGCCTGGTACTCGTCGGCGCCGACGTGGAACCAGCCGCCGGGGAAGAGGCCGGCGTACTCGCGCAGCAGCTCGTCGACGAGCCGCGCGGAGCCGGGCTTGGAGATGTCGATGGCTCCTTGGCGCGGGACCCCCTGCACGTTGAGGAGCCGCAGGTCCGGGTGGGCGCGCAGGACGGCGCCGAGGTGCCCGGGCGAGTCGATCTCGGGCACGACCGTGATGTGCAGGGTCTTCGCGAGGGCGAGGATCCGGCGCACCTCGGCCTTGCTGAGGTGCTGCGCCGAGACGATCTCGGGGTGGGTGTCGGACTCGATCCGGAAGCCCTGGTCGTCGGAGAAGTGGAGCCCGAACTGGTTGAGCTTGAGGTCGGCCATCTCACGGAGCCGGCCCTCGATCCAGCTCGCGGTGAAGAACTTGCGGGCGATGTCGACGTTCAGCCCCCGCTGCGGCTTGGCGGGCGCGTCGTCGACGACGCCCTCGGGCATCGCGCCGGTGCCGCGCACGGACTGCTTGAGGGTGCGGGTGCCGTAGAACACCCCGGCCTCGTCGGGGCCGGTGATCCGCACCCGGTTGTCCCGGGTGGTCAGCCGGTACGACTCGGCGGCACCCGCGCCGCCGAGGGCGAGCTCGACGTCGCCGGGGCGGGCGGCGACCGCGCCGCGGTAGCGGATCTTCAGCTCGCCGGCGAGCAGGCGGCCCTCGTCGGCGAGGGCCTCGCTGCCCCGGGCGACGACGACGCCGGCGGCGGGCACGGGACGCCAGCCGGGACCGCGGGCCGGCTCGTGGGCGCGGACGGCGGGCACCGTGCGCGGGGCCGTGGACAGGGGATACGTCCGGGTGGGCGTGGGCGTGGGGGTAGGGGTGGGGGTCGGGCTCGGCGGCGCCGACGTGGCCGGAGCCGCGTCGGCCGAGGGTTCGCCGCTCGTACCGGAGCCGGACGGGGAGGAACAGGCGGTCACGACGACCAGGGTCGCCGCCGCCGCCAGCAGGGTCGGGCCCCGGTGGGGCCCACGTATGGAGTACCGCATCACCCGAAATACTCCCTCATACGAACGAACAGGTCCATTCGGTGCACGGTCAACGACGTCCATCAGATGTTCCGAAACTCTCCCTTCCGGGTGAAATTCGCGCATCCTTCGGACACTTCTTTCCTCTCGTCGATAGCGTGGTGACACAACCACCCCACCCTTCACGGAGCCCACGCTGACCCGCGAGACCCCTGTCCCGTCCCGTCCCCCGGGCTCCCCTGCCATACCCGCCCAGAACACGGGCCCCACCCCTCTCACCGCACCGACCGGGCTGGCCCGCTTCAACACGGCGACGCCCGGCGCGGCCGTGGCACTCCTGCTGACCTGCTGCGGCAGCCGTCGCTGGGCCGAACGAGTGGCCGCCCATCGCCCGTACCCGACACTCGACGCGCTACTCGCCGCGGCCGACGAGGCCGGCTACGACCTGTCCGTCGCCGACGTCGACGAGGCCCTGGCGGGCGAGTCCTCGGCGGCTCCCCACCCCGACGCGCCGCAGGCCGCGCACACCGCGCTGCGGGCCGCCCACGCGGCGTACGAGAGCAGGTTCGGGCACGCGTTCGTGATCAGCCTCGACGGCGTGCGGCCGACGGAACGGCTCGACCGGGTCCTGGCCGGCATCCGGTCACGGCTCGGCAACGAACCGGACGAGGAGCGCGCGACGGCCGCCGACGAACTGCGCCGGCTGACCCGCTCCCGGCTCGCCCACCGGGTCGGCGCGCCCCCGACCCCCGTAAAGGCGTCCGGAATGCGGTGATCCGGGCGCACGCGATAGCCCGTCCGTGCCTCTTTGATCACACCTATGGACCCCGCGCGAGCGAACCGACGAGTCGTCGCTACGATGACCAGGGCCGGTGGACCGTACCCGGCCGGGTCAGACCGACACTGAAGCCGGCCGACCCTGATCCCCGCTCCCGGAGGGTTTTTCCGTGCCGGCTGGAACGCTGTACCGCGGCCGGGAAGGAATGTGGTCCTGGGTGGCTCATCGAGTCACCGGCGTCCTCATCTTCTTCTTCCTGTTCGTACACGTGCTGGACACCGCTCTCGTCCGCGTCTCCCCCGAGGCGTACGACGATGTCGTCGCCACGTACAAGACGCCGATCGTCGCACTCCTCGAGTACGGCCTCGTCGCCGCCATCCTCTTCCACGCGCTGAACGGCCTCCGGGTCATCGCCGTGGACTTCTGGTCCAAGGGCCCGCGCTACCAGAAGCAGATGCTCTGGACCGTCGTGGGCATCTGGGTCGTGCTGATGGCGGGCTCGCTGTACCCCGTCCTCGGCCACGCCGCACGTGAACTGTTCGGGAGCTGAGGCCGCACATGTCCGCTGACACCCAGTCCGCGATCGGTCCCGTCGAGGGCGCGCCCCACTACGACGTGGACAACCCGGCCCCGTTCATCGAGGCCCCCCGCAAGCGCACCGGCAGGACGCCGCGGGCGACCCGGGGCAACTTCGAGATGATCGCATGGCTCTTCATGCGCCTCTCGGGCGTCGTCCTGGTCGTCCTGGTCCTCGGCCACCTGCTGATCCAGCTCTTCCTGGACGGCGGCGTCTCCAAGATCGGCTTCGCCTTCGTGGCCGGCCGTTGGGCGTCCCCGTTCTGGCAGGTCTGGGACCTGCTGATGCTCTGGCTGGCCATGCTGCACGGCGCCAACGGCCTCCGCACGGTCGTCAACGACTACGCGGAGCGCGCGAACACGCGCCTGTGGCTCAAGGGCCTGCTGTACACCGCCACGGTGTTCACCATCCTTCTGGGCACGCTGGTGATCTTCACCTTCGACCCGAACATCCGCTAGGCACGGGGCTGAGGTAACCACGTCATGAAGATCCACAAGTACGACACCGTCATCGTCGGCGCCGGTGGCGCGGGCATGCGCGCCGCCATCGAGGCGACGAAGCGCAGCCGCACCGCCGTGCTGACGAAGCTCTACCCCACCCGCTCCCACACGGGCGCCGCGCAGGGCGGCATGGCCGCCGCGCTGGCCAACGTGGAGGAGGACAACTGGGAGTGGCACACCTTCGACACGGTCAAGGGCGGTGACTACCTGGTCGACCAGGACGCCGCCGAGATCCTGGCGAAGGAGGCCATCGACGCCGTCCTCGACCTGGAGAAGATGGGCCTGCCGTTCAACCGGACCCCGGACGGCACCATCGACCAGCGCCGCTTCGGCGGTCACTCCCGCAACCACGGCGAGGCCCCGGTCCGCCGGTCCTGCTACGCCGCGGACCGCACCGGCCACATGATCCTCCAGACGCTGTACCAGAACTGCGTCAAGGAGGGCGTGGAGTTCTTCAACGAGTTCTACGTCCTGGACCAGCTGATCACCGAGGTCGACGGCGTCAAGAAGTCCGCCGGTGTGGTGGCCTACGAGCTGGCCACCGGCGAGATCCACATCTTCCAGGCCAAGGCCGTGATCTACGCGTCCGGCGGCACCGGCAAGTTCTTCAAGGTGACCTCCAACGCGCACACCCTGACCGGTGACGGCCAGGCGGCCTGCTACCGCCGCGGCCTGCCGCTGGAGGACATGGAGTTCTTCCAGTTCCACCCGACGGGCATCTGGCGCATGGGCATCCTGCTGACGGAGGGCGCCCGCGGTGAGGGCGGCATCCTCCGCAACAAGGACGGCGAGCGCTTCATGGAGAAGTACGCGCCGGTCATGAAGGACCTCGCGTCCCGTGACGTCGTCTCGCGCTCCATCTACACGGAGATCCGCGAGGGCCGCGGCTGCGGCCCCGAGGGCGACCACGTCTACCTGGACCTGACGCACCTCCCGCCGGAGCAGCTCGACGCCAAGCTCCCGGACATCACCGAGTTCGCCCGCACGTACCTCGGTATCGAGCCCTACACGGACCCGATCCCGATCCAGCCCACCGCGCACTACGCCATGGGCGGCATCCCGACCAACGTCGAGGGTGAGGTCCTCAGCGACAACACCACCGTCGTGCCGGGTCTGTACGCGGCCGGCGAGGTCGCCTGTGTCTCCGTGCACGGCGCCAACCGCCTGGGCACGAACTCGCTGCTCGACATCAACGTCTTCGGGCGCCGTTCGGGCATCGCCGCCGCCGAGTACTCCGCCAAGGCCGACTTCGTCGAGCTGCCGGAGAACCCGGAGGCCCTCGTCGTCTCCATGATCGAGAAGCTCCGCACCTCCACGGGCAGCGAGCGGGTCGCCGACCTGCGCCGCGAGCTCCAGGAGACGATGGACGCCAACGTGATGGTGTTCCGCACCGAGCAGACGATCAAGACGGCCGTCGAGAAGATCGCCGAGCTCCGCGAGCGCTACGAGAACGTGTCCATCCAGGACAAGGGCAAGCGCTTCAACACGGACCTCCTGGAGGCCATCGAGCTGGGCAACCTGCTCGAACTGGCCGAGGTCATGGCCGTCTCGGCCCTGGCGCGCAAGGAGTCCCGCGGCGGTCACTACCGCGAGGACTACCCGAACCGCGACGACGTCAACTTCATGCGTCACACCATGGCGTACCGCGAGGTCGGCGAGGACGGCTCCGAGACCGTCCGTCTCGACTACAAGCCGGTCGTCCAGACCCGCTACCAGCCGATGGAGCGTAAGTACTGATGGCTACCCCCGTACTGGACAAGGTCGAGGCGGAGTCCGCCGCCTCCCCGTACATCACGGTCACGATGCGCATCCGCCGCTTCAACCCCGAGGTGTCGGACGCGTCGGTCTGGGAGGACTTCCAGATCGAGATCGACCCGAAGGAGCGTGTGCTCGACGCCCTTCACAAGATCAAGTGGGACGTCGACGGCACGCTGACCTTCCGCCGCTCGTGCGCGCACGGCATCTGCGGCTCGGACGCGATGCGGATCAACGGCAAGAACAGGCTCGCCTGCAAGACGCTGATCAAGGACATCAACCCCGAGAAGCCGATCACGGTCGAGGCCATCAAGGGCCTGACGGTGCTCAAGGACCTCGTGGTCGACATGGAGCCCTTCTTCCAGGCGTACCGGGACGTCATGCCGTTCCTGGTCACCAAGGGCAACGAGCCGACGCGCGAGCGCCTGCAGACCGCCGAGGACCGCGAGCGCTTCGACGACACCACCAAGTGCATCCTGTGCGCCGCGTGCACGTCGTCCTGCCCGGTCTTCTGGAACGACGGCCAGTACTTCGGTCCGGCCGCGATCGTCAACGCGCACCGCTTCATCTTCGACTCGCGTGACGAGGCGGGCGAGCAGCGCCTGGAGATCCTGAACGACAAGGACGGCGTGTGGCGCTGCCGCACGACGTTCAACTGCACGGACGCCTGCCCGCGTGGCATCGAGGTCACGAAGGCGATCCAGGAGGTCAAGCGCGCGCTGATCACGCGTCGCTTCTGACCCGCTGACGCGGCCGCGCGCCGCGTCCGCTCGCACGCGGAAGGCCCCGACTCCCCCGAGGAGTCGGGGCCTTCCGCGTGCGCGGTGCTCATGTGCCAGGATCTGAGGCAGCGTTGGCGGCCCAGGAGAGCGGGGATTGATGAGCAAGCCGAACCCTTATGCGGACGGGGAGTACCAGTGGGGTCCCGACGGGCGGTCGGGGACGCCTCCCTACGGCTATCCGCAGGCGGGAACGCCCGGTTACGGGTACCCGCAGCCGGCCTCGGGCGCGGGCTACCAGCCGACCCTGCCGGGTGGTGTCCCCGTGCCGCCGCAGCACGCGCCGATGGGGCAGGGGGGCGGTGCGCAGCTGAGCCTCGGCGACATCACCGTCGTCGGGGACCAGATCATCACTCCGGCCGGGTCGATGCCGCTCAAGGGCGCGGTGTGGAACGCGATGGACATGTCGCGGACCGAGGAGAAGATCCCGACGGTCGCGATCGTGCTGGCCATCATCTTCGCGCTGCTGTGCCTGGTGGGTCTGCTCTTCCTCCTGATGAAGGAGAAGAAGACGACCGGCTTCATCCAGGTCACGGTGACCAGCGGCGGCCGGCACCACGCCACGATGATCCCGGCGACCGGACCGGACACCATCCACTGGGTGATGGGCCAGCTCAACTTCGCCCGCTCGCTGAGCGTCTGACGGTCCGCCCGTCGCCGGCGGCGGCAGGCCGTACGGGTCGCCTTCCTCAGCCCCCGGCCAGGGGGACGAGCCTGAGGAAGGTGACCTCCGTGTCCCGGTCCAGCTCCACCGTCTCGTCCAGCTCCTCGATCTGACGGTCCCCCACCAGCACCAGGAAGCCGTTGCGCCCGAAGGCCGCGACGGCTCGCGCGTACGCACTCTCCGCCTCGCCCGGCGCGACCTCGCACGCGACCCGACGGCGGATCAGTTCGCGCAGGGTGAGCCGCTCTTCGGCGGCGTCGAGGCCGCCGGCCTCGCGCCGCTCCCCCGAGGTCGCCTCGTCGACGAAGGTCACCTTTCCCATGCCCGCAGGGTAGGGGCCGCCACCGACATCCGCCGGGGGCCGGCGGCGTACCTCCGGGCCGGCGGCGTCCGGGGGTCAGCCGTGCCAGGGCTTCGGGCCGCCCGGCTCCTCCGCGACGAGCATGATCCTGCGGAGCATGTCGTTGAGCCGGGCCCGCTCGCCCTCGTCGAGGACGCCGAGCAGCCGGTACTCCTCGTGACCCAGGACGTCCATCGCCCCCCGCCACGTCTGGCGGCCGGTGTCCGTGAGCTCGACGACCACCCGGCGCCGGTCGGTCGTGGACTGCGTGCGGCGCACCAGACCGCGCCGTTCCAGCGCGTCGAGGCGGCCGGTGACCGAGGCGGGCGCCAGGTCGAGGTCCTGGGCGAGTTCCGAGGGGGCGGCGCTGCCGCCGCGCCCGGCGAGCTTGTGGAGCGTGTCGAACTCATGGCGCTCCAGGTCGAAGTCGACGAGGGACTGCTCGCGCACGCGGCGCAGATGGACCGAGAGCTTCTTCATGCGCGTGACCGCACCCTCGACGACCGGGTCGAGGTCCGGCAGGACGGGCTGCCAGCGGTCCACGTGCTCGTCGGTCCAGTCCCGCTGCGTCGGCCCGGTGGGCTCGGTCGGCTCCATGGGTCGATCGTACGTCCCCGTCCTTGAACTTTCGGTTCCGAATATTTCGTTGACGAATTATTCGGAACCGAAATACTCTCCCCTTCATGTCTGCCGCCCCGTCCGACACCGCTCCCGCGTCCCCGCCCGTTCCCGTCCCGCACCCCCTGCGCACCCGCCCCTTCCGGCTGCTGTTCACCGGCCGCACACTCTCCCTGCTCGGCGACTCCGTCATCCCGGCGGCGCTCGCCATCGCCGTCTGGGAGGCGACCGGTTCGGCCTCCGCGCTCGCCCTCGTGCTGGCCTGCGCGATGGTCCCCAAGCTGCTCCTGCTGCCCTTGGGCGGCGTCGTGGGGGACCGCTTCGACGCCCGGACGATCGCCCTCACCACGGACCTCGTCCGCTGCGCCACCCAACTCCTCGTCGGCATCCAGCTCCTCGGCGGCGAACCCACCCTGTGGCTCATCGCCGCCGCCGAGGTCGTCGGCGGCGCGGCCGGCGCCTTCGCCATGCCGACCGGCGCGCCCCTGGTGACGGGCACCGTCGCGCCCGGGGCCCTCCAGCGGGCCAACGCCGCGATGGGCATCACCCGCAGCGCCACCCGCCTCGGCGGCCCCGCCCTCGCCGGCACGCTGATCCTGACCGTCGGACCCGGCTGGGCCTTCGTCCTGGACGCGGCCACCTTCGCCGCGAGCGCCGCCCTGCTGTCGGCCGTACGCGTCCGGCGCGTCCCGATCCCCCGCCGCTCGCTGCGCGCCGACCTCAAGGAGGGATGGCGGGAGGTCCGCACCCGCGACTGGTACTGGACCAGCCTCGTCGGGCACAGCGCCTGGAACGGCGCCGCGGCCGTCCTGATGACCCTCGGCCCGGCCCTCGCCCTCTCCCAGCCCGGCGGCCGGGGCACCTGGGTGGCCTTCCTCCAGGTCGGCGCGATCGGGCTGCTGGCCGGCTCGCTGCTGGCCCACCGCGCCCGCCCCCGCCGGCCCGTCCTCACCGCCAACCTCGGCCTCGCCGTCTACGCGCTGCCGCTGGTGCTGCTCGCCGTCTCCGCGCCCGCCCCGCTGACGATCGCCTCCTACGGGGTCGCCCAGGCCGGCCTCGGCTTCCTCTCCCCCGTCTGGGAGACCGCCGTCCAACAGGCCGTGCCCGCCCACGCCCTGGCCCGGGTGACGTCCTACGACTGGCTCCTCTCGCTCGCCGCCATGCCGCTCGGCTACGTCCTGGCACCGGTCGCCGCCTCCGTCTGGGGGCCGGAGGTCCCGCTCGTCGTCGCCGCGGTGGCCGTGAGCGGCTGCTGCCTGGGCACGGCGCTCGTCCCCGGCGTCCGGCGGTTCGGCACCGAACGCTGAACCCTCGCGCGGACGTTGTCGGCGCCGTCGCCTACCTTCGTACCCATGGTGGGGACGACGGGCCTGGCGAACAGGCTGGACGAGGCCGTGCGCGACGGGCGGGCCGGGGAGCTGGTGGACTCCCTGGACGCGGCGGGACGGCGGGAGTGCGCGCTGCTGCTGCAGGCGAGGATCTGCCGGCGGGGCGACCGGGGCGCCGCGGCGGTCCTGACGGAACTGGCCGGGCAGCGGCTGGGCTGGTCCACGGCCGAGTCGGATGTGCTGCTGGCCCGGCTGGTGGGCCCGGACGCCGCCGTCGCCCCGCACGAGCTGCGCGAGGGCTTCCTCGCCCTGGTGCCGATCGCCCTGTCGGCGGCGGAGGAGTCCGAGGAACCCGACCGGGCACGGCTGCGCGCGCTGCACCGGTGCGCGACGGACCTCGTCACGTACGAGGGCGACTCCCACCGGCCGGTCCGCGACCGGCTGGCCGCCCTGCTGGCCCGCGAGGTGCCGCCCGTCGACGGCCGGCTGCCGCGCCATCTGCTGGACTCCCTCGACGCGTTCGGCCCGGCGATGCGGTCCGCCCACGCGGACCTGCTCGACGGCGAAGGTGTGGCCGCCTTCCTCGGGCACTGCGTGCTCATGGACCGGCCCCGGGCCACCCGGGCCTGGCGGAGGACCGCCGCCGTCCTCCTGGCGCGGACCGAGTCCGGCCAGGAGCTGGTGCGGCGGCTGCTGGAGGGGATCGCCGTCCAGCCCGAGCACCGGGTGTCCGACCTGAACCCCTGGGGGATGAGCCTCACGGGCATCGCGGGCGACACCAACACCTGCCTGGTCCGCGGACTGCTGTGGGCGGCCCTGGACGCGGACGCCGACCGGGCCGTCCCGCTGGCCGGCGCGATCGCGCTGCACGCGGGGACGGGCATCGGCGGCTCCGGAGGCATGTGCCGCAACCAGCCGCTGGCCACCACGGCCGTCGCCGTCCTCGGCACCTGCGAGGGGCGGGCCGGCGAGCAGGCCGTCCAGTGGCTCGGCCGGCTGCCGAATCAGGTCCGCAACCGGACGGTGCTCAAGGGGATCGCCACGGCCCTGGAGACCGTCGCGGCGCGCTCCGGCCTCACCCCGTCGATGCTGCGGGAGCGGGGCGTGCCGACGCACGGCCTGGACGGGCGCGGGATGCGCGAGGAGCAGCTCGGCGCCTACACCGCGGTGCTGTCGGTACGGGAGCCGGGCACGGCCGTGCTGTCGTTCCTGGGCCCCGGCGGCCGGGTCCTGAAGTCCCCGCCCAGGACGGTCCGGGACGAGCACGGCGAGCGGCTGGCGCCGCTCCGGGCGGCCCTGAAGGGGCTGCGGGCCGAGCTGACCGCCGAGCGCACCCGGCTGGAGGAGCACCTGGCGGCCGGCACCACGTGGTCCGCGGAGGACTGGGAACGGTACTGCGTCGACCACCCGGTCACCGGCGCCGTCGCCCGCGCCCTGCTCTGGGAGGTCGCCGGGGACGGCGAGCCCTGGAGCGCGGGGCTCGTGGAACGCACCGGCGGCGGCTGGGCGCTGGCCGGGGCGGGCGGCACGGCCACCCCGGTGGGGCCCGGCTCGCGGCTGCGGCTGTGGCATCCGGTCCGGGCCTCGGGCGAGGACGTGTCCGAGTGGCGGGACGAACTGACCGGGCGCGAACTGCGTCAGCCGTTCAAGCAGGTGTTCCGGGAGGTCTATCCGCTCACCCCGGCCGAGGTGGCGACGGGCGCCTACTCCAACCGGTTCGCCGGGCACGTCCTGCGCTACGGCCAGGCGCGGGCGCTGATGACGGAGCGGGGCTGGCGGGGGAACCACCTGGGGTACTTCGGGGAGGGGTACTCCTCCGAGATGGTCCGGGAACTGCCCCGGCCCGGCGGGCTCCCGGCGGGCGAAGGCGCCCACTGGCGGGCCCGGTTCTTCGTCGAGCTGGTCGACGAGGGCGCGCGGGGCGACGGCGTCGCCCGGCTGTGCTCCACCGACCAGGTCCGCTTCGAGCGCCGTGCCGCGGCGGGCCGGGGCGCCTGGGAGCGGGCCGCGCTGCCCGACGTGCCCCGGCTCGTGCTGTCGGAGGCGCTGCGGGACGTCGACCTGTTCACCGCGGTGGCGTCGATCGGCGCCGATCCGCAGTGGCGGGACCGCGGAGAGGAGCGGGCGTACGACGGGTACTGGGAGAGCTGGTCGTTCGGCGAGCTCACGGAGTCGGCACGGATCCGGCGGGAGACCCTGGCGCGGCTGCTGCCCCGCACCCGGATCGCGGACCGGGTGGAGCTGACCGACCGCTTCCTGCGGGTGCGGGGCGAACTGCGCGCGTACCGGATCCATCTGGGCTCGGGCAACGTCCTGATGGAGCCGGAGGACGCCTATCTGTGCATCGTGGCCGACCGGGGCGCGGCGGGCGGCCACGACAAGGTCTTCCTGCCGTTCGAGGAGGACGGCGGACTGCTGTCGGTGATCCTGTCGAAGGCGTTCCTGCTCGCCGCGGACACGGGGATCACCGACCGGACGATCACCGACCAGATACGCCGGGGGCTGTGACCTCCTCCGTCACGTAGGGCGGCCGCGTCCCCGCCGGAGCGGCCAGGAAGGAGGCGAGCAGCGCGGCCGTCTCCTCCGGGCGCTCCAGGGCCGGGAGATGGCCGGCCCAGTCCAGCTCGACGTGCCGGGCGCGCGGCAGCAGGCCGGCGAGCCGGACGGCGATCTGCCGGAAGTCGGCCACGTCGTGGGCGCCGGAGACGACCAGGCACGGCACGTCGACGCGGGCCAGGGCGGCGGCGTCGGCCTCCGGGCCGTCCGGGAAGTACGCGTCGGGCGCGGCGAGCTGGAGGTCGAAGGCACGCCGCTGCATCTCCCGCACCCGCTCGCGGGTCTCGGTCCCGGCCTCGGGGCCCAGCCAGGTGTCGACGTTGAGCGCGACGGCGCCGTCGATGTCGCCGTTCTCCAGGAGCGCGTCCTCCCGTCCGCCCCAGGCACGCAGGTCCGCGCTCGGCTCGTGCCCGGGCATGCCGGCGCACAGGAGCGCGAGCGCGGAGACGCGCCGGGGGTGGCGGGCGGCGAGGTCCAGGGCGACCCGGCCTCCGAAGGACGAGCCGACGAACGCCGCGCGCTCGATGCCGAGCGCGTCGAGGAGTGCCAGGACGTCCTCGCCGTGGTGGTGGGGCGCGTCGACCGGGGACGCGCCGAACCCGCGGAGGTCGCAGCGCACCACCCGGTGGCCGGCTTCCGCCAGGTGCGCGAACTGCCCGTCCCACATGCGCCGGTCGCAGACACCGGAGTGGAGCAGGACGACTGCGGAGGGACCGTCGCCGGCCACGTCGTGAAGGAGCGTCATCCGGCCGACTGTAGGCGGCGGGCCCGGCGGTCGCCCGGGGTTTTCCGGACCTCCGACGCAGGACTTGAACATGTTCAGTCGAAGCCCTACAGTCATGACCGTCAGCTTTTGAACATGTTCAAGGGAGGGTGGGGCATGGACCTCACTGTCGTCGCCTACATCGTCTACCTGCTGATCAGCGTGGCCCTGACCGTCTGGGTCGCCCGCACGCTCAGCCGCAACGGAAAGATCTTCCTGGCAGACGTCCTGCACGGGAACGAGAAGCTCGCCGACGCCGTCAACCACCTCCTGGTGGTCGGCTTCTACCTGGTCAACTTCGGTTTCGTGGCCCTCTACCTGAGCCAGGACGACGCCGTCCTCGACGCCCGGGCCCTCTTCGAGGCCCTGTCGGTCAAGCTCGGAGTGGTCCTCCTGGTCCTCGGCGTGATGCACCTCGGCAACGTCTACGTCCTCAACAAGATCCGCCGCCGGGGCGTCATGGAGCGCGAGCAGATCCCGCCGGTGCCGCCGCAGGGCTGGACCGCGCCGGCCAAGGGTCCCTGGGCCCCGCCCGCACCGGGCGCCGGGGCGTGAGCCGGCCGTGACGACGACGGCCGTGCAGCCGACCACCCCCGTACACCGCCTCACGGTGCTGTACGACGCCCAGTGCTCGCTCTGCGTCCACCTGCGGCACTGGCTGATGCGCCAGCGGCAGCTCGTCCCGCTCGACCTGGTGCCGGCCTCCTCCCAGGAGGCCCGGCGCCGCTTCCCGGACCTCGACCACGCCTCCACCCTGCGGGAGATCACCGTGGTCGGGGACCGGGGACAGGTCTACCGCGGCGCCTCCGCCTGGATCGTCTGCCTCTGGGCCCTGGCCGAACACCGACCCCGCGCCCACTGGCTGGCCACCCCGGCCGGGCAGCCCTTCGCCCGCGCCACGGTCCTCGCCGCCGCCCGCTGGCGCGAGGCGGTCCGGGCCCACGGACCGGCCTGCGAGGACGGACGGTGCGAGACACCGGGCACACCCGGCTAGGCTCGGGCACTGTGAAGGACGTGAAGGAAGAGCAGCCCGCCGAGCCCGCCGCGAACGGTCCGGCCAAGGCCCCGGCCAAGCAGCCCAAGAGCGAGCAGACCCGCACCCTCATCCTCGAGACCGCCCTCCGGCTCTTCAAGGACCGCGGCTACGACAAGACGACGATGCGGGCGATCGCCCAGGAGGCCGGGGTCTCGGTCGGGAACGCGTACTACTACTTCTCGTCCAAGGAACACCTCGTCCAGGGCTTCTACGACCGGATCGCCGAGGAGCACCAGGCGGCCGTCGCGGACATCCTCGACAGCGACGAGAAGGACCTCACGGCCCGTATCCGCGGGGTCCTCCTCGGCTGGCTCGACATCGCCGAGCCGTACCACGAGTTCGCGTCCCAGTTCTTCAAGAACGCCGCCGACCCGGACAGCCCGCTCAGCCCCTTCTCCCCCGAGTCCGAGGGCCCGCGCGAGGCCGCCATCGAGGTCCACCGCCGCGTGATCTCCGGCGCCTCGGTGAAGATCGATCCCGAACTCGCGGAGCCGCTGCCGCAGTTGCTCTGGCTCCAGCAGATGGGGCTGGTGCTGTTCTGGGTGTACGACCGCTCCGAGGGCTGCGCCAACAGCCGGCGGCTGGTGGACCGGCTGGCCCCGGTCACCGCGCGGGCGATCCAGCTCTCCCGCTTCCGGCTGCTGCGGCCGCTGGTACGGGAGACCCACGACCTGCTCGCCGACTTCATGCCGACGGCGGCGGGAATGGCGGCCTCGGGCATGCCCAAGCCCACGTCGGAGAAGGCGCCCAGGAGGTCGAAGAAGGCGCGGCAGCCGGAGGAGTAGACCCGCGGGGCGTCCCCGGCGGGCATCGGGACGGCACGCCCCCGCGAACGGCGAGGGGCCCGGTCCGTGCGATGCACGGGCCGGGCCCCTCGGAGCGTCCGGAGCGCCTTCCCCGGCGCGGTGGCCGGGAAGGCGGGCGGCTCAGATCCAGCCGAGCTCCCACAGGCGCCAGATGCCGGTGCCGTCGGTGAGGTACTGCGAACCGGCCACGTCGTCCGTCGCCAGCACGTAGTCCTTCTTCTGCCACAGCGGCACCAGCGGGACGTCCGTGGCGACCTCCGACTGGATGGCCTCGAAGTCACTCGCGGCGGCGGCACGGTCGCTGTACTGCTGCGTGGCGAAGATCAGCGAGTCGATCTTCCGGCTCGCGAACCCGTTGTGCATGGCGTTGTCCGTGCCGACGAGCGGAGCGGTGAAGCTGTCGGAGTCGGGGAAGTCGGGAAGCCAGCCGACCGGGTACGCGTCGTAGTCGCCCTTCGCGTACGCCTTCTGGAAGTCCTTCCACTCCGCCGCCACGAGCTTGACCTTGAAGAGCCCGGTCTTCTCCAGCTGCCGCTTCAGCTCGGCCGCCTCGGCGCCGTAGGTGGCGTCCTTGCGGTAGCCCAGCGTGAAGGACACCGGCGTCTCGACGTCGGCCTTCGCGAGCAGGCTCACGGCCTTCGCCCGGGACGGCTCGGGGTAGATGTCGTAGAACGAC
The DNA here is from genome assembly GCF_043201055.1 of Streptomyces sp. NPDC048338. NCBI lineage: Bacteria > Bacillati > Actinomycetota > Actinomycetes > Kitasatosporales > Streptomycetaceae > Streptomyces > Streptomyces sp. NPDC048338. The sequence continues at coordinate 203,045 of NZ_JBICYQ010000013.1, forward strand.
GTGCTGTGCCCGTTGAAGCCCTGCGGAATGAGCGAGTACAGCGGCTCGACCGTGCCGTGGTAGGCACCGGTGACGATCGCCGGGCGGTCGATGACGGCGGCGACGGCCTGCCGGACCGCCTTCTTCGCCATCGGAGAGCCGGACTTCACGTTGAAGTAGAGGTTGCGGATCTCGGCGGTCTGCGCCTCGGTGATCCGTGCCGTCTCCTTGCCGCTGCCCAGCTGGGACAGGAACTCCGGCGGCATCTGCCGGTGCGTGACGTCGACCTGCTTGGTGTTCCACGCGGCGGCGAGCTGCTCGGACTCGGTGAAGTACTTGACGACGACCGCGGAGCCCTTCCTGGCGATCGCGCCGCGGTAGTTCGGGTTGGGCTCCAGCCGGGCGCTCTCGCCGGGCTTGAACTCCTTGAGCACGTACGGCCCCGAGCCGTCGACCGTGTTGCCCTGGCGCAGCTTCTTCGCCGGGTACTGGTTGCGGTCGACGATCGAGCCGGCGCCCGTGGCGAGCTTCAGCGGGAAGGTCGCGTCCCGGCCGCCGAGGTTGAACGTGACGGTCTGGCCGTCGGCCACGACGTTCTTCAGGGTCGGGAAGAGCGGGGCCGGACCGACGTCCGCCTTGATGGCGAGCATCCGCTCGAAGGAGTACTTGACGTCCTCGGCCGTGACCTTGCGCCCGTTGGAGAACGTGAGGTCGTCCCGCAGCTTGCACTGGTACGTGGTCAGCTTCGCGCCCACGAACTTGCAGTTGTCGGCGGCGTCCGGGACCGGCGTGGTGAAGCCCGGCTTGAAGGTCAGCAGCGACTGGTAGACGTTGCTGTACATCGCCCATGAGCCGGCGTCGTACGCGCCGGCCGGGTCGAGGGAGGTCACTTCGTCGGTCGTGCCGACGCTGATCGGGTCGGTCCGGACGTCGTCGGACGGCAGCAGCTGCCATCCTCCCACCCCGGCGGCCACGAGAACTCCACAAGTGATGAGGATCCGCAGACGGACCTTCGACCGCATTGCCGTGCTTCCTTTTTTAGAGCCCACCCCTGCCGCGGCGGCACCCTGGCCATGCCGCGATGGCGTCACCCAATCACACGCAATTCACAAGTGGAAGAGTAAACCTTCACACCGCAGGTATATGTCCGGGATATGGGACTTCAGGGGACTGAGCAGCATGTATCGGCCTCTGTGCTTTGAGTGACACCTTCCGCTACGTCTGCGTGGATGCGAGCTGGACGAGGGTGATGTCGGAGGGCGCCCCCACGCGGACCGGGGGTCCCCAGGCGCCGGCGCCCCGGGAGACGTAGAGCTGGGTGTCCCCGTACCGCTCCAGACCGGCCACGGTCGGATTGGCCAGCTCGGCGAGGTAGTTCCCGGGCCAGAGCTGCCCGCCGTGCGTGTGGCCGGAGAGCTGGAGGTCGACGCCGTGGCGGACGGCGTCGTGGATCACGATCGGCTGGTGCGCGAGCAGGACCGCCGCCCGCGCGCGGTCCCGGTCGCCGAGGGCGCGCCCGAAGTCGGGCCCCTGGCCCTCGCTCTCGCCGGCGACGTCGTCGACACCGGCGAGGTCGAAGCCGGCCGCGATCTCGACGCGCTCGTTGCGCAGGGGGTGCAGCCCGAGTTCCCGCACGTGGTCGACCCAGGCGTCCGCACCGGAGAAGTACTCGTGGTTGCCGGTGACGAAGAAGGAGCCGTGGCGGGCGGTGAGCCGGGCGAGCGGCTCGGCGGCCGGCCCGAGGTTCTCCACGGTGCCGTCGACGAGGTCGCCGACGATGGCGACGAGGTCGGGCTGGGCGGCGTGGATGGAGTCGACGATGCGCTGGGTGTGGGCGCGCCCGAGGATCGGCCCGAGGTGGATGTCGGAGACGACGGCGATCCGGTAGCCGTGGGCGGCGCGCGGCAGCTTGGCCAGCGGCACGACCACCCGCTTCACCCGCGGCCCGCGGAGCACGCCGTACGTCCCGAGGCCCACGGTCCCGACGGCGGCCGCGGCCGCCGCGCCGCCGACGACCCGCGACACGAAGAGCCGCCGCGACACGGCCGTGGCGCCGGCCGGGGGCTCCGCGGCGCCGCCGGCCGGGACGTCGGGCGTGCCGGGGCCGCCGGGCGCGTCGGCGGCAGCGGGGGAACGGCCGTCCGGGTCGGCCCCGGCAGGCGCGGACGACGGGCCGCCGGACGCGTCACGGGCGGAGGCTTCGCCGCCCGCCGACGGGGCGTCGGGGCGGTCCGTGAGGAGGTTGCCGTCGGCGGCCACGGCACCCGTGCCCGGCACGGCACCGCGCCGGCCGGCGGGAGCCGGGGAGACGGGCTTCCCGCCGCTCCCGGAGGGCGCGGCCGGGCCGGCCCCGGTCGCGCCGGGCGCCTCGGCCGCGGGGCCCGCCGAGGCCGTGCGCACGGCCTCGGCGGACGCCGCGCGACGGTCCAGCACGCGGCGCAGCAGCGGGCGGACGGCCTCACCGACCACGAGGGCCAGCGTCAGGTACAGCAGCAGGGCCAGCCACAGGAAGCCGGGCCAGGCCACCGCCTGCTGGAGCACGAAGGGAGCCCCGGCCCGCGCGGAGACCAGGGCGGCGAGCGAGAGCAGCGGCAGCACGAAGGCCGCGACCGTACCCAGGCGGCGCGCCACGCTCCCGCGCATCGTCACATCGCGCACCAGGCGCCGCCATACGTACCAGTGGACGCCGCCCAGCAGGGCGAGCACCGCGATGAGCACCAGCAGGAAGACCAGCACGCGCCGTGACTCCTATCCGTGTGCGCGACGCAATGCGCGCACCCCACGCAACCCGATCACGCCGACCACCGTCCCCAGGACAAAGGACGTGATGGCGAGCAGCAGATGAACCCAGAAGTAGGCCGTCGGGTCGCCCGCGTCGTCGAAGGCGAGACCGCTCCCGTCGTTCCAGAGGTTCTTAGCGAAAGTGATCCAGATGAACCAAGACCACACCCCGAACGCGAGCAGGAACCAGGAGACCGGCCGGCTGAGCTTCATGTCCCCAGTATCACCAGGCGCCCCGCAGACCCCGCGTCCGGGTGGACGACCCCGGACGAACAGCCTGGCGGGGTTCGGTTCGCTGATCGGTACCTGTACGTTCTCGACCGTGTCTGCTTCAAAGAAGACCGCTTGGGCGGTCACCACTGCCGCACTGCTCCCCGTCCTCGTCGCCTCCCCGGCGCACGCGGACGACAAAGAGGAGCAGCAGCCCAAGCCGCCCGCCGTCATGTCCACCGTCGGCGGCTCCCTGCTCGGGCGGCCCGGTACCCAGGTCCAGCTCGGCCCGGGCGCCCCGGTCCTGCCCAAGGAGCTGAGCGGCCGGTCCTGGGTCGTCGCGGACGCGGAGACCGGCGACATCCTGGCGGCGCACAACTCCCACTGGCGCCTGCCGCCCGCCTCCACCCTCAAGATGCTCTTCGCGGACACGGTCCTGCCGAAGTTCCCGAAGACGACGAACCACACCGTCACCCCCGAGGACCTCAAGGACCTCGGCGCCGGCTCCAGCCTCGTCGGCGTCAAGGAGAAGCAGACCTACACGGCGCACGACCTCTGGCTCGGCGTCTTCCTTCGCTCGGGCAACGACGCCGTGCGGGTGCTGTCCGCCATGAACGGCGGCATCCCGAAGACCGTGGCGGACATGAACGACCACGCCGCCGAACTCCAGGCGCTCGACACGTACGCCGTCTCCCCGGACGGCTACGACGCGCCCCGCCAGGTCTCCTCCGCGTACGACCTCACCCTGATCGCCCGCAGCGGCATGCAGAAGGCGGACTTCCGGGAGTACTGCTCCACGGCCCGCGCCGCCTTCCCCGGTGAGCAGAAGCCGGGGAAGAAGCGCGAGACCTTCGAGATCCAGAACACCAACCGGCTGCTCACCGGCGACTTCGGCGTCGCGCCCTACCAGGGCATCGCCGGCGTCAAGAACGGCAACACCACGCACGCCGGCGCCACGTTCACAGGTGTCGCGGAACGCAACGGCAAAGTGCTGCTCGTGACGGTGATGAACCCGTCGTCCAAGGAGCAGCACGCGGTCTACAAGGAGACCGCCCGGCTCCTCGACTGGGGCTTCGCGGCCTCCGGCAAGGTGACCCCGGTCGGCGAGCTGGTGCCGCCGAAGTCGGCCGGCACCGGGACGGGCGGGGACTCCGGCGCCGGCTCGGACGGGACCGCGCCCGCTCCCGGCAAGAACGCGCCGGACACGGGCACCGCCCGGACCGTCGCCCAGGAGAAGTCGGGCGGGGTCGGGATCGCGCTCGGCGTGGCCGGCGGGGTCCTGGTGCTGCTCGCGGGCGCGGCCTTCCTCGTCAATCGCCGCTGGCCGCTGCCGGAGCTGGTGCGTCGTCGTCAGTCGCGGGACGAGAGCGTGAACCCGTAGCGGTCCAGGAGGCGCAGAACAGCAGCAGCTTCGCGGTGAAGTTGATCCACAGGAGCAGGGCGACCGGAACGCCGAACGCGCCGTACATCGACTTCGCCGCGACGCCGCGCATGTAGCCGCCGAGGAGCAGTTTCAGCAGCTCGAACCCGATGGCGCCGATCACCGCCGCCACCACCAGGCGGCGGCGCGGGGGCTGGACGCCCGGCAGCAGCGTCAGCAGGTACAGCAGCATGAGGAAGTCGGCGAGCGCGGCCACGGCGACGGCCGCGGCCTGGAGCAGGATCCCGCCGGCCCCGCCGTGCGAGATGCCCAGCCGGTCGGCGCTCCAGTCGACGGCGGTGGAGCCGAGCCAGGACGCGGCGAGCGAGCAGAGCCCGACGGCTCCGAGCCCGAGGAGCACGATCGCGTCCTTGCTCTTGCGCACGACGGGGTTGCCCTCCAGGTCGTCGAGCCCCCAGACCGCGCGCAGGCACTCCCGCATCGAGCCGATCCAGCCGATGCCGGTGAGCAGCAGCAGGGCGCCGGCCACCAGACCGATGGTGCCCGCGTTGGCCACCAGACCGTCGATGTTCAGCTGGTCGGAGATGCCCGGGACCTGCTCGGAGACCTTGTCCTGGATCTTGTCGAGCTGCTCGGTGCTGAGCAGGGCGGCGCCGACGGCCGCGGCCACCGTGATCAGCGGGAAGAGCGCGACGAAGCTGATGAAGGTGATGGCGGCGGCGAGCCGGGTCCAGTGGGCCTCGTCGAGCGTCTCGTAGGAACGCCAGGCATGCGTCCGCATGAGCCTGGTGAACCAGGGGCCGATGACGGGGAGCTTGGTCAGCCAGTCCATGTCGTACGCGTACCCCTTGAACCGTCGTTTGAGCGGAGGACGAGGGTCCGGGTTCCCCGGAACCTCGGACGGGTGGCGAGTGCCCTGCCGACGCCGCGTCCTGACAGGGTGTCGGAGCCCGCGGAGGTGAACCCGGGGGCCGGCCGGAGTCCTGCGGCGGGCGGGCGGCTCACAGGTCGGTGACCGCCATCCCGTACATCGCCGCCCACACCAGGCCGATGACCGCGAGCGGCCGGTCGCGCAGGACGACGTCCTCCGGGGCGCCGGCGGCACCGCGGTCGGCGAAGACGGCGTAGCGCAGCACGGCGAGGATGAAGGCGACCATCGACAGCTGGCGCCAGGGCAGCAGTGCGCCGTCGGCGACGCCGCCGCTCTCCAGCGCCCACAGGCAGTAGCCGAGGACCGCGACGCCCGCGGCCAGCTGCCACACGAAGCGCAGGTAGCCGGTCGTGTACTGGGTGAGCAGGGCCCGGGTCGCGCCTCGCGCGCCCTCCGGCTGGACGGCCTCGGAATACCGCTTGGCGGCGACCATGAAGAGCGCGCCGAAGCCGGTGGTGATCAGGAACCAGCGCGACAGCGGGATGCCGAGCGCGACTCCGCCGATCATGGCCCGCATCAGGAATCCGGTGGTGACGACCGCGAGGTCGACCACCAGGACGTGCTTGAGGCGCACGCAGTACGCGACCTGCATGGCGAGGTAGGCGATGAGGAGGACGGCCGTCATGGGGTTGCACAGGACCGCGCTCGCGACGGCGGCGCCGAGGCCGAGGAGCGTGCCCGCCGCGTAGGCGAGCGGCACGGGCACGAGTCCGGCGGCGACCGGCCGGCGGCGCTTCACGGGGTGGGCGCGGTCCGCGGCGGCGTCGCGGGCGTCGTTGACGAGGTAGACGGCGGAGGCGGAGGCCGTGAACAGGGCGAAGACCAGGGCGAGCCGGGTGGCCGAGTGCCAGGACACGAGCTGTCCCGCGGCCGCGGGCGCGGCGACGACGAGGACGTTCTTCACCCACTGGCGGGGGCGTGCGGTCCGCACGAGTCCCCCCACGAGCGCCCACCCGGTCCGTCTCGGGGGCCGTTGCCACTGCCGCGCGACACCGGGCTTGTCCAGCAGTGCGGTCCCCGCGCGCTCAGCCACGGACGCCGCCCCCACCGGTGCGGGCGGGCTCGGCGCGCAGCCAGCGGCGGCCGAGGCCGGCGGTGGCCGCGCCCAGGGCGGCGCCCGCCGCGACGTCCGTCGGGTAGTGGACCCCGACGACAAGGCGGGAGAGGCACATCGCCGTCGCCGCCGGGGCGGCGAGCCGGTGGGCCACCGGGTGCAGGGCGCCGAAGACGACGGCCGCGGCGACGGCGGAGCTCGCGTGGGAGCTGGGGAAGGAGTGCCGGCCGGCCGTACGGACCAGGGGCGCGAACCGGTCGGCACCGGGCCGCGGCCGGCGCACCACCCGCTTGACGCCCATGCTGGCCAGATGGGCCGCGCCGACGAGGGCCGTGCCGCGCAGCCATCCGGTCCGCCGCGCCGGGTCCACGGCCGCGCCGGCCAGTCCCGCCGCGAGCCACACGGCGCCGTGCTCGCCGCCGAAGGACAGGGCGCGGGCGACCGTGGCCACCGACCGCCGTCGCCCGCAGCCGCGCAGCAGACCCAGCAGCCGCTGATCGGCGCCGGACCAGTCCCCGTATCGCATGGGCTCGCCTCCCCGGTTCTCGGTCGACCCGGGGCGACTCTGGCCCGGCGGACCGCCGACCGCACGGCAATCTTTCCTGACACTCCTTTAATCACCCATTTCGACGAGCCGAACGGCAATCCCGGCAAAGCAGACAGGTAGGGCGATACGGTCGCCTCCATGGCCGCCGAGACCGACGTCGAGCCCCGTATCGCCGCCGTCGCACCCCCCACCGCCGTCGCGCCCGTCACCACCCCCGACGAGCCCGACGAACCCCTCACGGGCTGGGGCCGCACCGCGCCCACCCTCGCGCGCGTGCACCGTCCCCGCACGCCCGAGCAGGCCGCCGAGGCGGTCCGCTCCTGCGGTGCCCGCGGCTCCATCGCCCGGGGCCTCGGCCGGGCCTACGGCGACGCCGCGCAGAACGCCGGCGGCGCCGTCCTCGACATGACCGGCCTGGACCGCATCCACGCCGTGGACGCCGACGCCGGAGTCGTCGTCTGCGACGCCGGGGTGAGCCTGCACCGCCTGATGGAGGTGCTGCTGCCGCTCGGCTGGTTCGTGCCCGTGACGCCGGGCACCCGGTACGTCACCGTCGGCGGCGCCATCGGCGCCGACATCCACGGCAAGAACCACCACGTCTCGGGCTCCTTCGCCCGCCACGTGGCCTCGCTCGACCTCCTCACGGCCGACGGACGGATCCGCACCGTCCTCCCCGGCACCGACCTCTTCGACGCCACCGCGGGCGGCATGGGACTGACCGGGGTGATCCTCTCCGCCACCCTGCGCCTGCTCCCCGTCGAGACCTCGCTCGTCCTGGTCGACACCGAACGCGCCCACGACCTCGACGACCTGCTGGCCCGGCTCACCACCGGCGACCACCGCCACCGCTACTCCGTCGCCTGGATCGACCTGCTCGCCCGCGGCGCCGCGACCGGCCGCTCCGTGCTGACCCGCGGGGACCACGCCCCGTACGACGCGCTCCCCCGCCGGGCCCGCCGCGCGCCGCTCGCCTTCCGCCCGGGGCGGCTGCCCGCCGCGCCCGCGTTCCTGCCCGAGGGGCTCCTCGGGCGCACCACCGTGGGCCTCTTCAACGACTTCTGGTACCGCCGGGCCCCGAGCCGGCGCACCGGCGAGCTCCAGCGGATCCCCGCCTTCTTCCACCCGCTGGACGGCGTCCCGCACTGGAACCGCGTCTACGGCCGGGGCGGCTTCGTCCAGTACCAGTTCGTGGTCGGCCACGGCCACGAGGAGACCCTGCGCCGGATCGTGCGGCGGATCGCGCGCCGCGGCTGCCCCTCGTTCCTCGCCGTCCTCAAGCGCTTCGGCGAGGGCGACCCCGGCTGGCTGTCCTTCCCCATGCCCGGCTGGACGCTCGCGCTCGACATCCCGGCCGGCATCTCGGGGCTCGGCGCGTTCCTCGACGAACTGGACGAGGAGGTGGCGCAGGCCGGCGGCCGGGTCTACCTCGCGAAGGACTCCCGGCTGCGGCCGGACGTGCTGCAGGCGATGTACCCGCGGCTCGCCGACTTCCGGGCGCTGCGGGCCGCCCTCGACCCGCGTTCCGTCTTCACCTCGGACCTCGCGCGCCGTCTGGCGCTGTGATCCCGCACCAAGGAGACCCTCCATGAAGGACGCCTTCGGCATCCCGCAGTCCCTGCTCCTCCTCGGCGGCACCTCCGAGATCGGTCTCGCCACCGCCCGCCGGCTGATCACCCGCCGGGTCCGTACGGTCTGGCTGGCCGGACGCCCCTCCCCCGCGCTCACGGCCGCGGCCGACTCGCTGCGCCGGCTCGGCGCGGACGTGCACACCGTGCCCTTCGACGCGCTGGACACCGCCTCGCACGCCGAGCGGCTCGGGAAGATCTTCGCGGAGGGCGACATCGACCTGGTGCTGCTCGCCTTCGGGATCCTGGGCGACCAGGCCCACGACGAGGCCGATCCGACGGCCGCCGTCCGGGTCGCCCAGACGAACTACACGGGCGCGGTCTCCGCCGGCCTGGTCTGCGCGCAGGCCCTGCAGGCCCAGGGTCACGGCTCGCTCGTGGTGCTCTCGTCGGTGGCCGGCGAACGGGCCCGGCGCGCGAACTTCATCTACGGCTCGTCCAAGGCCGGGCTCGACGCCTTCGCGCAGGGACTCGGGGACGCGATGCACGGGACCGGGGTGCACGTGATGGTCGTACGGCCCGGCTTCGTCCGGTCGAGGATGACCGAGGGACTCGACGAGGCGCCGCTCGCGACCACCCCGGAGGCGGTCGCGACGGCGATCGAGCTCGGCCTGCGGCGCAGGACGGAGACCGTGTGGGTGCCGGGCACGCTGCGGGTGGTGATGTCCGCGCTGCGGCACGTGCCGAGGGCGGTGTTCCGGCGGCTGCCGGTGTGACCCGCGGCCGGGCCCGGCCGCGGGCAGCGGCGGTCAGCCCGCCGCGGGGGTCGGGGTGTCGACCGGGGAGCCCTGGACCGGGACGCCGGCGACCGGGCGGCCCCGGCCGAACTCGTACGCGTGCAGCTTGCGCCAGACCGCGTCCGCGCCCTGCTCGTAGAGCGCGAAGGAGCGGCAGGTCCAGGCGGCCTCGTAACCGGACAGCTCCTGGAACGCCCGGTCCATCGCCTCCTCGGAGATGCCGTGGGCGACGGTCACGTGCGGGTGGTACGGGAACTGGAGCTCGCGCACCAGCGGCCCGGCCTCGTCCCGGATCCGCTGCTGCAGCGCGTTGCAGCCGGAGACGCCCTGCGTGAGCTTGACGAAGACCACCGGGGACAGCGGGCGGAACGTTCCGGTGCCGCGCAGCCGCATGGCGAAGGGGGTGCAGTCGGCGGCGACGGCGGCGAGGTGCGCCTCGATCAGCGGGAGGCGCTCCGCGTCCACCGCGGTCGGCGGGACCAGGGTCACGTGCGTGGGGATGCCGTGCGCGGCCGGATCCCCGAAGCCGGCGCGCCGCTCCTGGAGCAGGCTGCCGTAGGGCTCCGGGACCGCGATCGAAACGCCGAGCGTTACGGTCCCCACGTCGTTCTCCTCCGTCGTCGAGCTGCGGGTGTCGGATGGTGGTGCAGCCGCCAGTGTGCGGCCTGCACCACCCCTGTGGCCAGGGTCCTTGGACTCGGCCTTCGACCGGTCCTCGGTCAGTGCTTCGCGGGCAGGAACCCCACCCGCTCGTACGTCTGCGCCAGGGTCTCCGCGGCGACCGCGCGGGCCTTCTCGGCTCCCTTGGCCAGGAGAGAGTCCAGCGTCTCCGGGTCGTCCAGGTATTCCTGCGTCCGGGTCCGGAACGGCGTGACGAAGTCCACCATGACCTCGGCCAGGTCCGTCTTCAGCGCGCCGTACATCTTGCCCTCGTACGACTGTTCCAGCGCGGCGACGGACGTCCCCGTGAGGGTGGACAGGATGGTGAGCAGGTTGGAGACGCCCGGCTTGTTCTCGAGGTCGAAGCGGATGACCGTGTCGGTGTCGGTGACCGCGCTCTTGACCTTCTTGGCCGTGGTCTTCGGGTCGTCGAGCAGGTTGATCAGACCCCTGGGCGTCGACGCCGACTTGCTCATCTTGATCGTCGGGTCCTGCAGGTCGTAGATCTTCGCCGTCTCCTTGAGGATGTACGGCGACGGGATCGTGAACGTCTCGCCGAAGCGGCCGTTGAACCGCTCCGCGAGGTCGCGGGTCAGCTCGATGTGCTGCCGCTGGTCCTCGCCGACCGGCACCTCGTTGGCCTGGTACAGCAGGATGTCGGCGACCTGCAGGATCGGGTACGTGAAGAGGCCGACGGTGGCCCGGTCGGCACCCTGCTTGGCCGACTTGTCCTTGAACTGCGTCATGCGGGACGCCTCACCGAAGCCGGTGAGACAGTTCATGACCCAGCCGAGCTGCGCGTGCTCGGGGACGTGGCTCTGGACGAACAGCGTGCAGCGCTCGGGGTCGAGCCCGGCGGCGAGCAGCTGGGCGGCGGCGAGCCGGGTGTTCGCCCGCAGCTCGGCGGGGTCCTGCGGAACCGTGATCGCGTGCAGGTCGACGACCATGTAGAAGGCGTCGTGGGTCTCCTGCAGGGCGACCCACTGGCGGACGGCGCCGAGGTAGTTGCCGAGGTGGAACGAGCCTGCGGTGGGCTGGATTCCGGAGAGCACACGGGGACTGTCAGAGGCCATGCTCAACATTCTCTCAGGTGTGGGACCCGATCCCGGACTGCCGGTGCACCGGAGGGGCGAGGACCCCGGAGACGTGGTGCGGCCGGCGTTCTCCGGGGTCCGCGGCCCGCCCTGCCGGTCCCGTCCGGGGCCGGCCTCCCTGCCGTGACGGCCGGGAGGCGCGGCCGATGAGACGAGGAACACAGTGCGCCCCGCCGGGACCCGGCCGGGACCCGGCCGGGGTGCGCCGGGGTGCGCCGGGGTGCGCCCTAGACCGGCAGGCCCGGCGCGGGGAAGGCCGCCATCAGTTCGGCGACCTCGGCCCGGACCGCGAGGAGGGTGTCCTCGTCCCCGGCGCCCGCCGCCTTCACGGCCCGGTCGATCCAGTCGGCGACCTGGGCCATGTGCGCGGTGCCCAGGCCGCGCGAGGTGAGCGACGGCGTACCGATCCGGATGCCGGAGGGGTCGAAGGGCTTCCGGGTGTCGTAGGGGACGGTGTTGTGGTTGACGACGATCCCGGCCCGGTCCAGGGCCTTGGCGGCGATCTTGCCCGGGACGTCCTTCGGCGTGAGGTCGATGAGGATCAGGTGGTTGTCGGTGCCGCCGGAGACCAGGTCGAAGCCGCGGGCGAGGAGCGCCTCGGCCAGGGCCCGGGCGTTGGCGACGACCGCGTGGGCGTAGTCGCGGAAGGAGGGCCGGCCCGCCTCGCGCAGGGCGACGGCGATCGCGGCGGTGGTCTGGTTGTGCGGGCCGCCCTGGAGACCGGGGAAGACGGCCTTGTCGAGGACCTTGGCGTGCTCGTCGCGGGACATCAGCATGGCTCCGCGCGGGCCGCGCAGGGTCTTGTGGGTGGTCGTGGAGATCACGTCCACGTGCGGCACCGGGGAGGGGTGGGCGCCGCCGGCGACCAGGCCGGCGATGTGGGCGATGTCGGCGACGAGGACGGCCCCGGCCTCCCTGGCGATCTCGCCGAAGGCGGCGAAGTCGATCGTGCGGGGCAGCGCCGTACCCCCGCAGAAGATCACCTTCGGGCGTTCCTTCAGGGCGAGTTCGCGGACCTGGTCGAGGTCGACGAGCCCGGTGTCCGGACGGACGCCGTACTGCACGCCGCGGAACCACCGGCCGGTCGCCGAGACGCCCCAGCCGTGCGTGAGGTGGCCGCCCATCGGCAGGGCCATGCCCATCACGGTGTCTCCGGGCTCGGCGAAGGCCAGATGGACGGCGAGGTTGGCCGGGGAGCCCGAGTAGGGCTGGACGTTGGCGTGCTCCACGCCGAAGACGGCCTTGGCGCGCTCGACGGCGAGGGTCTCGACGAGGTCGATGTTCTGCTGGCCCTCGTAGTAGCGGCGGCCGGGGTAGCCCTCGCTGTACTTGTTCTGCAGGACGGTGCCCGAGGCTTCGAGCACCGCCGTCGAGACGTAGTTCTCACTGGGGATCAGACGCAGGGTCTCGGCCTGCAGCCGCTCCTCGGCGCCGACGAGCGCGGCGAGTTCGGGGTCGGCGGCGGCCAGGGCCGGGTGGCGGACGGGAAGCTGCTCGGCGTTCGGGTTCGTCACGGCGGTTCCTCCGGGCGTTCGGCGGGTCCCGGGCGCGGCCCCCGACGGGGCGCACGACACGGGACGGATCGGGTCCCGTGCTGCGGACGAGGGCTCACCGCGCCGAAGGCGGGAGGCGGGCGGCATCCACACGGGGACTTGTCGGTCCCGTGATGCCCAGGCGGGCGGCATCGCGTGTTCTGCCGCGCGCGGCTCCCCCGGGGTCGCTTCCCCGTACGCCAGTCGCCGCGCGTGTTCTCAGACTAGGTCCTGTCCGGGCGATCTTCGAGGACCGGCCCGCGGCGTCGGATGTGGTGTATCGCACGGCGGAGCATCGCCCTCGTACCGGGCGTACCCGGGCGACTCCGACAACGCCGCGAGACGCCGCAGCCGTCGTCGCGGGCCCGAGAAGATCGCCCGGACAGGACCTGGCTGGCGCGTCGTCATCGAGGTTTCCTCGTCCGGCATCCGAGCGACGATAAGAAAGGGGCGCCACACCCGCCCCAGGCCGCAGGACGAACGGAGACCCCGTGTCGAGGACGCAAGACGCGATCGCTTCCGCGGAGGCGCACAGCGCTCACAACTACCACCCCCTGCCCATCGTCGTCGCCTCGGCGGACGGCGCCTGGATGACGGATGTCGAGGGCCGCCGCTACCTCGACATGCTCGCCGGGTACTCGGCCCTCAACTTCGGGCACGGCAACCGGCGGCTGATCGACGCCGCGCGGGCGCAACTGGAGCGGGTGACGCTCACGTCGCGGGCGTTCCACCACGACCGCTTCGCGGAGTTCTGCGCGCGCCTCGCGGAGCTGTGCGGCAAGGAGGCCGTGCTGCCGATGAACACGGGCGCGGAGGCGGTCGAGACCGCGGTGAAGACCGCCCGGAAGTGGGGGTACGAGGTCAAGGGCGTGCCGGACGGGCACGCGAAGATCGTGGTGGCGGCGAACAACTTCCACGGCCGTACGACGACGATCGTCAGCTTCTCCACGGACCACGAGGCACGGGACCACTTCGGCCCGTACACCCCGGGGTTCGAGATCGTCCCGTACGGCGACGCGACCGCGCTGGAGGCGGCGGTCACGGAGAACACGGTGGCGGTGCTCCTGGAGCCGATCCAGGGCGAGGCCGGGGTGCTGGTGCCGCCCGCCGGGTATCTGCGCGAGGTGCGGGAGCTGACCCGCGCGCGGAACGTGCTGTTCATGGCGGACGAGATCCAGTCGGGCCTCGGCCGGACCGGGAGGACCTTCGCGTGCGAGCACGAGGGCGTGGTGCCGGACGTGTACATCCTGGGCAAGGCGCTGGGAGGTGGTGTCGTCCCCGTCTCGGCGGTGGTGGCGGACCGCGACGTGCTCGGGGTGTTCCGGCCCGGTGAGCACGGTTCGACCTTCGGCGGGAACCCGCTCGCGTGCGCGGTGGCCCTGGAGGTGATCGCGATGCTGCGGTCCGGCGAGTACCAGCAGCGCGCGACCGAGCTGGGCGAGCACCTGCACGCCGAGCTGGGGCTGCTGGTGGGCGGCGGCGCCGTGGAGGCGGTCCGCGGGCGCGGGCTGTGGGCGGGCGTGGACATCGCGCCGTCCCGGGGCACGGGCCGGGAGATCTCGGAGAAGCTGATGGAGCGCGGTGTCCTGGTGAAGGACACGCACGGGTCGACGATCCGGATCGCTCCCCCGCTGGTGATCAGCAAGGAGGACCTGGACTGGGGCCTGGAGCAGCTGCGGGCGGTGCTCTCGGCCTGACCCCGTACGGCGTCGGCGCCGGCCCGCCACGGGGCCGGCGCCGTCACCGGAGCCCTCAGAGGATGACGTGGGGCAGGAAGCGGGCGTACTCGTCGGTGATCAGGCCGGCCGACTCGCGGATGCCGAGCCCCGCCGCCTCGTCCTCGACGACCCACGCGCCGAGCACCACCCGGTTGCCGTCGAAGTCGGGCAGCGGGGCCAGCTCCTGGTAGCAGCACGGCTCCTCACGCACCGGGGCGGGGGCGCCCGGCTCGTGGACGGTGACACCGGCGCCCTCGCGGCCGAGCAGCGGCTTGGCCACGTAGCCGGCCCCCGAGGCCAGCTCGCGCGGGCCGTCGAGGTAGGCGGGCAGCAGGTTCGGGTGACCCGGGTAGAGCTCCCACAGGACGGCGAGCAGCGCCTTGTTGGACAGCAGCATCTTCCAGGCGGGTTCGATCCAGCAGGTCGTGCCGGTGCCACCGCCGTTGTCGAGCGTGTCCAGCACGTGCGGGCCGAAGCGGTCGGTGGTCAGCCACTCCCACGGGTAGAGCTTGAAGCAGCTCCGGATGAAGCGCAGCCGGTCGTCCACGAACCGGCCCGACAGCCGGTCCCAGCCGATCCGTTCGACGGACAGCGCCTCGGTGTCGAGCCCGGCCTGCTCGGCGGTCTCGCGCAGGTACGCGACCGTCATCAGGTCCTCGCCGAGCTCGTCCCCGTCCGAGTGGACGAAGTGGACCGGGCTGCCCGGCGGCAGCAGCCGCGCCTGCCGGCGCCAGGCCTCGACCAGCCGCTCGTGGAGCGAGTTCCACTGGTCGGCGCCGGGGAAGCGGTCCTCCATCCAGAACCACTGCGGACTCGCGGCCTCGACGAGGGAGGTGGGCGTGTCGGCGTTGTACTCCAGCATCTTCGCCGGTCCCGTGCCGTCGTAGCGAAGGTCGAAGCGGCCGTAGAGGGTGGGGAGTTCGTCCCGGCGCCGCCAGGACTCGGCGACGAGGGAGGCGAGCCGGGGGTCGGTGAGGCCGAGATCGGCGAAACGATCCTTCGCCACGATGTGGGCGGCGGCCTCCAGACACATGGCGTGCAGCTCCTCGACCACCTCCTCCAGGGCCTCGACCTCGGGCAGCGTGAAGGAGTAGTACGCGCTCTCGTCCCAGTACGGGCGCAGCGAACCGTCGGGGTGGCGGGTCAGGGGGTAGACGAGCCCCTGCTCCTCGACGGTCCGCTGCCAGTCGGGCCGGGGGTCGATGGTGTGCCGTCGCATGGCGTGATCAGCCGCCGCCCGAGCCCGAGCAGCCGAAGCCGCCGGTGTCCACGGCGGACTTGTCGAAACTGCCGCCGCTGAGCCGGCCGTCGCGCACCGTGCCGCCGTAGTAGTACGAGCCGCGGGCGGTGGTGCTGCTGCCGCCCGAGCCGCTGTCGCACTCGTAGCTCGGCAGCTTCTCGCGGGTCAGCGGGTCCACGCACCGCTTGTCCGGCTCGGAGCCGCACGCCGTGATCGTCGCCGCGAGCACGCCCATCCCGCCGAGTATCACCGTGCTCGACCTCAGTCTGCGCATCTGCGCCGCCCTCCCCGATCTCTCTGGCCTGGTGCGACCGCACAGTGTAGGCCGCGCCTTTTCGGCCGTCGCACGAGGTCCTGTCCCGGGAGCTCCGGGGATCGGGCCACGGCGCCGGACGCGGTGCGCCGCCACGAGCTTCCGGAGGCACCCCGAGGGGTGTCCCGTCGATCGGGCCGGGTCGGCGAACGCGGGGAGCCCGGCATGATCGGCAAGACACCCCTAGAGTCGTTTCGTGCTCTTCGGGATGCTTTGCGCGCTCGGTTCGGCCCTCTGCTACGGCACGGCCTCGGTCCTGCAGGCGCTCGCCGCGCGGGCGACGGAGCCCGGCTCGGGCAGCGGGGTCGATGTCGCCCTGCTGTGGCGGGCGGTGCGGCAGTGGCGCTACGTGGCGGGGCTCACCCTGGACGGCCTCGGCTTCGTCCTGCAGGTGGTCGCGCTGCGCACGCTGCCGATCTACACGGTGGGCGCGGCGCTCGCGTCGAGTCTGGCGGTCACCGCGGTGGTCGCCTCACGGCTCCTCAAGGTCCGGCTGAGCCGGGTGGAGTGGACGGCGGTGGCGGTGGTCTGCGGGGGACTGGCGACGCTGGCACTCGCCTCGGGCCGGGAGGGCGACGAGGGCGGCCCGCCGGCGCTCGGCTGGGCGATGCTCGGCACCGCGTGCGCGGTGCTCGCGCTGGGTGCGGCCGTCGGCCGGCTGCCCGACCGGCCGCGGGCCCTGGCGCTGGGTCTGGGCTCGGGGTTCGGCTTCGGCGTGGTGGAGGTGTCGGTCCGGCTGGTCGACGGCGTGGACTTCGCGGACCCCGCCCTCTACGCGCTGCTCGTCGGGGGCGGGGCGGGCTTCCTGCTGCTGACCTCGGCGCTGCAACGCGGCTCGGTCACGACCGCGACCGCGGGCATGGTCGTCGGGGAGACCGTCGGTCCCGCCCTGGTGGGGGTGGTCTGGCTGGGCGACCGCACCCGCGAGGGGCTGGGCTGGCTCGCGGTGCTCGGCTTCACGGTGGCCGTCGCCGGTGCGCTGGCGCTGGCCCGGTTCGGCGAGGCACCCGCTCCCGCGGAGGCCGGGGCGGAGGCGGCGAGGCCGGCGCCGCCACCGGGTCCCGCGGCCTGACCTCCGTCCGGCCGTGGCGGCACGCCGGGGCGCGGCCCCCGGGCCCCGACCCGAACGACGCCCCGGCCCCCGGCAAGAGCGGCAAGCTCGGCAAGACGCCCCTAGGGCAGCACCCGGCACAGGGCCTGCAGCGCTCCGTTCCATCCGCTGTCCGGCGGAGTCGCGTAGCCGACGACCAGACCGTCGAGCGCCGGGGGCACCTCGGGGTGGCGGAAGCGGTTCAGGCCGAGCAGGGCGAGTCCCTGCCAGGCCGCCGAGCGCAGCACCTCGGGTTCCGTGCCCGGCGGGAGCTCCAGCACCGCGTGGAGGCCGGCCGCGATCCCGCTCACCCGGGTCTGCGGCGAGTGCGCGGCGACGGCCTCCACCAACTGGTCGCGCCGCCTCCGGTAGCGCAGCCGCATGGCCCGGACGTGGCGGTCGTACGCCCCCGAGGCCAGGAACTCCGCGAAGGTCAGCTGGTCGAGCGCGCTGGACACCCAGTCCACTGTTCCCTTGGCCGCCGTCACCTCGTCCACCAGGTCCTCCGGCAGCACCATCCACGCCAGCCGCAGCCCGGGCGCCAGCGACTTGCTCGACGTGCCCAGGTACACCACCCGTTCGGGGTCGAGTCCCTGGAGCGCGCCCACGGGCTGGCGGTCGTAGCGGAACTCGCCGTCGTAGTCGTCCTCCAGGACCAGACCGCCCGACGCCCGCGCCCAGTCGACGACGGCAGCACGCCGGTCGGGCGGCAGCGCGCCGCCGAGCGGGAACTGGTGGGCGGCGGTCAGCAGCACGGCGCCCACACCGCCCCGCATGTCCTCCAGGGCCTCGGTCCGGGTGCCCCGGGCGTCCAGCGGCAGCGCCGGCAGCCGCAGTCCCGCGCGCGTCAGCAGGTCCCAGTGGACGTCGAGCCCGTACGACTCGACCGCCACCTCCCGCGCCCGGCGTGCCCGCAGCACCTGTCCCATCAGCATCAGCCCGTGCACGAACCCGGAACAGATCACGATCCGCTCCGGACGCGCGTACACGCCCCGTGCCCGGGCCAGGTACTCCGCGAGCGCTGTGCGCAGCTCGATCCGGCCGCGCGGGTCGCCGTAGCCGAAGGCCTCGTGCGGCGCGGCCGTCAGCGCCCGCCGCGACGCCTTGAGCCACTCGGCGCGCGGGAAGGACGCGAGGTCGGGCACGCCCGCCTTCAGGCTGTACGTCGGCCGGCCGGACACCGGACGGGCAGGGGCGGCGCCCCTCGCCGCGTGCCCGCGGCGAGGGGCGGCCCGGCGGGCGACCCGGGTGCCCGACCCCTGGCGCGCCGTCAGCCAGCCCTCGGCGACCAGTTCGGCGTAGGCGTCGGCGACGGTGTTGCGGGCCACCCCCAGGTCCGCGGCGAGCGAGCGCGAGGACGGCAGCCGGGTGCCCGCCTCCAGGCGCCCGCTGCGCACCGCCTCGCGCAGGGCGTCCATCAGGCCCGTACGCAGCTTCGCGCCACGCAGTTCGAGGTGCAGGTCGGCGCCGAAAGTGGCCCAGTCGTTCGCCATGGGAATGGACCATACTCCCCGGCCACCCGGACCGTACGGTGAAACCATGACGACGACGAACGCCCTGGCCGCCACGGCCGCGGCCCCCCATCCGACCGGCGACGACGCGACGACCGGGTACGCGCACGAGCACGCACCCCGGCTCCCCTTCGCGGAGCGGCTCCCCGAGTTCTACCGGGCCATGCTCCGGCTGGAGACGGCCGCCGCCCAGGGCGTCGACCCGACCCTCTACCACCTGATCAAGATCCGCGCCTCGCAGGTCAACCACTGCGCCTTCTGCATCGACATGCACACCAAGGACGCGCTCGCGGAGGGCGAGTCGGTCGAGCGGATCGTCCAGCTCTCCGCCTGGGAGGAGTCCCGGCACTTCTACACCGAGCGGGAGCTCGCCGCCCTCGCGCTGACCGAGGCGGTCACCGTCCTCACCGACGGCTTCGTCCCCGACGCGGTGTACGCCCGGGCCGCCGCCGTCTTCGACGAGACCGAACTGGCCCGCGTCATCGCCGCGATCACCGTCATCAACGCCTGGAACCGGATCGCCGTCTCCACCCGTATGACGCCCGGTCACTACACCCCGGGGATGTACAAGAAGTGACCGCCCGGGCGCTCCGCGCGCTGCACCGCGACCGGGCCGCGGACGATCCGCTGGTGGTGCCCGGCCCCTGGGACGCGGCCTCGGCGCGGGTGTTCGAGGAGGCGGGCTTCGCCACGCTCGCGACGCCGAGCGCGGGAATCGCCGCCGCTCTCGGGTACGCGGACGGGCAGACCCCGCCGGAGGAGATGTTCGCCGCCGTGGCCAGGATCGCGCGGGCCGTGTCCGTACCGGTCACCGCGGACCTGGAGGACGGCTACGGCCTGTCGCCGCGTGAACTGGTGGCACGGGTCCTGGAGGCCGGCGCGGTGGGCGTCAACCTGGAGGACTCCGACCGGTCCGGCGGGCTCGGGGACCCGCGGGCGCACGCCGACCGGCTCGCGCAGGTGCGGGAGGCCGCGGGCGGGGAGCTCTTCGTCAACGCGCGCACGGACACCTACCTCGCCGCGTCCGCGCCCGGGGATCCGGCCGCCGACGCGATCGAGCGCGGCCGGCTCTACGTGGCGGCCGGGGCGGAATGCGTCTATCCGATCGCCGCACCCGCGTCGGACCTGCCCCGGCTGAGCGCCGGGATCGGCGCACCGCTCAACTTCCTGTCCCGGCCGGGCGGTCCGTCCGCCGCCGAGGCCGGACGGCTCGGCGCGACCCGGATCACCTTCGGCCACGGACTCCTGCTGCGCACCCTGCACGGCGTCGCCGACCTGGCCCGGGAGCTGAGGACGGCCTGAGGACGGCCCGCCGGCAGCCCGGGGCCGGGGTCCCGGGCGTCCGGGGGCTCTCGCGTCCGGGGCCGGCCGCCCCGGACGCGCGGAGGGGCCCCGCCGGAGTCAGGGCGGCCCGGGCCGGAAGAAGTCCAGCGCGATGCGCAGGGTCTCCTTCTGCTGGGGCCAGTCGGCCACCGGGCCGGCGACCAGGATCGCGTACTGGCGGCCGTCCGTGGCCGTGAAGGCCCGGTCGACGACCTGCCGGCGTCCGCCCTCCCGGTCGTAGGCGTACACCAGCTCCGCGGCGTCGGCCGGAGCGCCGGCCTCGCCGGAGACCCGGCCGAGGCTGATCTCGCGATAGCCCGGGTTCTTCCCGGCCAGGTCCCGGGACGCCTGCTGCAGTGCCGTGTACGGCGTGACGTCGGCCCCTTCGAGCAGGAAGATCTGCACCAGGCCCGTGTCGTCGGGCGAGTGGTAGAAGATCCCGCCGGCGCCCTCGTCGGTACGGGTCCAGTTCACCGGGACGGCGAGGGTGAAGCCCCGCGCGTCCTCGACCGCGTGGTAGCCCGGCGGAGGCAGGTCGTCCATCGGGGCGCCGCCCGCCGAGGGTGAGCCCGACGACGGGCCGGGGTCCGTCGGGGATCCGGGCTCCGTCGGGGCGCCGGAGGCCGACGCCGGGTCCGTCGCGGTCACCGTGGCGCCCGGGGCACCGCCCTGGGCCCCGCGCCCCTCGTCGTCGCCGCCCCAGGCAAGCCAGCCGCCGACGGAGCCGGCCGCCAGTACGGCCACGACGACGCCCGCCACCAGCGCGTTGCGCGAGCGGGGGGCGGCGGGCCCGGGTTCGTACGGAGGCGGTCCGGGGGCGTACCCCGGGGGAGGCGGGACGAGCGGGCCGCCGTTCGGCAGGCCGGTTCCGCCGCCGGGCCCCGGCGCGGCGGGGCCGGGCACACCGGTTCCGCCGCCGAGGCCCGCCGTGCCGCCCGGACCCGTCTCCCAGCTCTGCGTCTCGTCGTTCCAGCGGGCTCTGTCCCCGATACCGGCCACCTCACCCTCCGAGGAGCGCGGCGACGGCCTGGCCGACGGCGACGCCCGAGGCCAGGATCCCGGTCACGGCGCCCGCGTCGCCGAGGGCCTGGCGCAGTCGCGCCAGACGCCCCCGGCCCGCCTCGCCGGTGCCCTCGATCTCGTCCTCGGCTTCGGCCAGTTCGGCGTCGAGCGCGGCCGTCTGCTCCGAGGCGACCACGTTCCCCAGGTCCGCGCGGAGCCGGCGGACGGCCTGGAGCAGTTCCTCCTGCGCGGGGTCGCGCACCGGCTCGCCGCCCGCACCGCCCTCGTGCTGCGTCACGGTGTTGTTGTCGCCGATGGCGAACGCGCCGTGCACGCTGCCGATGTGGATGCCGCCGGCACGGTCGTCGTTCGGGTCAGCCACGGTCGCCTCCGGCCTTGGACGTGAAGGTCTTCTGGGTGATGGTGTTGTGGTTGCCGACGCCGACGGCGCCCTTGGCGGTCTCGATGAAGACGCCGCCCTCGGCCACGTTGACGATCTTCTGCTCGAACTCGCCGGTCTCGTAGCCGGCTTCGCGCAGCGCGACGGTCACGCCGCCCGCCACCCGGTCCTGGATGCTCTTCAGGTAGCGGCTGACGTCCATCTCCTGGAAGAGCGAGGCCTCGTCGTCCGAGCCGAGTTCGCGCACGGAGCGCAGCGGCCCCTCCGGCAGCGCGCCGGCGTGTCCGCCGGTGGCCAGTCGCCACAGGTGGCCGGCGGCCCGCCAGAGCGTGGCCAGGGCGTGTCCCGCGGAGCCCGGCACGTGGGCCAGTGCCCAGACGGCTTTGCCGAAGTGGTGGTTGTGGCGGTAGCGGTGGGCGATCCGGTCGGCATGCCGGAAGAGCGGCTTCACCGGTCGCAGGACGTGCGGGGCGACCTCCAGCATCAGCATGCCGCCCTGCGTGTGCACCCGGACGAAGACGGTGGTGACGATCTCCTCGCCCCAGCCTCCGACCCGGATGCGCAGGAAGTGCCGGCGGGCCTCGCCGCCCTCCTCGATGGCGCCCGAGCGGTGCTGCTCGAACTCCTCGGCGGTGTAGGGCGCGTGGGTTCGGCTCGGCAGTCCGTCGACCGGCAGGAAGACGGTCTCGTCGAGTTCCAGATCGCGCAGCCGGTCGCGTACCGCCGCCTGGAGCTGCGGAGATCCGTGGGCGGAGGGGACCCGCAGCGCCTCGACGAGCGGGACGATGTGCCGCATGATCGCGCTGTTGTCCAGCGGCTCGGGGGTGCGGTCCTTGCGCGGGCGCAGTTCGACCGAGAGCGACCACGGCTCGTACGGACTGCCGGCACCGCAGAAGGGGTTGTCGGAGCGGTACAGGACGAGCCGGGAGTGCTGCTCGGTCCTGATCCGTTCGCGCAGCCGGCGGAAGCGGACGCCTTCGGCCCGCTCGGCCGGGTCGGACGAGGTGTCGGCGAAGCGTCCCTTGGACAGCTCGCCGGTGAGCGCGCGGGCGAACTGGCCGCGCTGCACCGCCACCGCCCAGGCGAGGAGGAACGGGATCGCGATCGTGATCCAGACCTCCAGCGCGCCGATGCCCCAGATCTCGGACGACACCAGGTCGAGCGCGAAGCCCAGCAGATCGCCCACGTCGCCGAGTTCTCCGAGGAGATCCCACCGGGTCTCCTCGTCGCCGAAGGCGAGGACGAGCAGGACGACGGCGGACTGGAGGAGGCTGAGGCGGCCGTACCAGCGGAGCAGGAAGGCGGCGACGAGCCGGTGGACGGGCGGGTGGGCGGATCGTCCGCGGACCCAGCGGGCGATGCCGAGGATCAGGAAGGGCGTGATCAGCAGGGCGGCCAGGCCCTTGGTGAGCGGTACGGCGACGATCCAGAGGCCGAGGATCGCGGCGGACCAGCCGATCTCGACACGGCGGGCACGCAGGGCGTGCGCGAGGACGCGGGTGGCGTCCACACCGAGCGAGGGAGCGGCGACGCGCTCCTCGTGGACGTAGAGCTCGTCGATGACGGCGTCCCGGAAGGCGTCGTCGAGGTAGGTACCGGCACAGAGCAGTCGGGTCGCCTCACTGGCGGAGGGTAATCCGCGTGGATCGACGACCGGCGGACCGCCGGTGGGCCCCGGCTGGCGGGGCACGAACGACTGAGTCAAAACTCCCCCGAAATACTCAACTGTCCGTATTCTCGACCGACTTGCGCGTCGAGACGAAATGGACAGCATAAGGGAGCGGAGCCGGTGCCGTCGGCCCCACGAAGACGGCGCCCCCGGCCGTGCAGGCCGGGGGCGCCGTCGCGTCGGTGCGGGGGCGGGTGCCGGACGGGATGCGTCCGGTCACCGGCCCGGGGGCACGCGGTGGGCTCAGATGAGGCCCAGCTCGCGGACCGCGTCGCGCTCCTCGGCCAGCTCCTGGACCGAGGCGTCGATGCGGGTGCGGGAGAACTCGTTGACGTCCAGGCCCTGGACGATCTCGTACGCGCCGTCCTTGCAGGTGACGGGGAAGGAGGAGATCAGGCCCTCCGGGACGCCGTAGGAGCCGTCCGACGGGATGCCCATGGAGGTCCAGTCGCCCGCGGCGGTGCCGTTGACCCACGTGTGGACGTGGTCGATGGCGGCGTTGGCGGCGGAGGCGGCGGAGGACGCGCCACGGGCCTCGATGATCGCGGCGCCGCGCTTGGCGACGGTCGGGATGAAGGTGTCGGCCAGCCACGCCTCGTCGTCGACGACCTCGGCGGCGTTCTTGCCGGCGATCTCCGCGTGGAAGATGTCGGGGTACTGGGTCGCCGAGTGGTTGCCCCAGATGGTGAGGCGCTTGATGTCCTCGACGGAGGCGCCGGTCTTGGCGGCCAGCTGTGAGAGCGCGCGGTTGTGGTCCAGACGCGTCATCGCGGTGAAGCGCTCGGCCGGGACGTCCGGGGCGGCGGCCTGGGCGATCAGGGCGTTGGTGTTGGCCGGGTTGCCGACGACGAGGACCTTGATGTCGTCCGCGGCGTGGTCGTTGATGGCCTTGCCCTGCGGCTTGAAGATGCCGCCGTTGGCGGCGAGCAGGTCGCCGCGCTCCATGCCCTTGGTGCGGGGGCGGGCGCCGACGAGCAGCGCGACGTTCGCACCCTCGAAGCCCTGGTTCGGGTCGTCGAAGATGTCGATGCCCTTGAGCAGCGGGAACGCGCAGTCGTCGAGCTCCATGGCGGTGCCCTCGGCGGCCTTCACGCCCTGCGGGATCTCGAGGAGGCGCAGTTTGACCGGCACGTCCGCGCCGAGCAGGTGGCCGGAGGCGATGCGGAAGAGCAGCGCGTAGCCGATCTGGCCGGCCGCGCCGGTCACGGTGACATTCACGGGAGTGCGGGTCATGGCGATCTCCGTAAGACAGCTGGCGGTGGGGGTCCCTGCCCCTGGTGCGGGATACCCCTCTTGATCGATCGGTGTCTCGACATGAAGAGATATCCAGCGGTCAGGCTATCCGACCCGGGACCCCTCCAATCTCCACCCCCTTGTGGTGCGGCTCACTGCCACCCGGTCGCACCCGGCCCGCGACCGCCCGCCGCCGGGGCGAACCGCGGCCGCCTCCCCGCGCCGCGCGCACCTCGGCGGGCAGCCGTACGGAGGTGCCGGAATGGTCACTTCCGTGCCACAAGCAGCGGGCGGCCCTTGAACCTCATTGGCGCGTACATGACGCTGACACGCAGGCGGCGCCCGTCCTCCCACGGGGGAGAGGACGGGCGCCGTCGCCCCGCCGGCGGGGCGGGAAGCCCTGAGGGAACACGCCCTAGGGCCTGTCTTCAAAGTCCCGCCTGGCTCGCGGCGCCCGGTACCGCGCCTCGCTGCGTTGTCGAAGCGTCCGAGTACGTCCAGTACGCGGACGCTCCTCCGCCTTGCGATGCACGGCACCGGACACCGCGAGCCCGACCGGCGCTACTTTGAAGACAGGCCCTAGGTCACCGTGAGATGGAGGATGTCCTCCAGGAACGGGATCCGCAGCCAGGGGTCCGGCTGCACCATCAGCGCGAGCAGCACGATCAACGCGCCCATCAGGCCGTACGTGACGAGGTCGGTGAAGCGCGACCGCACGGCGAGCATCCCCACGGACGGCAGCGCCCGCCGCAGCGCGGCACCGGTCAGCAGGGCGACCCCGACGAGGATCGTGCCGACCCGGAACGACTGCGGGAAGAGGTCCGCCCCCACCACGAGCAGCCCCAGCCCGGCCAGGCCGAGCACGGTGAGCAGGGGCCACTGGCGCGCCGGAGCGGGCGCGTCCCCGGGGGCCGCCCGGCCGCCGCCCTCGGGACGGACGGTCCCGGTGGTCATCGCCGGGGGGCGCCGCGACCTGCCGCGGGCACCGTCCTCGTCCTCCGTGCCGTCGGCACCGTCCGCCGGAGCGTCGGGGGCGGTGGAGTCGCTGGAGGCGTCGGAGCCGTCGGGGGCGGTGGAGGCATCGGGGGCGGCCGGGGCCGTCCCGCCCGCTCCGGCGTCCACGTCCGACGCCGCGCCGCGCCCGGAGGCGCCCGACGGTGCCGCGGCCCGCTCGCCGGCCGGAAGGCGCGGAGCGTCCGACGGCCCGCCGGCGCCCGCGCCCGGGGCCCGGTCCGCCGTCGGGTTCTCGGCGCCGCCGGAGGCGCCCGCCGTGGTCACGGTCAGAGCGCCGCGGCCGCGCGCTCCGCGGCCTCGACGACGTTGACCAGAAGCTGCGCCCGCGTCATCGGGCCCACGCCACCGGGGTTCGGCGAGATCCAGCCGGCCACCTCGGCGACGTCGGGGTCGACGTCGCCCAGGATCTTGCCCTCGCCGTTGCGCGAGACGCCGACGTCCAGCACCGCGGCGCCCGGCTTCACGTCCTCCGCCTTGATCAGGTGGGGCACACCGGCCGCGGCCACGATGATGTCGGCGCGGCGCAGGTGGGCGGAGAGGTCGCGGGTGCCGGTGTGGCACTGCGTGACCGTCGCGTTCTCCGAGCGGCGGGTGAGCAGCAGCGGCATCGGACGGCCGATGGTGACGCCGCGGCCGACGACCACGACCTCCGCGCCGTTGATCTCCACGCCGTGCTCGCGCAGCAGCTGGATGATGCCGTAGGGGGTGCAGGGCAGCGGCGCCGGCTCGTTCAGGACGAGGCGCCCGAGGTTCATCGGGTGCAGGCCGTCCGCGTCCTTGGCCGGGTCCATCAGCTCCAGGATGCGGTTCTCGTCGATGCCCTTGGGAAGCGGCAGCTGCACGATGTACCCCGTGCAGGCGGGGTCCTCGTTGAGCTCCCGTACGACCGCCTCGATCTCCTCCTGCGTGGCGGTGGCGGGCAGCTCGCGCTGGATGGAGGCGAGCCCGACCTGCGCGCAGTCGCGGTGCTTGCCCGCCACGTACTTCTGGCTGCCCGGGTCGTCGCCGACCAGGATCGTGCCGAGACCGGGGGTCAGCCCCTTCTCCTTCAGGGCCGCCACACGGACGGTCAGATCGGACTTGATCGCGGCTGCGGTGGCCTTGCCATCGAGAATCTGGGCGCTCATGGCTCCATCCTCCCGGATGACCCCTCCGTTGTTCCAATTCGTCGGCACGGGGACGTCCACCGACCGGAACAAGGCATTGCATGTGCACAACTCCCCCGCATACCGACTGGACAAGGAGTCGACGCTCCGACGACGATGGCCGCGCAGAACCGCGGGCAGTGCCGGGGGGCAAAACCGCACATAAGCTGTGAAAATCCTCCGCTCGGGCCGCGTCGTCCCCGCACAACCCCACGGAGGAATCCCGCGATGAGCTTCGGCGAACCGAACAACCCCTACGGACAGCAGCCCCAGGGCGGCCAGCAGCCCGGCTACGGCTACCCGCAGCAGGCTCCGCAGGGTGTCCCGTCGCAGTACGGCTACCCGCAGGCCCCGCCGGTCCAGCAGCCCTACGGCGGCGGCTACCCGGGCGCCGCCATGGAGATGCCGGGCGGCGTCAAGGCGGCCCGCGTGATGCTGTGGATCATCGGCGGCCTCAACCTGCTCGGCGCGCTCGCGATCATCGTGATGGCGCTCGTCGCCTTCGACGAGCTCGACACCTCCGGCGCCTCCAGCGCCGACGCGCAGGCGTTCCAGGACTTCGGCCAGGGCGTGCTCGTCGGCATCGGCGTCTTCGCGCTGATCTTCGCCGTCCTCGGCATGGTGCTGGCCGCCAAGTTCAAGTCCGGTGGCAACGGCGTGCGCATCTGCTCCATCGTGTACGCCGCCTTCATCGTGCTCTTCGCCCTCTTCTCGCTGCCCCTGGGCATCATCAGCCTCGCCCTCGGCGTCCTGATCATCGTCTTCTGCGCGAAGGCGGACGGCTCGGCCTGGTTCAACCGGTACAAGCAGCAGTACTGATCCGGTCACGCCGAAGGGGCCCGGTTCCGTCTCGGAACCGGGCCCCTTCGGCGTGCCGGGGGCTCCGGACGGGAACCGGGCCCCTCGCGTTCGCGGACGTCAGGCCCGTCGCATCACCACGAACTGCCCGGCCCGCGCCGAGACCTCGTAGCGCGCCTCCGGATGGAGCTGGGACGCCAGCTGCACCGGGTCGGTGATCGGCTGGGACCAGCCCGAGTCGAGGTCGAGCGCGAGGTAGTCGGGGCTGACGCCCTTGGCGCCGCCCACCCAGTACACCGTGTGGTCGGCGGTGAGGTGGGCCATGAGCGTCACGTTGGTCTCGACGCTCGCCCCCTCCGGGACCGCGTCGACCGCCCGCCGGGCGTCGAGCGTGCGGACGTCCGTGCGGTACGTCTCCGAGCGCAGCAGCTCGCGCAGCGGCAGGTCCAGGGCCAGCACGATCGCGACCGCCGTGACGACGGGGACGACGACCTTCCCGTACGACACCAGCCAGGCCTGCGGGGAGGTGCGCACGGAGCGGACGCCGTCCACCAGGGCGAGGAAGACGACGGGCATCAGGATCGCGCTGTAGTGCCAGAGCATCCCCCAGTGGTTGGGGTCCTGGGACAGGAAGCGCCAGCCGAGCGTCGGCAGGACCAGCAGCAGCAGCGGGGAGCGCAGCGCCAGGAATCCGGTGATGCCGACGAGGAAGAGGACCATCTCCCACTTCACGTCGGAGCCGAGCGAGTTCAGCAGGACGTCCGTGAACGAGACCTGCGTGCCGGCGCTCGACTTCTCGATCTTGGCCCAGTAGTCGTACTGGCCGACCCGGCTCGCGGTCGGGATCAGCACCAGGACCGTCAGGGCGAAGGCGCCGACGCCGAAGCCGGCCAGGGCGCCGCCGAGGCGCTTGCGCCCCCGCAGGAAGAGGACGGCGCCGACCATGGCGACCGTGAGCCCCATGTCCTCCTTGACCAGGACGAGGGGGGCGGCCCAGGCGGCCGCGGCGGCCCAGCGCGAGAGCAGCAGGGCCCGGCAGGTCAGGGCGAGCAGGGGGACGGCGAAGGCGATCTCGTGGAAGTCGGACTTGACCGCCTCCTGCAGACCCCAGGACAGCCCGTAGGCGACCGTGATCCCGAGTCCCGCGGCACGGCTGCCGAGGACCTGCTGGGCGGTGTGGCCGACGACGACGGCGGAGGCGGCGAACAGCGCGGCCTGGGCGAAGAGGAGGGCGAGGGGGGAGGACCAGATCCAGTACAGCGGCGCGAGCAGGGCGGTGACCGGACTGAAGTGGTCCCCGAGTATCAGGAATCCGGGGCCCTTGATGTCGACGATCGGCGCACGGAGCTCGGAGTAGGCCCGGACGGACTGCTCGAAGATCCCCAGGTCCCAGGACGGCGTACGGAAGCGCTGGTACTGGACGTAGGAGTAGAGGAAGTAGAGCCCGCAGAGCACGGCCGCCACGACGACGTACGGGCGCAGCGGTGTCCCGGGGCCGGCCTCCGGGCGGCCTTTCTCCGTGTCGACGACGGCGTCGGCGGCGACGGTGGTCTCCGCCGCCCCGCTCTGTACATCCAACACCGCGCCCCCAGTACCAGCCGCCGACGAAAGAGCAACCCATTAGACCAGAGACCACCCGAACGGCGGGATGGCCGGCGTGGGGCGGTCTCCCCGTGCCGGCCGCGCGCCGCCCGCCCCCGGGAGGGGGTACGGCGAAGGCCCGCCGGTCGGGTGACCGGCGGGCCTTCGCCCCGTGCCCGTCAGTGGAAGAAGTGGCGCGTACCCGTGAAGTACATGGTCACGCCCGCCTTCTTCGCGGCCTCGACGACCAGCTCGTCGCGGACCGAGCCGCCCGGCTGCACGACCGCCTTGACTCCGGCCTCCAGCAGGATCTCCAGGCCGTCGGGGAAGGGGAAGAAGGCGTCGGAGGCGGCGAAGGAGCCGCGCGCCCGCTCCTCGCCCGCCCGCTCGACGGCGAGCTTCGCGGAGTCGACGCGGTTGACCTGGCCCATGCCGACGCCGACCGAGGCGCCGCCCTTGGCGAGCAGGATGGCGTTGGACTTGACCGCGCGGCAGGCCTTCCAGGCGAAGCCGAGCTCGGCCAGCTCCTCGGCGGACAGCGCCTCGCCGGTCGCGAGGGTCCAGTTCCCCGGCTCGTCGCCGTCGGCCTGGAGGCGGTCGGTGACCTGGAGGAGCGCGCCGCCGTCGATGGGCTTGACCTCGACCGGGTTGGCCGGGGCGCCCTCGGCGCGCAGCACGCGGATGTTCTTCTTCCTGGCGAGGACCTCGACGGCGCCGTCCTCGTAGCCGGGGGCGACGATGACCTCGGTGAAGATCTCGGCGACCTGCTCGGCCATCGCGACGGACACCGGGCGGTTGACCGCGATCACGCCGCCGAACGCGGACAGCGGGTCGCACGCGTGCGCCTTGCGGTGGGCCTCGGCCACGTCCGCGCCGACGGCGATGCCGCACGGGTTGGCGTGCTTGATGATCGCGACACACGGCTCGGCGTGGTCGTAGGCGGCGCGGCGGGCGGCGTCGGTGTCCGTGTAGTTGTTGTAGGACATCTCCTTGCCGTGCAGCTGCTCCGCCTCGGCCAGGCCGCCGGTGCCGTCGACGTACAGCGCGGCACCCTGGTGCGGGTTCTCGCCGTAGCGCAGCACGTTCGAGCGCTCGTAGGTGTGGCCCAGGAAGTCGGGGAAGCCGGAGTCGTCGGCGGCGGCGTAGTCGTCGGCGAACCAGGAGGCGACGGCGACGTCGTACGCGGCGGTGTGCTGGAAGGCCTCGGCGGCCAGCCGCTTGCGGGCGGCGAGCTCGAAGCCGCCCTCACGCGCCGCGGTGAGCACGTCGGCGTAGCGCGCCGGGCTGGTGACGACCGCGACGGAGGGGTGGTTCTTGGCGGCGGCGCGGACCATGGAGGGGCCGCCGATGTCGATCTGCTCGACGCACTCGTCGGGGGTGGCGCCGGAGGCGACGGTCTCCCGGAACGGGTAGAGGTTCACGATCACCAGGTCGAAGGGCTCGACGCCCAGCTCGGCGAGCTGCCGCCGGTGGTCCTCCAGGCGCAGGTCGGCGAGGATGCCGGCGTGCACGCGCGGGTGGAGGGTCTTGACCCGGCCGTCCAGGCACTCGGGGAAGCCGGTGAGCTCCTCGACCTTGGTCACCGGTACACCGGCCGCGGCGATCTTCGAGGCGGTGGAGCCGGTGGAGACGAGGGAGACACCCGCCTCGTGCAGGCCGCGGGCCAGCTCCTCCAGGCCGGTCTTGTCGTAGACGCTGACGAGTGCGCGGCGGATGGGGCGCTTCGTACCTTCGGCGGTCACGGGATTGTTACCTTTCGTCCCTCAATGCGGTAGCCGTGCCGGGCCAGACGCCCCACGACCTCGACGAGCAGCGAGCGCTCGACTTCCTTGATGCGCTCATGGAGAGCGGCTTCGTCGTCCTCGTCCCGGATCGCGACCACGCCCTGGGCGATGATCGGGCCGGTGTCGACGCCGTCGTCGACGAAGTGGACGGTGCATCCGGTGACCTTCGCGCCGTACGCGAGTGCGTCCCGCACGCCGTGGGCACCGGGAAAACTGGGCAGCAGCGCCGGGTGGGTGTTGACGAACCGGCCGCCGAAGCGGGCGAGGAACTCCTTGCCGACGATCTTCATGAAGCCGGCCGAGACGACCAGGTCCGGCTCGTGCGCGGCGGTGGCCTCGGTCAGCGCGCGGTCCCACTCCTCGCGGGTGGCGAAGTCCTTCACCCGGCACACGAAGGTGGGAAGCCCGGCGCGCTCGGCGCGCTCCAGCCCGGCGATGTCCCCGCGGTCGGCGCCGACGGCGACGATCTCGGCGCCGTACCCGTCAGGGTCGGAGGCGATGGCGTCGAGCAGGGCCTGGAGGTTGGTGCCGGACCCTGAGACCAGGACGACGAGGCGGGCGGCGGCCACGGGGGGACTCTTTTCGCGTTGCGGCGGAGGCGGCTTGTCGACGGGCTGCGTCTTTGTGCGGTCGTACGAATGAATCGTGTCCCCGGATACGGGGAACCCTACGAAGGGCTCGACCGTCAGCAACGATACCGGCACACCGGACGGCCCCCACGGGACGGGGGCGGGACCGGGGGGTAGCGTCGGGGTTCGACGGCCGCCTCCAGCGTGGTCGGTACAACGGTCGACACCGCAGTCGCGACGACAGAGGGAAGACGTTCAGCAGATGCCGGAACGCCAGTCCACGGACGACAACAACCCGTTCGCGCCGCCGCCCGAGGGGCAGCCGGACCAGCCGTGGCAGCCACGGCGGCCGGAGGGCTCGGACGACGACGCGTCGTCCGGCTCACCCTCGGACTCCGGGTCCTCGGGCGGCTCCGAGGGGCGCTGGAGCAGCCGCCAGCCGGGCCGCTCCTCCGACGGCTTCGGCCGCCGCCCCGAGCGCCCCTCCGGCCAGGGCGGCCCCGACGGCGGCCAGGGCCCCGGCCTGAAGTGGGACCCGACGGACCCGGCCCAGCGGCGGGCGCGGTACGCGCTCCTCTCCGGCATGTGGGCGTTCTTCTTCGCGATCTTCGAGATCCAGGAGCTCGCCCTGCTCCTGGGCGCGCTCGCCCTGTACTGGGCCGTCAGCGCCCTGCGTGCCAAGCCGAAGCCCGCGAACGCGGACCTGACCGCGCCGCCCGCGCCCGTCCCCGCGGCGGGACCCCCCGGCGCGCGGCCCGGAGCGGCCCGCTCGCAGCGCACGGCGGCCGTCAGCGGGCTGATCGCCGGGGCCCTGGCCCTACTGATCGTCGCGGGCAGCTTCACCATGCAGCTCGTCTACCGCGACTTCTACACCTGCGTCGACGACTCCCTGACCAAGTCCGGCCAGATGGCCTGCAACGACCTGCTGCCCAAGCAGCTGCGGGACGTCTTCGGGGTACGCGAGTAGCGCAGCGCGGCTCGCGGCTCCCCCTGCTCCCGGCCTAGGCCGCGTCCGGGCCGGAGGAAGGCGGCTCGGGCATGGTCCCGTCCTGGGGCCCGACGGGATCCGGTGCCGGATCCGCTGCCGGGTCCGGTTTCGGCGTCGAGGGCTGCGCGGACGTGGCGGGCTGTGCGGATCCGAGGGAGCCCGGCGGCGGCGTCGGCTCCCAGGCCGCCGGCAGGAAGTCGTACGCCTCGAACCCGAGCTCGTCCCCGTCCCCGTCCCCGTCCTCGCCGCGAACCGGCTCGGGCCCCGGCGTACGGGCCGCCTCCGGCATCCCGGTGCGGTCCGGCACCGCCACCGCGGCCGGTTCCGGCGCACCGGCCGCCGCGGGCGTCCGGTCACGCCGGGCCCAGGCCCGTACCCCCAGCGCCGTGGGAACCCCCACCACCGCGCACCACAGCACCGCCGCCGCCCCCGTCTGCCACCACACCGGACCGAACGCGGACAGCCTGCCCGAGCCGAGCGGACCGCCCGCGAGCGCCGCGAGCACCGCCAGCGCCGCCCCGCACGCCCACGACGCCACCAGGGCCGTCAGCACCGTCTCCTTGGCCGTCCACCGCCGTGCCGACCGGCCCGCACACCACCCCAGCAGCAGCGCCGCCACGGCCGGGACCACCGCCGCGGTCCAGTGCGGCCAGGAGCCCCGGCCCGCCGCCGGCAGCGCGGCCAGCAGCGGGAAGGACGGCACGGCCGCCGCCCCGGGGAGCCCCAGCGGGGTCGCCCACGCGCCGCTGCCGAGCGCGAAGCCGGGGCCGAGCCCGTACGACGCGGCCCACACCGCCGCGTTCGGCACCATCGTCAGGGCCAGCAGCAGCACCGCCACCCGGCCGGACCAGTCGTCGGCCAGCCCGTCGAAGGACGCCTGCGCCGCGCCCGCGTGCCAGGCCAGCGAGACCGCGACCAGCAGGGCCCCGCCGGCGAGCAGGGCCACCACGGCGAGCACGGCCGCACGCAGTCCCACCACCGCCTGCTCCTGCCGGGGCAGCGGCCGTCCGGCCGCCGTCCAGACCCCCAGACCGGCCGAGGCGACCACCGTCACCGGCAGCCACAGGGCCGCCGCGAGCGGGTCGGCAGGCAGCGGACCGTTCGCCGCGGAGGCCACCACACCCACCGCGACCAGCAGGTATCCCCCGGAGACCGCGCCCACCGCACCGGCCGCCGTGAGCTTGGGCCGGCCCTCCTCCGCATCGGAGGTGTCCCGTGCGGCCCGGTGCGCCAGCCAGCCCGGCAGGGCCATGAGCAGCATCGGAGCCACTCCGAGCGGGGCGGCCACGCCGGACAGGGTGTCCGTACGGACCAGGTCCACCCCGTGGGCGAGCAGCCACAGGCCGGCGGCCAGGTGCAGCGCCCCGCCGGGCCCGCCGTCGGGGTACGGGGAGGTGATCCACGCGGCGGTCACCAGGACCGCCAGTCCGCCGAGGCCGAGGCCCGCGGCGGCCCCTCCGCGCACGCACGCGTCGACCAGCGTGGCGGAACGCCCGCCTCTGACCAGCGGATCGGGCGACAACGGCGGGGTGTGCTCGGTCACTTGGCTCACACGCCCATGCTCCCCCCGACACGCGCTTTTCTCGCGTAACAGGCAAACCGCCGTTGTGTCGCTCAAGATACGTTTATGTACTTTTCCGCCCGGAGTAGCTCTGCGGGAGGTCGTCGCCGATGAGTCCGATGAGCCGGAGTGCCGCCGATTCCGCGTCCGCAGCCCCGCTGCCCTCCCCCAAGGAGCGCCGCAGACTGCGCGAGGCCAGGGCCCTCAGCGAGGCCCAGGTCGCGGAGGCCGTGGGCGTCACGCGGGCCACCGTCCGGTCCTGGGAGGCCGGTCGCACCGATCCGCGGGGACGCAAGCTGGAGGCGTACGTGAAGCTGCTCCGTGCGCCCGACGAGGAGCCGGGCGACGAGCAGCAGCCCGGCACGGAAGGACCGTGTCACCCGTCCGGCGGTACGGCCCCGTCCGGTACCGCGACGACCCCGGACGCTCCGGCACAAGGCCGGCCGGCCGGACCCCCGCCCGCGACGACCCCCACCGCGGGCACCCGGCCCAGGACGGCGACCAAGCGCGCGGCCAAGCCGCCCCGGACTCCGGCGTCCGCCCCCGTCGGCCGCAGGAGCCTCCCGCAGGAGCGGCTGAAACCGGTCGACGCGGCCGGGCAGGCCCGCACGACGCCCGTCGCGGACGCGCCGCCCCGGCCCGCGGGCCTGCCCGGCGCCCAGGACACGGAGCCCGCCCTCACCCCCGAGGAGGCCTTCGACGCGCTGTACGCCCACGCCGCCCCCGGCCTCGTCCACCAGGCCTACCTGCTCACCGGACGCCGTCGGCTCTCCCGGGAGTCCGTGGAGCACGCCTTCCTGCTCGCCTGGCAGCGCTGGCCCGAGGTCGCGGTCGACCGCGACCCGGTGGGCTGGGTCCGGGCGGCGGCGTACGAGTACGCGCTCTCCCCCTGGCACCGGCTGCGCCGGGCCCACCGTCATCCGGACGGCCCGCCCGCCGAGCCCGACCGAAGGGCCCTGCTGGGCGCCCTGCTGGAGCTGCCGCCCCCGCACCGGCGCACGGTGCTGCTCTACGACGGACTCGGTCTCGACCTGCCGGAGACCGCCGCCGAGACCGAGGCGAGCACCCCCGCAGCCGCCAACCGGCTGCTGCACGCCCGTACGGTCATCGGGACGCACGTCCCCGAGCTCGCCCATCCCGACGACCTGCACCACCGGCTGGGCCGGCTGGTCGCGGACGCGCCGGCGGCCACGCTCGCGGAGCCCGCGGCGGTCCGCACGCTGGGCGAGCGGCGCGGCCGGATGTGGACCCGTGCGGCCTTCGGCGTGACGGCGGCGCTCATCGCCATGACCGCCTTCACGGTCGCCACGGCGCCGACGGAGTACATCCCGGTGAACGCTCCCGGCCAGACCGTCGAGGGCGTCCCGGTCCGCGGCGGCTCG
This sequence comes from Streptomyces sp. NPDC048338, assembly GCF_043201055.1. Classification (NCBI taxonomy): domain Bacteria; kingdom Bacillati; phylum Actinomycetota; class Actinomycetes; order Kitasatosporales; family Streptomycetaceae; genus Streptomyces; species Streptomyces sp. NPDC048338. The sequence goes on from NZ_JBICYQ010000013.1 coordinate 237,897, forward strand.
CCGCAGCTCACCCCGGGGGACAAGCAGCTGCAGGAGCTGCTGCGCAAGCAGCCGCACCACGGGCCGGAGCGGCTCGTCCCCGACTCGCACTGACCCGCTCGTCCCCGACTCTCACTGACCCGCCGGACGGACCCCGAGCGGTACGCACGAGGGCCCGGGCGTGTGAAGAGCCGGCGTGAGAGGGCCCGGGCCTGTGAAGGGCCCGGGCACGTGAGAGGGCCCCGCCCCCGGTCTCCCGGGTGCGGGGCCCTCTCAGTCGCGGAGATCCGCTGGTCAGCCCGCGAGGATGGCGCGCGCCAGCTTGGCCGTCTCGGTCGGCGTCTTGCCGACCTTGACGCCGGCGGCCTCGAGGGCCTCCTTCTTCGCCTGGGCGGTGCCGGAGGAGCCGGAGACGATGGCGCCGGCGTGGCCCATGGTCTTGCCCTCGGGCGCGGTGAAGCCCGCGACGTAGCCGACGACCGGCTTGGTGACGTTGGCCTTGATGAAGTCGGCCGCACGCTCCTCGGCGTCGCCGCCGATCTCGCCGATCATGACGATCAGGTCGGTGTCGGGGTCGGCCTCGAACGCCGCGAGGGCGTCGATGTGCGTCGTGCCGATGACCGGGTCGCCACCGATGCCGACGGCGGACGAGAAGCCGATGTCACGGAGCTCGTACATCATCTGGTACGTCAGCGTGCCGGACTTCGAGACCAGGCCGATGCGGCCCGGCTTCGTGATGTCGCCCGGGATGATGCCGGCGTTGGACTGGCCGGGGGTGATCAGACCCGGGCAGTTCGGGCCGATGATCCGGGTCTTGTTGCCCTTCGACTGCGCGTACGCCCAGAAGGCGGCGGAGTCGTGGACGGCGATGCCCTCGGTGATGACGACGGCAAGGGGGATCTCGGCGTCGATCGCCTCGATCACGGCGGCCTTGGCGAAGGCCGGCGGGACGAAGAGGACCGAGACGTTGGCGCCGGTCTCCTTCATCGCCTCGGCGACGGAGCCGAAGACCGGGACCTCGGTGCCGTCGAAGTCGACGGACGTGCCGGCCTTGCGGGGGTTCACGCCACCGACGATGTTGGTGCCGTCACCCAGCATGAGCTTGGTGTGCTTCATGCCCGTGGCACCGGTCATGCCCTGGACGATGACCTTGCTGTCCTTGGTGAGGAAGATAGCCATGGTGTGCTTGACCTCGTCCCTTACTTCGCAGCCGCGAGCTCGGCGGCCTTGTCGGCCGCGCCGTCCATGGTGTCCACGCGCTGCACGAGCGGGTGGTTCGCGTCCGACAGGATCTTGCGACCCAGCTCCGCGTTGTTGCCGTCGAGGCGCACGACCAGCGGCTTGGTGACCTCTTCGCCCTTCGAGGCGAGGAGCTCCAGCGCCTGGACGATGCCGTTGGCGACCTCGTCACAGGCGGTGATGCCACCGAAGACGTTGACGAACACGGACTTGACGTCCGGGTCGCCCAGGATGATCTCCAGGCCGTTCGCCATGACCTCGGCGGAGGCGCCGCCACCGATGTCGAGGAAGTTGGCGGGCTTCACGCCACCGTGGTTCTCACCGGCGTACGCGACGACGTCCAGGGTCGACATGACCAGGCCGGCGCCGTTGCCGATGATGCCGACCTCGCCGTCGAGCTTGACGTAGTTGAGGTTCTTGGCCTTGGCGGCAGCCTCGAGCGGGTTGGCTGCGGCCTTGTCCTCGAGCGCCTCGTGGTCGGGCTGACGGAAGTCGGCGTTCTCGTCGAGAGAAACCTTGCCGTCCAGGGCCAGGATGTCGCCGGAGGCGACCTTGGCCAGCGGGTTGACCTCGACGAGGAGCGCGTCCTCGGCGACGAAGGTGTCCCACAGGGTCACGAGGACCTCGGCGACCTTCTCGGCCACCTCGGCCGGGAACTTCGCCAGGGCGACGATCTCGCGCGCCTTCTCGATGTCGACGCCCTCGACGGCGTTGACGGGCACCTTCGCGAGCTTCTCGGGGGTCGTCGCGGCGACCTCCTCGATGTCCATGCCACCGGCCACGGAGGCCATGGCGAGGAAGGTGCGGTTGGTGCGGTCGAGGAGGTACGAGACGTAGTACTCCTCGAGGATCTCCGGAGCGGTCTCCGCGATCATCACCTTGTGGACCGTGTGGCCCTTGATGTCCATCCCGAGGATGTCCGTCGCGCGGGCGACGGCCTCGTCCGGGGTCGCGGCCAGCTTCACGCCGCCGGCCTTGCCGCGGCCGCCGACCTTCACCTGCGCCTTGACGACCGACTTGCCGCCAAGACGCTCGGTGGCCTCGCGCGCCGCCTCAGGCGTGTCGATGACTTCACCGGCCAGCACCGGTACACCGTGCTTGGCGAAGAGGTCCCTCGCCTGGTACTCGAACAGGTCCACGCGCGTCCGTCCCTTTTCTGATGATCGCGGTTCGTTGTCTGCGTGGGCGTGCCGCGAAGGGCAACGTGACTGCGCTGTCACAAGGGAGGCGTACACGGTGTCCGTGGACGCGGCATGTCCGTCTCGCAGGTTATCCCCGAGGGGCGTGGGTCCCTAAATCGCAGGTCACAACCGAGCGGTGATACGGGTCACAGATCGTAGGGGACAGGGGGCGTTCCGTAGGGGTGGGGGCGGGATGCCCCGTGGCCCGGGAGGCAGGCGGGAGCAGGGCTCCGCACCCCTCACGACGCGCCAGGACGCGAGGTGAGGGGCGCGTGGGCGGGTGTGTGATATGGACCTCAGTCTCCCCCGAGGCACCCGGCCGGGTGGCGGCCGGGCGACGGAATCCGCAGAAGAGCGGGCGAGGAGGGTGGACCGGCGGGCGCGGGGAGGCGCGGCGCGAGCGGGCCGGGGAAGGGGGGCGGCCGGGGTGGGTGCGCGAGGTGGGTTGCAGGGGAAAGGGGGGCGCCCCCGGGCCGAGGCCGGACCGGGGGCGCCTGGTGGGTCGGGTGCGGTCAGCCCGCGTAGTTCGGGACGTAGTCCGGGGTGACCGTGCCGGCCGCGCCCTGGAGGCCGGTCACGGCGTTGCCCGCGAGCGGGTGAACGCCGTCGGTGACGGATCCGGCCAGGCCCGCGGCGCTGCCGCCGACGCCCTGGACGACCGGCTGGACCTGGTCGACGACCGCGCCGACGAGCGGCTCCACGGAGTCGGTGACACCGTGGGCGAACTGCGGCACCTCGGTGACGACCCCGCCACCCAGCACTCCGGCGTCGCCGACGACCTGGCCGACGACCGGCAGCACCGCCTCGACCGCGGTGGCGGCGAGGGGCGGCAGCACGTCCTGGGAAGCGGCGGTCACGACCGGGGTGACCTGAGCCTCGGCCCCGGCGACGTACCCGGGCGTCCGCTCCAGCTCCGGCGCGAACGCCGAGAGCGGACCGAAGAGGTAGTCCACCTCCGTGTCCGGCGCCTGCACCTCGGGGGCCTGGAAGGCGGGAGCCCGGAGGTCGAGCGCGTGGAGGTCGGAGGCCTGCGGGGCGGCCGGCACCGTGAGGTCCGGGGCCTGGAGGCCGGGAGCCTGGAACTCGGGAGCCTGCGGGGCGGCGGGCGCCGTGAGGTCCGGGGCGTGGAGGTCGAGGGCCTGCGGAACCGTCGGGGCCTCCAGGTCCGGGGTCTGCGGCGCCGACGGGGCCTGGAGCTCGCCCTGGACGGCGTCCCTGACGGTCTCCTCGGCGCCCGTGGCCCCGCCCTGGACGTCGTCCACGGCGTCGACGACCTGGTCCGGCGTGGACAGCGGGACGGGAACGGGCTGCTCGTCCGCGCTCGCGACGGCGGTGCCCAGGGCCCACACACCGGTGGCGGTGGCGGCGACGGCGAGGGAACGGCGGAGGTTCTTGTTCATGGGTGGATCGATTCCTTCGAATGCTTCGGCGTGAGAGGACAGGCGGGGACGACCGCCTGACCTAGCCGGGGAATTCGAGGACTTCGAGAGCTCTGTCGAGCGGTACGGCGACGGTCGCGGGCAGCGTCGCGCCCCGCACGGAACCGCGGTGGGGCGCGGCCGGGTACACCGCCGCCTGGTGCTGGTCGGCACCACCGGGCGCCTGGACCTGTCCCGTGCCGGATCCCCCGCAGGGCAGCGAGGGGGCGTGCGCCGGTACCGGGAGGCCGGCGGCCCGTCCGGGTCCGGCCGAGTCGTGCCGCTGCGCCGCCACGCGGCCGGAGCCGCGGAGCGGAGCGTCGGCGGGTGCCGCCTCGGCAGCGGCGCGCGTCGGCGCGCCGGGGTCCTGGGCCGCCGGCTCGGCGGGGGGTACGGGCTGCGGTGCCGGTTCCTGCGGCGCCGGGACCGGATCCGGGACGGGCAGGGGCAGCGGGAGCGGGAGCGGGACGGAGCCGACGACGGGCCGGACGAGTTCGCCCACGAGGGGGGTCTCCACGGCCCTGCGCACGACTTCCCGGACCGTGTCCCGCACGGTCCCGGCCACCTGCTCGACCGGACGCTCGGCGACGCGCCCGGCCTGACGCGCGTCCGCCGCGGCGGACGCGCCTCCCGCCACCGCCCGTTCGACCGGGCGCTCGGCGGCCGGCGCGGGCACGCGCTCGCCCACCCGTCCGGCCGGGCCGGTCGACGATCCGGTCACGCCCAACGTCAGCCGGTCGCCCGGTCCCTCGGCCACGCCCGGCTCGGGCGCCTCAGGCGCCTCGGCCACGTCAGGCACCGCGGGCACCAGGTTCGCCTCGGGGACGTCCGGCAGCTCGGGCACCGCCATCGGCTCGGGCTGCCCGACCCCATCGGTGCCCGGGGTCGCCGGAGACGTCGTCCCGGGCAGTGGCAGGCTCTCCGCCGCCTGTGCCCGGTCGCCGAGGATCACCCCGAGGGCCAGCAGGCCGCCGAGGAACACCAGCACGCCCAGCGCGCGCCGGACCGCCGTGCCGCGCGAGGGGCGCGGGACGGCGACGGGCTGCACGAGGGCGGCTGCGGTCACGTGGGTGGAGCCTCCGGTGGGGGGGCGGGCGGAACTATGGCTTCCGCGTACGTCGCCCCGATGCTTGCACGATCCTCCCCCCGTGACGCAAGTCCCCTGTTACTGATGAGTCGCCATGTCCGGTATGGGCAGTGGCCGTTTCTCGATGGCGGCCGCCATCACGTCGGGGAAGAGGTCGGGCGTGCAGGCGAACGCCGGTGCCCCCAGCGCCGCGAGTGCCGCCGCGTGCTCCCGGTCGTACGCGGGGGTTCCCTCGTCGGAGAGTGCCAGCAGGGCCACGAACTGCACACCGGAGGCCTTCATCGCGGCGACCCGCTTCAGCATCTCGTCCCGGATGCCCCCTTCGTAGAGGTCGCTGATGAGGACCACGACGGTCTCGGTGGGCCGGGTGATCTGCGACTGGCAGTAGGCCAGCGCGCGGTTGATGTCGGTGCCGCCGCCGAGCTGCGTGCCGAAGAGGACGTCGACGGGATCGTCGAGCTGGTCGGTCAGGTCCGCCACCGCGGTGTCGAAGACGACGAGCCGGGTCGCGATCGACCGCATCGAGGCGAGGACCGCCCCGAACACCGAGGCGTACACCACCGAGGCGGCCATGGAGCCGGACTGGTCGATGCACAGGACGACGTCCTTCCTGACCGACTGCGCCGCGCGGCCGTGGCCGACGAGCCGCTCGGGCACGACCGTGCGGTACTCCGGCAGGTAGTTCTTGAGGTTCGCCCGGATCGTGCGGTCCCAGTCGATGTCCCGGTGCCGGGGGCGGCTGACCCGGGCCGAGCGGTCGAGCGCGCCGGTGAGGGTGGCCCGGGTACGGGTCGCCAGACGCTTCTCCAGATCCTCCACGACCTTGCGCACGACGGCGCGGGCCGTCTCCTTGGTGGTGTCGGGCATCGCCTTGCCGAGCGAGAGCAGCGTCCCGACGAGGTGGACGTCCGCCTCCACCGCCTCCAGCATCTCGGGCTCCAGGAGCAGCGTGGACAGCCCGAGCCGGTCGATGGCGTCGCGCTGCATGACCTGGACGACGGAACTCGGGAAGTACGTACGGATGTCGCCGAGCCAGCGGGCCACGGAGGGGGCCGAGGCGCCCAGGCCCGCGGCGCGCTCGCGGCCGGCCGGCCGGCCCGGTCCGCGGTCGTAGAGCGCGGTCAGGGCGCCGTCCATCGCCGCGTCCGTGCCCGCGAGGGAGCAGCCCGTGCCGTCCGCCTCGCCGCCGCCGAGGACCATGCGCCAGCGGCGCAGCCGCTCGTCGTGTCCGGTGTCGTTCATCGGCCCGCCTTCTCCGGCTCGTCGTGTCCCAGGAGCAGCCGCAGGAGCGGCAGCACCCCGTCCGCCCGCGCCTCGTCGAGGTCGGGGGCGAAGCCCGGCGTGCCCGCCCCCGGCCGGGCCCCTCCCCCGGCCGACGGGCCGCGTGCGACCAGTTCGCCGAGCGTGCGGCGCACGCCGGGTTCGTACGCCGAGAACGTGCGGCGCAGCAGCGGCAGGACGTCGGTGAACGCACCCGCGGGCACCGACGTCAGCCAGTCGTCGACCAGGGCGAGGAGGCGTTCGTCGTGGACGAGGAGCATGCCTCCGCCCGAGGCGCCGCCGACGAACCCCTCGATCCAGGCGGCCGCGTCTGCGGGTGGGGTGCCGGGCGAGAGGGCGAGGCCCATGAGCCGGGCGGCCTCGTCCTCGCCGAGCCGCCCCTCGTCGAGGAGGAGCCGGGCCGCCCGGCCCCGGATCACACCCGGAACGCCGTCGCGGTCGGCGAGTCGGCGCAGGACCCCGCTCCAGCGGTCGGTGAGCCCTTCGGTGTCGGGCAGCAGGCCGAGCGCGGTGTGCACGCCGTCGAGATGGCCGCGCATCTCCGCGGCGGCGTCCGCGTCCAGCCCGGTGCAGGCGGGTGGCAGCCCGACGCAGATCCGTTCGGCGATCCCGGCGGCGACCTCGCCGAGGGCGGCCGTGTCGGTGGCCCGCACGTCCCCGTAGCGCAGGGACCGGGCGAGTGCGGGCAGCGCCTGGGCGAGGTGGCCGACGTCCGCGTCGAGGGCCGCCCGGTCGGCGAGCGCCGTCATGACGGCGGGCAGGGCCTCGGCGAGGCCGGCGAGCAGGCACTGCTCGGCGAGCGCGGTGACCTCCGCGAGGGCGTTCGCCTCCAGGGCCCGGCTCTCGGCCTTGGCCGTGGCGGCGGAGGCCACGGTGGTGCCCCAGACTCCGGCTTCGGCGATCCTGACGTGCAGTTCGGGCGCCCAGCGCAGCCGCCAGGTCTCGCGGAAGGTGCCGGTGCTGCCGCGTCCGGCGACCACCTCCCCCCAGCCGACGGAGAGCAGCCGCAGCCGGTGCAGCAGCCGGCTGCGGGCCGCGTCGTTCTCCTTGCGCAGGTCGAGCTCCAGCTCCCGCTCCCGCGCCTCCGGCTTGAGGCGCAGGCTGCGCTGGAGCCGGGTCAGGTCGCGCTGGAGCGGGACGGCGGGGGCCCCGGCCGGCACCTCGCCGAGGACGTCGCCGATGACCAGCCGGTCGCGCACGAGGTCGAGCGGGACGTCCGAGCCGTCGCACATCACGGCACGCACCGCGTCGGTGGTCTCGCCGAGTCCGGCGAGCGGGCGGCCCCGCATCGCCGCGAGGGTCTCCGCGAGCCGCACGGCCTCGATGACGTGGGCGGAGGACACCAACCGGTCCTCCGCCCGGAGAAGACCGGCGACCTTCGTCATCCAGCGCTCGACGGGCCGGTCGGGGGCGGCGAAGAGGTGCCCGTACCAGCCCGGGGCGTCGATGCCGGCGCCGTAGCCCGAGCGGCGGGCGAGCCGGCGATGGGTCCAGGGGACCCAGGTCGCCTCGGTCTTCACCTTGGGCAGGCCCTTGAGCAGGGCCCGGTCGGCGGCGACCGTGGTCTTCAGGGACAGCGCGGGCACGTGCCAGGCACCGCAGACGACGGCCACGTCGTCCGCGAACTCCTTCCGGGCCGACCGCAGTTGCAGTCTCATGTACGCCTCGCGGACGAGGTCGCGCGGGTGGCCGCCGTGCCCGTGGGCCTCGCGCAGCACGCCCATGGCCTCGGCGAGCGCCTCGAAGGGGGCGTGCGGATCCGCGGCCCCGCGCAGTTCGACGACGTCCTCCCACCAGCGCTCGGGGTCGTCGTGGCCGGCGACCCGCGCGAGCTCGGCGATCGGGTCGACGCGCGTGTCCCGGTCCGCTCCGTCCACCTCCTCCCCGTCGTCCCAGGTGGGGTCGGTGGCGGCGAGGGTGTGGGCGGCGGGCAGGTCGATGAACCGCACGGCGGCGCCCGCGGCCAGCGCCCACCGGATCGCCACCCACTCGGGAGAGAAGGCCGCGAAGGGCCAGAAGGCGGCCCGGCCGGGATCGTCCACGGCGTGCGCGAGGAGCGCGACCGGCGGGCACATGTCCTCGTCGCCGGCCAGCGACAGGAGCTGGTCCGCCTCGGGCGGTCCCTCGATCAGCACCGCCGCCGGCCGAGCCGCCTCCAGGGCCGCCCGCACGGCCCGGGCCGAGCCGGGTCCGTGGTGGCGCACGCCGAGGACGAGCGGCCGGGGGCCCGGCGCACGGGCCTCCGCGGCCGGGACCTCGTCCGGGCCGGCGGCGGGGGCCGCTCGCAGCGCCGTCACGCGCTCGCCTCGCGGCAGGCGCGGTAGAAGTCCTTCCAGCCGTCGCGCTCGCGGACGACCGTCTCCAGGTACTCCTGCCAGATGACACGGTCCGCGGCCGGGTCGCGGACGACCGCGCCGAGGATGCCCGCCGCGACGTCGGCGGGGCGCAGCACGCCGTCTCCGAAGTGGGCGGCGAGGGCCAGGCCCCCGGTGACGACGGAGATGGCCTCCGCCGTCGACAGCGTGCCCGAAGGGGTCTTGAGCTTGGTCCGGCCGTCCGCCGTGACGCCGTCGCGCAGCTCGCGGAAGACGGTGACGACCCGGCGGATCTGCTCGACACCCTCCGGGACGGCGGGCAGGTCGAGGGAGCGGCCGATCTGGTCGACCCGGCGCGAGACGATGTCGACCTCGGCCTCCGGGGTGGCGGGCAGCGGCAGCACCACGGTGTTGAACCGGCGGCGCAGCGCGCTGGAGAGGTCGTTGACCCCGCGGTCCCGGTCGTTGGCGGTGGCGATCAGGTTGAAGCCGCGTACGGCCTGCACCTCCTGCCCCAGCTCGGGAATCGGCAGCGTCTTCTCGGACAGGATCGTGATGAGCGTGTCCTGCACGTCGGCGGGGATGCGGGTGAGCTCCTCGACGCGGGCCGTCATGCCCTGGGACATCGCCCGCATGACGGGGCCGGCCACGAGCGCTTCCCGGCTGGGGCCGTGGGCGAGCAGCCGCGCGTAGTTCCAGCCGTAGCGGATGGCCTCCTCGGGCGTTCCCGCGGTGCCCTGGACGAGCAGGGTCGAGTCCCCGCTGACGGCGGCGGCGAGGTGTTCGGACACCCAGGTCTTGGCGGTGCCGGGCACTCCGAGCAGCAGCAGCGCCCGGTCGGTGGCGAGCGTGGTGACGGCGACCTCGACGATGCGGCGCGGTCCGACGTACTTGGGTGTGATCACCGTCCCGTCGGGGAGTGTGCCGCCGAGCAGATAGGTGGCGACGGCCCACGGCGAGAGTTGCCAGCGGGCGGGTCGCGGCCGGTCGTCCGCGGCCGCGAGCGCCTTGAGTTCGTCGGCGAAGGCGTGCTCGGCGTGCGGCCTCAGCGCCTCGGGCGCGGAGCCGGCTCCGACGCCGGGAACGGTGCCCCCGGCGGCCTCGGACACGGCACTCGTCGTGCTTTCGGGCACGGTCATGGATCCCCCTCCAGATCGTTCGACCTGATGTGTGATCCACCGTGCACCACGCCACTGACAATCCCCCGACTCCCCTGCTCGGCACGGTTCCAGAGGCGTTGTCAGTGGCTCCGCCTACCTTCGGTGCATGGACACACAGGGGGTGCGCTGGACGGCGGACCAGGTGCTGGCACTGGCTCCTGACGACGCCTCGCGCAGAGCGGGGAGCAAGCTCGGCACGGCCGGTCCGTGGTCCGGCGCGGGCGGCAGCGGCGACGGGGCCGTCTGGGGCCTGTGCCGCGGCAGCGGCAGCAAGCCGTACCGGACGGTGGTCGACGTCACGGGCCCGGCGTACACGTGCAGTTGCCCCAGCCGGAAGTTCCCGTGCAAGCACGCGCTGGGGCTGCTGCTGCTCTGGTCGGCGGACCAGGAGGCCGTCGGGGCTGCCGAGGTCCCCGACTGGGCGGCGGAGTGGCTGGAGGGGAGACGGGAACGCGCCGCGGCGGCCGCCGCCCGCGGCGGCGACGGCGGCGGGCCGGACGCCCCGGCCGACCCGGAGGCGGCGCGCCGCCGGGCCGAGCGCCGGGCGGCCCGGATCACCGCGGGCACACAGGAGTTGGAGCAGCGTCTCGCCGACCTGCTGCGTGGCGGCCTGGCCGCGGCGGAGCAGTCCGGCTACGCCCTCTGGGAGGAGACCGCGGCCCGGATGGTCGACGCCCAGGCGCCCGGACTCGCGGGCCGGGTACGGGAGCTGGGGGCGATACCCGGCTCGGGCCCCGGCTGGCCGGTACGGCTCCTGGAGGAGTGCGCGCTGACCCATCTGCTCGACCGGGCCTGGCTGTCGGTCGACCGGCTGCCGGACCCGCTCGCGGCGACCGTCCGCACCCGGGTCGGGCTGCCCGCGGCGGTGGACGGGCCTTCGATCCGGGACCACTGGCTGGTCCTCGCCCAGTACGACTCCTCCGACGGCAGACTGACGACGCGGCGGATCTGGCTGCACGGCCGGCGGACCGGGCGCACGGCCCTCCTGCTCTCCTTCGGAGCGGCGGGCCGGGCGCCGCTCCTGGCGCTGCCCGTGGGCGTCGTCCTCGACGCCGCGCTCACGCCGCACGCCGGCGCGGGTGCGCTGCGGGCCGAGCTGGACACGCAGTTCTCCGCCCCGGTCCCGCTCGACACCCCGCCTCCGGGCGGCACGGTCGGCGAGGCGCTCGCGGCCTACGGCCGGGCCCTGCGGGACGATCCGTGGCTGGACGCGTGGCCCGTGACCCTGACCGAGGTCGTGCCGATACCGACGGAGTACGGCTGGCAGCTGGCGGACGCCGGAGCCGGGCACGGTCCGGACGGGCCCGGCGAGGCACTGCCGCTCAGCGCCCCGGCGCTCGCGCGGCCCGGCCTGTGGCGGCTCGCCGCGCTCTCCGGGGGCCGGCCCGTGACGGTGTTCGGCGAGTGCGGGCACCGGGGCTTCACCCCGCTCGCCGCCTGGTCCCCGGACGCGCCGGGCGAGACCGTCCCGCTCCACTGACGCCCCCATGAACCGACACGTGACGAGAACGGCCCGACGAGAGCCTGGAGGACTGTGATGGATGCCTGGGAAGAGCTCGTCACCACCGCGCTGCTCGGCACCGACCGGCGACCGCCCGCACCACGCGGCGCCGACTCCGGATCCCCGGCCGGAACCGGGCCCGCCGGGGATCCGCCGGTAGCGCTGCTGGACGCGGCCGCGCTGCACACCGTGCGGCGCAGGGCGGGGCTGCGGCCGGGGCCCGCCGCGCCGGTGCCCGACCCCGCACCGGAGGACGGCCGCCGCCCGCTTCCCGAAGCCGCCCGCCACCGGCTCGGCCTGCTGCTCGCGGGCCGTGCCGCCCCCGCGCCGTCCGGGGGGCGGCGCGGGGCGACCCCCGATCTCGCCGAACTCCTCCCGCAGTGGCTCGCCCTCGCCGACGAGCACGGCTACCGGGCGCCGGCCTCCGCGCTTCCCGCTCTTCTCGACGCCGCCCGCGCCCGCACGGACCTGCGCCCGCAGGCACTGGCCCTGGCCGGGCCGCGCGGTCTCTGGCTCGCCGGGCTCAACCCGGAGTGGCGGTTCGCGCTGCGCGGCACCGGCGGCGCTGGGGTCGCGCTGCCGGACGCCGGGGACGACGAGGGCGTGCGGACGCTCTGGGACGAGGGCCTCTTCGCCGAACGGGTGGCGCTGCTGGCCTCCGTACGGGCGAAGGATCCCGCGAGGGGCTTGGAACTGCTGCGTTCGACCTGGGCGGCGGAGCGGGCCGAGGACCGGCTGATGTTCCTGGACTCGCTGCGGGCCGGGCTGTCCGACGCGGACGAGGAGTTCCTGGAGGCGGCGCTGGCCGACCGCAGCCGTAACGTCCGCTCCACGGCCGCCGAACTGCTCTCCGCCCTGCCTGCGTCGGCCCTGGCCCGCCGGATGGCCGAGCGGGCGGTGTCCTGCGTGAGTCTCGACCGGACGGTGGGAGCCGCGGCCGTGGTCGTGGAGGCACCGCACGAATGCGATGCGGGGATGCTGCGGGACGGGGTGGTCCCGAACCCGCCCGCGGGCCGCGGGCAGCGGTCCTGGTGGCTGGGCCAGCTCGTCGAGGCGGCGCCGCTGTCCTGCTGGGCGGCGCGGCTCGGCGGCCGGTCGGCCGAGGAGATCGTGGCACTGCCGGTGGCCGACGACTGGCGCGGCGAACTGCACGCGGCCTGGTGCCGGGCGGCGGTGCGTCAGCGGGACGCCGCCTGGTCCCGGGCCCTGCTGGGATCTCCGGCCGCCCCGCCCGCGACCGGCCCGGGCACCTCGTCCCTGGCGGAACGGGCGAAGCTGCTCTCGACGCTCACCGAGGCGGAGCGGGCCGACTGGGTGGCCGCGTTCGTCGCGGCCCACGGCCTGTCCGAGGCGTTCCAGCTGCTCGGTGTCTGCGCGGTGCCGTGGGCGGAGCCGCTGGGGGCGGCGGTGATCGACGCCCTGGACATCGCGCGGGACGCCGGCAGTTATCCGTGGAGCTTCAGCGGAGTGATGGGGCTGGCGGAGCGCTGCCTCGCGCCGGAGGCCACGCCGCAGCTGGAGTCCCTGACCACCCAGGCCGCCGAACCCGAGGACGCGTCCCCGGGGGCCGGCGGCTACTGGTCGGAGGCGTTCCAGCGGCTGGTGTCGACGCTGCGGCTGCGGGCGCGGATGCACGCGGAGCTCGCCGGGCTCGCCCCGTAGGGCGTGTCCCGTCGATCGGGCCGGGCTCGCCCCGTAGCCCGTCCGGGGTACGGCGGGTCGCTCGCGCCGCCGGGCGGCGCGGAGACGGACGGGACACGGCGGACGGGGGAACGGACGGCCGTGTCCCTCCCCGCCGCTCTCGCCGGACGGGCCTCAGGCGGCCACGCGGACGTTCGCGTTCACCCACTGCACGATCGACGCGGTCGTCGCGCCGGGCGTGAAGATCTCCGCGACACCCTTCTCCTTCAGCGGCGGGATGTCCGCGTCCGGGATGATCCCGCCGCCGAACACCTTGATGTCCTCGGCGTCGCGCTCCCGCAGCAGGTCCAGGACCTTGACGAACAGCGTGTTGTGGGCGCCGGAGAGGATCGACAGGCCGATCGCGTCCGCGTCCTCCTGGATCGCGGTGTCCACGATCTGCTCGGGCGTCTGGTGAAGCCCGGTGTAGATGACCTCCATGCCGGCGTCACGCAGTGCACGCGCGATCACCTTGGCCCCGCGATCGTGTCCGTCGAGACCCGGCTTGGCCACCACCACGCGGATCGGACCGGTCACACCCATCACTGCCTCCACATGCGACCCCCGCGCGTAGATGCCGGGGAGGTGAACGAACGTTATCGCCAGCATCCCGCAAGCGGCCGTTTCGCGGTGGACGGCGAGGGGGAAATCACACGGTGGGACATTGTTCGCTCTGCGCCGCACCCTCCCCGGGCCCTCTCCAGGGGCTCACCAGCCGCCAGACCGGGTCGTGCGCAAGGGAGCCGCCACGGGGCCGCCGGACGCCCCGGCCGTGAGCCGCACGGCTGTGGACATCCGGCCGTCGCCCCTGCCGTACGGCGCCCGCGTGCCGTGACGGGAGGCCGCGATGGAGCTCACCGGGCTGACGAGGCTCGCCAAGGTCACCACCTCACTGAAGGCCACCGCCCTGGAGCTGGCCATCCTCACCGGCCACCTCCTCCTCTACCCCTCGGGCATCGTGGCCGAGCGTGTCGGCGAACCCGCGACCGAGCCGGAGGCCGGGGCCGCACCGGGCTCCGGGCGTCCCGTCGTCCTGCTGCACGGCTTCGTGGACAACCGCTCCGTCTTCGTCCTGCTGCGCCGCTCCCTCGCCCGGCACGGCCGTCACCGCCTCGAGTCGCTCAACTACTCGCCGCTCATGTGCGACCTGCGCAACGCCGCCGATCTGCTCGGCCGGCGCGTGGAGGAGATCTGCGCCCGCACCGGCCACCAGGAGGTCGACCTCGTCGGGCACAGCCTGGGGGGCCTGATCGCCCGTTATTACGTACAGCGCCTCGGTGGTGACGCACGGGTGCGGACGCTGGTCACGCTCGGGACACCGCACGCCGGCACCACCGTCGCCCCGCTGGCCAGCGCCCACCCCCTGGTGCGCCAGATGCGGCCCGGTTCCGAGGTGCTGCGGGAGCTGGCCGAACCCGCGCCGGGCTGCCGGACCCGCTTCGTCAGCTTCTGGAGCGATCTCGACCAGGTGATGGTGCCCGTCGAGACGGCCCGTCTCGACCACCCCGACCTCGTCGTGCACAACGTCCGGGTGAGCGGGATCGGCCACCTCGCCCTGCCCGTGCACCCGACCGTGGTCGCCGGGATCCGGCAGGCCCTCGACGCGGAGCAGCCCGGGGGCGCCGCGTCGGACGCCGCGCCCGGGGCCGCGTCCGTCGCCTGACGCCCGGCCCGGGCACGGCGACGGACGCGGGCGGGGCGCCCACGGGGCGACAGAGGGGCGACGGAAGGGCTCGGACGCCACCGGAACGGTCGCCCGAGAGGACGCTGTCACGGGCCTGTTCTTCGAACGTTCCTCGAACACAGAGCCAAAGCTCTCCCCCGGGACCGCCGAAACACGGCCGATTGCCCGTTTCCTGCGGACCGGAAACCCTCCGAAGATTGTCGCCCGCGCATACCGCCGGGTACAGTCGCGCCACTGCTTCACCCCGGGACACCCCTGTGCGGGCCCGCCCGGACTGGTCCTGCCGCCGAGGCGAGAGAGAAGTTGGTGAACGACCAGCACCCCCACGCCGGGTACGTCGGAAACGACGCCCACGCAACCGGCGGCTTCGCCACGGACCCGTTGTTCGGCTCCCTGCCGGGCGGTTACGACGCAGGTCACAGCGGCCAGTACGACACCTCGCAGTGGAACGGCAGCCAGCAGTGGGACGCCGGCGCGTACGACACCTACGCCGCGCCGCAGCCGATGACGCAGCACTACGACGCCACCGGTCAGTACGAGGCCACGGGCCACTACGACGCCACCGGCCAGTACGACACCACCGGGCACTACGACACCACCGGTCAGTGGGACGCCACCGCCTGGACCGAGGCGCAGCAGACCGGTCAGTACCAGGCCGCGCAGTTCGCCTCGTACGACACCACCGGCCAGTGGACGACGCCCACGTACGAGACCGGCGTGTACGACGCCACCGCCTGGAACTACACCGGGCAGGAGCAGGGGCACGAGGCCGCCGAATCCCAGACGTACTCGGTGCCGCAGCAGTACACCCCCGACTACGAGTACGCCCCCGAGACCGCCGAATACGCCGCGGCCGCCGAGTACGTCGAGCACTCCTCGCCCGCCGAGGAGCAGCTCGCGGAGGTCGTCGACGAGGTCCTCGCCGAGCACACCGCGCAGTTCGAGTCCCTCGACGCGGACGCCTACCCGTACGAGTACGCCTACGACCACGAGGACGCGGCGGAGTACGAGGAGTCGGCGCCCGCCGAGGAGCCGGCCGTCGAGATCCGTACGGACGCCCCGGTCGCGGCCCGCCCCGTGCGCCGTTCCTCCGGCGGCAGCCGCGGCCGACGCCGTACGCCCGCCAAGCGCTCCGCCCTGCTGACCGTCGCCGTGCCCTCCGCCTGCGTCATGGGGGTCGCCGGCATCGCCGCGGCGTCCGTCGGCGGGCTCGCCGACGCGGGAGCCGACAAGGGCGACACGACGTCGCTCGCCGCCGCCGACCCCTCCTCGGTCAAGCCGGTGGCCGCCAACAACGAGCTGGACACCCAGCTCGCCGCGCTCAGCGCCGACGCCCGTGACTTCGGCGACCGCGCCAGCCGCACCCAGGAGCGCATCGACCTGAAGCTGCGCCAGGAGGCGGAGAAGAAGAAGCGCGATGAGGAGGCGGCCCGCAAGGAGGCGCTGCGTCCCAAGTTCGCGCTGCCGGTGAAGCTGCACCAGCTGAGCGCCCGTTACGGGCAGTCGGGCGTCAACTGGATGTCCCTGCACACCGGTATCGACTTCCCGGTCCAGACCGGCACCCCGGTGATGGCCGCGACCGACGGGACCGTCCGCACCCAGCTGAACAGCGCCTACGGCAACATGGTCATCGTGACCGCCCCCGACGGCACCGAGACCTGGTACTGCCACCTCAGCAGCGCCAAGATCCGCTCCGGCAAGGTCAAGGCCGGCGACGTCATCGCGTACTCGGGCGACTCCGGCAACTCCACCGGTCCGCACCTCCACTTCGAGGTCCGGCCGAACGGCAGCTCGCCGATCGACCCGCTGCCGTGGCTCCGCAGCCACGGTCTGGACCCGACCGGCTGAGCCGGACTCCGCACGCGTTCACGAGGAAGGGCCCCGGCCGAAGCCGGGGCCCTTCCTCGTGTGCCTGGACAGGTGCGGCGCCGCTCCGGCCGTCAGAGCTTCTCGACGGGCGCGTACCGCAGGAGCAGCCGCTTGGGCTTCTCGTCGCCGAAGTCGATCGTCGCCTGCGCGTCCGAACCCACGCCCGTCACCTGCACCACCGTGCCGAGGCCGAACTGGTCGTGCGTGACCCGGTCCCCCGGCTGGAGCGCGACGACGGGCTTGTCGCCCGCACGACGGGTGGCGAAGCCGGAGGGACCCGAGCGCGAACGCGAGGAGGACAGCGAGGAGGTGATCCCTGAGGTCGGCCCGGCGGGCTTGGCCATGGGCCCGGTCCGCTTCCACTCCAGGTACGTCGGCGGGATCTCCTCCAGGAAGCGCGAGGCGGGGTTGTACGAGGGCTGGCCCCAGGCACTGCGCATCGAGCTGCGGGTCAGGTAGAGCCGCTCGCGGGCACGGGTGATGCCCACGTACGCCAGGCGTCGCTCCTCCTCCAGCTCCTTGGTCTGGCCGAGTGCCCGCATGTGCGGGAAGACGCCGTCCTCCATGCCGGTCAGGAACACCACCGGGAACTCCAGCCCCTTGGCGGTGTGCAGGGTCATCAGCGTGATGACGCCGGAACCCTCCTCGTCCTCGTCGGGGATCTGGTCGGAGTCGGCGACGAGCGCGACCTTCTCCAGGAACTCCGCGAGGGTCGCGGGCTCTTCGCCTCGCTCCTGCTCGAACTCCAGAGCCACGGCGGCGAGTTCCTGGAGGTTCTCGATCCGGGTCTCGTCCTGCGGATCCGTGGAGGCCTGGAGTTCGGCGAGGTAGCCCGTCCGCTCCAGGACGGCCTCCAGCACGACGGCGGGGCCGGCGCCGGAGTCCGCGATGGTGCGGAGCTCCTCCATCAGCACGTTGAAGCGCTTGACGGCGTTGGCCGAGCGCGCCGCCATGCCGTACGCCTCGTCGACCCGCTTCAGCGCCTGCGGGAAGGTGATCTTCTCGCGCAGGGAGAGGGCGTCGATCATGGCCTCGGCACGCTCGCCGATCCCGCGCTTGGGGACGTTCAGGATGCGGCGCAGCGGGACGTTGTCCTCGGGGTTGGCGAGGACGCGCAGGTAGGCCAGGACGTCCCGGACCTCCTTGCGCTCGTAGAAGCGCACACCGCCGACGACCTTGTAGGGCAGGCCGACGCGGATGAAGATCTCCTCGAACACCCGGGACTGCGCGTTCGTCCGGTAGAAGACGGCGACGTCGCCGGCCTTCGCGTCCCCGGCGTCCGTGAGCCGGTCGATCTCGTCGGCGACGAACTGGGCCTCGTCGTGCTCGGTGTCGGCGACGTAGCCGGTGATCCGGGCGCCCGCGCCGGCGTTCGTCCACAGGTTCTTGGGACGGCGGCTCTCGTTGCGCTCGATGACGGCGTTGGCGGCCGAGAGGATCGTCTGCGTGGAGCGGTAGTTCTGCTCCAGCAGGATCGTGGTCGCGTCCGGGTAGTCCTCCTCGAACTGGAGGATGTTGCGGATCGTCGCGCCGCGGAAGGCGTAGATCGACTGGTCCGCGTCACCGACGACGCACAGCTCGGCCGGTCCGAGGTCCTCGTAGCCGGTGCCGACCAGCTCCCGTACCAGCGTGTACTGGGCGTGGTTGGTGTCCTGGTACTCGTCGACCAGGACGTGCCGGAAGCGGCGCCGGTAGTGCTCGGCGACGTCGGGGAACGCCTGGAGCAGGTGGACCGTCGTCATGATGATGTCGTCGAAGTCCAGGGCGTTGGCCTCGCGCAGGCGTCCCTGGTACATCCGGTACGCCTCGGCGAGCGTCTTCTCGAAACCGTCGGCGGCCTGGTCGGCGAAGGTCTCCTCGTCGATCAGCTCGTTCTTCAGGTTCGAGATCTTGGCGCTGAACGCCTTCGGCGGGAACTTCTTGGGATCGAGGTCCAGGTCGCGGCAGACCAGTGCCATCAGGCGCTTGGAGTCGGCCGCGTCGTAGATCGAGAAGGACGAGGTGAAGCCGAGCCGCTTCGACTCGCGGCGCAGGATGCGGACGCACGCGCTGTGGAAGGTCATGACCCACATGGCGTTGGCGCGCGGGCCGACGAGCTGCTCGACGCGCTCCTTCATCTCGCCGGCGGCCTTGTTGGTGAAGGTGATCGCCAGTATCTGGCCGGGATGGACGTGCCGGGTCCCCAGGAGGTGGGCGATCCGGTGGGTCAGCACCCGGGTCTTGCCGGAACCGGCGCCCGCGACGATGAGCAGCGGGGTGTCGGTGTGGACGACGGCGGCGCGCTGCTGCTCGTTGAGCCCGTCCAGGAGCGCGGCGGGGTCCACGACGGGACGCGGGGCGCCGTCGCGGTAGTACGCGTCACGGGACGAGGGCTCGCCGAAGCCGCCCTCGGGCGCTGCCGCCCGGGGCAGGCCCCACTCCCCGAAGAGGTCGTGCGGCACCTCCTCCGCGGCCGGGGCGCCGTGGTCGTGGTCCTCGGGCGGCGGCGGGTGCTCCTCCGAGGAGTGGTTCTGGAGGTTCGCCAGGAAGCTGTCGTCGAAAAGGCTGCTCATCGCCTCACGAGTCTAGGCCGCCGCACCGACAACCCGCCCCCACCTTCCGAAGTCACCGCACAATCACGGAGGGTGGCCATCCGGATCAGGTCACGAAAATGTATCGGACAAATCGAGCATCGGACTTCCCAGCCGCCCCGGCGGTTGGCTAGCGTGCTCGCCCAAGCAGCCCGTCCCCTCCGACGGCGAATCGCGCCGAGCGGGCCGCTCACGCCGAACCCGGTTTCGCCACAAGGCGGTTGTATCCGGGCGTCCCTCTCGGCGGTCACGGAAGGAGATGCCGGTCTTGGCGTCCCATCGCAAGCCGCGCAGCACTCGCACGCACTCCCCCGCCGTCGGGGTCACGACGGCCGCGGCCCTCGCCTCGGTCACCCTGCTGTCCACGCAGAGTGCCGAGGCCGCGCCCGTCACGCCGTCGGCACCGTCGGCGCCGACGGTGGAGGAGATCCAGAAGAAGGTCGACGATCTCTACCGGCAGGCCGGCACGGCGACGCAGGAGTACAACCGGGCCAAGGAGGCCACCGACCAGCAGCGCACCAAGGTCGACGGGATCCTGGACGACGTGGCCCGGCGCACGGACGCGGTCAACGAGTCGCGTCGCGCCCTCGGCTCGTACGCGGCGGCGCAGTACCGCGGCGGAGCCGTCGGGCCCACCGCGGCGCTGATCTTCGCGGACAGTCCGCAGGCGTACTTCGACCAGACCCACCTGATGGACCGGCTCACCGAGCGGCAGCGGGGTGCGGTCGCGGACTACGAGAGCAAGCGGGCCGCGGCGGCGAAGCAGCGCGCGGAGGCCACGAAGAGCCTGGAGAGCCTCACCGACTCGCAGGCGGCACTGCAGACGAAGAAGCGGACCGTCCAGAGCAAGCTGGCCGAGGCCCGCACGCTGCTGGCCAGGCTGACCGCCGAGGAGAAGGCCCGGCTCGCCGAGCTGGAGCGCAAGCGGGAGGCCGAGGCCCGGCGCCAGGCCGAGGAGAAGGCCAAGGCCGAGGCGGCGGAGGCCGAGCGGCGCCGGCAGGCCGAGACTCCGGCGACGACCGCACCGACGACGCCGTCGACCGGCGGCTCGGGCTCGACCTACGCGGCCAAGGCGGAGAAGGCCCTGGATTTCGCCCGGAGCCAGATCGGCAAGCCGTACGTGTGGGGGGCGACGGGCCCGAGCTCGTACGACTGCTCGGGACTCACCCAGGCCGCCTGGAGGGCGGCGGGCGTCGACCTGCCGCGCACCACCTGGGACCAGGTGGAGGTGGGCACCCGGGTCGCGACGGCGGACCTGCTCCCCGGCGACCTGGTCTTCTTCTACGACGACATCAGCCACGTCGGCCTGTACATCGGCGACGGGATGATGATCCACGCGCCGAAGCCGGGAGCGAACGTGCGCGAGGAGTCGATCTACTACATGCCCATCTACGGGAGCGTGCGCCCGGCCTGAGCCTCGGGCTTCGGGCTTCGGGCTTCGGGCTTCGGGCTTCGGGCTTCGGGCTTCGGGGCCCTGATACCGCCTGGCCCTGCCGCACCGTGCTGCCCGCGGCGGGGCCGGCGCGACCCGCGCCGGCCCGGATCCGGCCCCGCAGACGCCTACCCGGCGCCCTGCCGCCCGGCCCGTCGGAGGGGCCGCCCGGCCCGTCGGACGCGCCGGGCGGTTCCCGTCACGTCCAGAGCGTCGCGATGAAGATGTTCGCCACGGTCAGACCACCGACCGCCGCGAAGACGCCCTTGTCGACCTTCTCCTCGTCCCGCTTGACGTAGACGAGGGCCAGGATCACGACGAGGACCGCGAGCTTGACGCCGATCTTCACGTTGTCGACCGGCTGGTCGTCGGCCTGGTTGAGGCCGACCAGCACGATGCCGGTGACCAGCATGGTCAGCGCGCCGTGCAGCATCGCGGGCACGAAGCGGGCCGTACCGGCGCCCATCGCCTTCATCTGGGTCAGGAAGCCGCCGAGCAGGGAGGCGATTCCGATGATGTGCAGGGCGACGAAGACATTGATGAGTACGTCCATGGGGCGGAGCCTAGCCGGGCCATACCACCGCCCCTCCGGTCGGGTCCACCTTGTCCGGTGCTTCGGTCACGCCCGCTCCGCAATGCGGCACTCCTGGGGCGCCGGGGCCGGATGGGAACGGTCCGGGAGCGCCAACTGACGCCAATAACGGTCATCTCGACACCACCCCGTGACGTCCAGGTTTAGCGTCCTCCTCCAGGTGGCCGGCACCCCACCACCGTCGGTCCTTCCGGCGGCAGCCGGTCACCCCCGCCGGGGAATCCGGCGGTGGGCCGTCTCCCCTGTGCGGTCCGCCGCCGGGCCCGGTCGGGCAACGACCCCCACAGGGAGAGGATGTGACCCGCCCTCGTGGCAGCACACCGAAAGCCCCGGCAGTTCCCCCTCGGCGGCCAGGCGGTCAGGACCGCCGCCACGCTCGCCCTCGCCTCCGCTGCGACGGCGACGCTCTTCGAGGGCTCCGGGCACGCCGAGCCGGCGCTCACTCCGGCTCAGGTGAAGGCCAAGGTCGACCAGCTGTACCAGGAGGCCGAGGCGGCCACCGAGAAGTACAACGGCGCGAAGGAGAAGGCGGATCAGGCACGCGGCTCGCTCGACCGGCTGCGCGACGAGGCCGCCCGCCGCACCGACCGCCTCAACGAGGCGCGCGACGGGCTCGGCTCGATCGCCACGGCGCAATACCGCGCGGGCGGTCTGGACCCCGCCGTGCAGCTCGCCCTGACCTCCGACCCCGAGCAGTACCTGGCCCGGGCCGCGCTGGCCGAGAAGGCCGGCGAGCGGCAGGCGGCGGCCGTCGCCTCCGTGCACCGCGAACTCACCGGCCTCCGGCAGCTGCACAGCGAGTCGGCGGAGAGGCTGACCGAGCTCCAGGGGCACGAGGCCGACCTGCGACGGCAGAAGGCCGCGGTCCAGGGCAAGCTCACCGAGGCCCGTACGCTGCTGGCCCGGCTGACCGCCGAGGAGCGGGCGCGCTACGAGGCCGCCACGGCGGGGCCCGGCCGGACGGGCAGCGGGAGTTCGGGGGACACCGCCGCCGTCCGGGCGGACCGGGGATCGCTGCCGCGCGGTCCGGTGTCGGCGCCCAACTCCCGCGCCGCGCAGGCCATCGCCTTCGCCCAGGCACAGATCGGCAAGCCGTACGTCTGGGGCGCGACCGGGCCGTCGGCGTACGACTGCTCGGGCCTGACGCAGGCGTCCTGGCGGGCGGCGGGCGTCTCGCTCCCGCGCACCACGTACACGCAGATCAACGCGGGGCAGCGGGTGTCGCGCTCCGAACTGGCGCCGGGTGACCTGGTGTTCTTCTACTCGGGCATCACCCACGTCGGCCTGTACATCGGCGGCGGCCAGATGATCCACGCGCCGCGGCCGGGCGCTCCGGTGCGGATCGCGCCGATCGACGAGATGCCGTTCGCGGGGGCCACCCGCGTGACCTGAACGGCGGGAACTCCCTTGACGCTTGGATAGTGGCGCTATCTACTATGGGTAGTGCCACTATCCGAATGTGGAGAGGACCGCGCGATGCCCACGCTCCCCTGGACCGTCCCGAACCAGGCCCGCCCCGGAACGCGGGCACAGGTGATGGCTTCCCGATTCGAGGTGCGCTCCCTCAAGGACGTGCCCCGCTTCTTCCTCAAGTCCCTCGCCGCCTGGCGCCAGGTGAGGTCCGCGCCCGGCGCACTGGGCGCCTCGCTGATCGCCCAGCCGCTGAAGCGGACCTTCTACACCCTCTCCGCCTGGGAGGATCGCGACGCGCTCTACGCCTACGCGCGCGCCGAGCCGCACCGTTCGATCATGCGCGGCCTGCGCTCGACCATGCGGGACTCGACCTTCACCTTCTGGGAGGTGCCGGTCGAGCAGCTCCCGCTCGACTGGGACGAGGCCCGGCGCAGGCTCGCGGCGGAGGAGGCGAAGCCGGCGAGCTGACGACGGGCGCCGCGGGCCGGCCGCCGCGCCCGGGCGGCCGCGCCCACGGGTCAGACCAGCCGGCGGGCGGTCGCCCAGCGGGTCAGCTCGTGCCGGTTGGACAGCTGGAGCTTGCGCAGCACCGCCGAGACGTGCGACTCGACCGTCTTCACCGAGATGTAGAGCTGCTTGGCGATCTCCTTGTACGCGTATCCGCGGGCGATGAGCCGCAGCACCTCCCGCTCCCGCTGGGTGAGGCGGTCCAGGTCCTCGTCCACCGGCGGGGCGTCGGTGGAGGCGAAGGCGTCCAGGACGAAGCCCGCCAGCCGCGGCGAGAACACGGCGTCGCCCTCCTGCACCCGGAAGATCGAGTCGACGAGGTCGGTGCCGGTGATCGTCTTGGTCACGTATCCGCGGGCACCGCCGCGGATCACCCCGATGACGTCCTCGGCCGCGTCCGAGACCGACAGCGCGAGGAAGCGGACCGGCTGCTCGGCGGCCGCCATCAGGCTCGCGCAGCGACGCAGCACCTCGACGCCGCCTCCTCCCGGCAGGTGGACGTCCAGCAAGACGACCTCGGGCCGCGTCGCGGTGATGACCGCGACCGCCTGCTCGACGTCGGCGGCCTCGCCGACCACCTCGACGCCGGTGACGTCGGTCCGGCCGATCTCGGCCTGCACACCCGTGCGGAACATCCGGTGGTCGTCGACGAGCACGACCCGTACACGGCGCTCCGGGGTCTCCTCCGCGGTCGTCCCGGTCCCGGTCTCGTCGCTCATGCGTCCGCCCTCTCCATCTCAAGCTCCACTTCGGTGCCTCCACCCGGTACGGACCGCAGCCGGGCGGAACCGCCGTTGCGCTGCATCCGGCCGATGATCGATTCTCGTACGCCCATCCGGTCGCCGGGTACCGAATCCAGATCGAAGCCCGGCCCCCGGTCCCGGACGGAGACGAAGACCGTACGGCCCTCCACCTCGGCGTAGACCTGCACCGCCCCTCCCTGGCCACCGTACTTCGCGGCGTTGACCATCGCCTCACGCGCGGCCTGCATCTGTGCGGCCAGTTTCTCGTCGAGGGGGCAGTCGCCGACGACCACGACCTCCAGCGGCACGCCGTGCTTGTCCTCGACCTCGGCCGCGGCCTTCTTCACGGCCTCGGCGAGGGTGTCGGGCTCCTCGCCCTCGTCCTTGCCGGTGCCCTCCGGCTTGTACAGCCAGTTCCGCAGCTCCCGCTCCTGGGCGCGGGCGAGGCGTCGCACCTCGCCCGGGTCCTCGGCGTTGCGCTGGATCAGGGTCAGGGTGTGCAGCACCGAGTCGTGGACGTGGGCGGCGACCTCGGCCCGCTCCTGGGCACGGATGCGCATGGTCCGCTCCTCGGAGAGGTCCTGCGACATCCGCACCAGCCAGGGCCCGGCGAGCAGCGCGATGCCGGTGAGCACGGCTATCGCGGCGGTGAACGCCGTGCCGAGCTGGGCGGCCGAGCCGCGGACGACCATGAAGGCGGTCAGCCCGAGTCCGACCAGGGCGACGCCCGCGAGCCCGCGGACGAGCTGGAGGGTGCGACGGCGGCGGCCCGCGTCGGTCCAGCTGGCCCGGCGGGCGTTGTCCGCCTGGCGCCAGACGAGCACGACGCCGACGCCGATCAGCAGGGTCGGCCAGACGTAACGGTCGGCCTGGTTGCCGAAGTCGATGTTGCCGACGAAGACGGCGGCGCCGATGGCCAGGGCGATGAGTGCGAAGACCTGGCCGCGGTCCGGCTTGCGCAGCCGGCGCCGGCCGTCGGCGGTGGTCTCGAAGACGGGGCGTGGCGCGCTGCGACCGCCGACGCCGAGCGGGACGACGATCCAGAACACGGCGTACAGCAGGGCGCCGAGGCCGTCCGCGAGGAGCAGCGCCGCGAACAGGGCGCGAACCCAGACGACGGGCAGCCCGAGATGTCCCGCGAGGCCGCGCGCGACACCGCCGAGCCACCGTCCGTCGGCGCTCCGGTAGAGCTTGCGCACGGGCGGTTCGTCGGTCTCGGCGACGCGGGCGGTGGTGGGCATGCACCGATCGTCACACGGACGCCCGTGCGGGAACATCAGGGTCGGCCCTGAGATCGCCCCTGACTCGGTCTCGGGGTGGCGCGCCGCGCGAAGATCAGGGTCGGGCCAGGGTCGGTCCCGGTGCCGCAGAAGGTCACGGGCCGTCACCATGGAGCCATGACGAGTTCGACGCCTTCCTCGCACGAGGCACCGCCGCCGGCGGAGGCCCCGTCCCTCACGTCGCTGCGGCGTTCGCAGCGGCACAAGGTGGTGGCCGGAGTATGCGGTGGCCTCGGGCGCCACTTCGACCTGGACCCGGTGATCTTCCGGATCTCGGTCGGCGTGCTGTCGGTCACCGGAGGCATCGGGCTGATCTTCTACGGCTTCGCGTGGCTGCTGATACCGCTCGCGGGCGAGGAGGAGAACGAAGGGCGCAGGCTGCTGGGCGGCCGGGTCGACGGGGCCTCGCTGGCGGCCGTGCTGATGGCGCTGGCCGGCTGCGGCGTGTTCCTGTCGATGCTGGGGAACGGCGGGACGCTCGCGTTCGGGATGATGCTGTCGATAGCGGTGTGCGGCGCGGCCGCCTGGTCGAGGCAGCGACGCCAGGCCGTCGCCGGCGAACCGGAGAGCCGGCTGGACGCGGCCACCGCCGCCGCGGTCGCCGAGGCGCCGCCGGAGACGAAGGCCCCGCCGCTGGTGGAGTTCCCGTCCTGGTGGAAGGACCCGATCGTCAAGGACGGGTCGACCGGCAGGATCGCCGTCGGCTACCTCTGGGGGCCGCACGGTGTCATGGAGGACGGCGAGTTCCCCGGCGGCGAGGTGCCGGTGCCCGGCAGCCAGTGGGGTCGCAGCACGCCCGAGGCGGGGGGCCGGCCGGCCGCGTCCACGGTCCGGCGCGGGCCGCGCTCGATCGGCGGCCTGGTCTTCCTGCTGGCGCTGCTGGCGGGTGGCCTCGGCACCGGCCTGTCGTGGGAGGCGCATCCGCTGGGCACGAGCCTGCAGATCGGTCTGGTCGCCGCCCTGGCGGTGTTCGGCCTGGGCCTGGTGCTCTCCAGCTTCCTCGGCCGGACCGGCTTCGGCACGATCTTCCTGACGATCGTCACGGCCGGACTGCTCGCGGTGGCGGTCGCCCTCCCGAAGGAGATCTCCACCGACTGGGCCCGGACGACCTGGAAGCCGGCGACGGTCGCCGCCGTGCAGTCCCGGTACGAACTGGGCACGGGTGCCGGCACCCTCGACCTGTCCGGACTCGTCGTGCCCGCGGGCACGACGGTCACGACCGAGGCGGAGGTCGGCGCCGGAAAGCTGGAGGTGATCGTCCCGAAGAACGTCACGGTGACACTGCGGGCCCAGGTCGGCCTGGGCGATCTCCAGCTCCCCCAGCAGCACCCCGGGGACATCGACATCGCCCCGGACCGGAACGTGACCCGGACGCTCACCCCGCCGGCGGGCACCACCCCGGCCGGCACGCTGGACCTCTCCCTGGAGGTCGGTCTCGGACAGGTGGAGGTCACCCGTGCTGCTTCATGAGTTCCGTCCCGGGCGGCTGATCGCCGGCGGGACCGCCCTCGCCCTCGCCGCCCTCTACGCGGGGGACGCGGCCGACGCCTGGGTCACCCCCTGGTACGCAGTCGTGCCCGTGCTCTGCGGCGGCCTGGGCACGGCCGCCCTGGTCACCTGGGTGGCCTACCGGATACGCCGGCGTTCGGCGAGGAGCGCGTCGAGCGAGAACACCGAGGCCCCGGCCAGCACCAGCGGCAGCCAGGACATCAGGTAGGCCAGGTCGTTCCCGTAGTAGTACGGGTCGGTCTGCCAGCTGACGGTCAGCCACAGGCTCAGCGAGATCAGCGCACCGCCGAGAGCGGCCAGCCGGCCGAAGAGCCCCACCAGGGTCCCGATGCCGACGGCCAGTTCTCCGAGGGCGATGGCGTACGCGAAGCCGACGGGGTTGTGGAGCGCGAGGTCGACGAGGGCCGGGATGGCCGAGCTGTCCCGGACGCCCCGCATCATCTCGCCGATCGAGCCCGTGCCGGTGTCGGACAGGAAGGCGGAGTCGGTGAGTTTGTCGATCCCCGCGTAGATGAAGGTGACGCCGAGGAAGAGCCGTAGCGGTACCAGTGCGTACCGCGACGCGGTCGCCTTCCACCCGGTGGCGGCGCCGCCGCCAGACATGCCGTGCGCCCCGCTCGTCCGCTGCCTTCGTGCCATCGTCGGCCTGCCTCTCCGCGCCACTGTCCGCAGAACCGATTGTCCCCGGACCCCCTGTATCTGGATACGCGAGGAGCGCGTCGGGAGTTCAGACCGCCCGGCCCGGGCTCAGTCGACGACGTCGATCGTGACCCGATCGGTCTCCACCCCGGCCGCCGTCACGACCCACACCTCGACCCGGCCGGGCTCCACGTCCGCCGGGAGCGGGACGGTGAGTGCGGTGTCCGTAGGGTTGGCGAATCCGCCGGCCACGGGGACCAGCGGCACATGGGCGTGCACGGATCCGATCCGTACGACCAGTCGGGTCAACGCGTCCGGGCCGGAGGCCCCCGGCGGGACGAACCCCAGGCCGCGGATCTCGATGTCGTCGCCGGTGCGGATCGGGGCGTCCAGGTCGCCCGCCTCGCGGGACCGGACCACGGAGAGAATCGTCGGACGGCCGCCCTCGGCGCCCTTCGCGGCGAGGTACCAGGCCGCCGAGACCGCGACCAGGAGCACCAGGGTCCAGGGCGGCCCGGGCAGCCGGTCGGGTTCCCGCCCGAGCCGGACCCCGCACAGCACCACGGCGGCGGCGGACACCACGACGTACTGGACGTCGGCGAGCGAGGCCCGGCCGTCGTCGTCGCAGAGCAGGTCGGCGGCGCGTGGCCGGTCGGCCCGGATCTTCTGCAGGCGCTGACCCACGATCCGGACCCGGACGAGCGCGTGCACGGCTACGGAGACGGCGGCCGTCAGCGCGGACACGGCCGGCAGCCCGGCGCCGTGGGCGAGTCCGAGGCCGATTCCGTCGGCGCCCGTGACCAGGCGCAGGGCGAGGAAGAGCACGGTGTACGCGACGAGGAGCAGCCAGCCGGCGGCGACCGCGCGGGAGGTGGAGAGCCGGTTGTCCGGTCCGACCAGCGGCGCGAGGAGCCCGCCGCGCGCCCGGTGCGCCTGTGCCGCGGCGGTCAGCGGCACCGCCAGGAGGAGCGCCGCGGCCAGCGCGGCGGTGCGCGGTCCGGTCCATCCCGTGCCGGTCGCGGTGAGCGCCTGCCCGAGGAGCAGGGCGAGGACCGCGCCCCAGACGACGCCGAAGGTCACACCGCGCACCCGCCGGAACCAGGCGTCGCCCGCGGCGGTCCCGCCTGCGGCGACGGTCCGGGCGGACTGGGCCAGTGCGTCGGAGACCCACTGCCGGGAGGCGACGGGCGAGTGGGCGACCGCTGCGGGCACGCCCCTGCCCTGGGCCAGCTCGTCCCGTCGGGCGAGGAACGCGGCGACCGCGCGCCGGTGCCCCGCCGGGCCTCTCTCGGCGCACCGTGCGTGGTCCCCGCACTGTCCGGCTTCCTGTACCGCCACGACAGCCCCACTCCCGATGCTTCAACTTGCCTTCGAATACAGGGAATTGTGCCGCATCCCGCAGCTCTCCGGAGTGCTTCGAGCGCCCTGCGCAAGAGTGATTGAAACGTCATCACATTGACGGAAGGGCATGTCCTAGGACAGGAGTTCGGGCTCCGTGCGGCTGATCCCCCGCCACAGCGGCTGGTAGTTGATCCAGGCGGCCAGGTCGGAGCCGAGCTGTTCCCGGGTGGCCATCGCCTCGCGGTGACCGATCGGCACGGTCCTGCCCGCGGCCCGCGCCTTCAGCTGCACCTCGGCGCAGCGCTCCATGGCGATGAACCACCAGGCCGCGGCGTCCACCGAGCCCCCGACGGTCAGCAGTCCGTGGTTGCGCAGGACGATCGCCTTGTAGGGACCGAGCGCGGTGGCGATCCGCTTCCCCTCCTCCGGGTCCACGGCGACGCCGGTGTACGCGTCGTAGAGCGCGTGGTCGCGGTAGAAGGCGCACGCCTCCTGGGTGATCGGCTCGATCAGTTCCCCGAGGGCGGCGAGCGCGCGCCCGTGGACGGAGTGGCTGTGCGCGACGGCGACGACCTCCGGCCTCGCCCGGTGGACCTGAGCGTGCACGGCGAACGCGGCCTGGTTGACGGGGTGGCCGCCCTGCAGCACCTGCCCGTCGCCGTCGACCAGGACCAGCCCGCTCGCGCTCAGTTCGGCGAACGGCACACCGAAGGGGTTGACCCAGAAGCAGTCCGGGAGTTCGGGGTCGCGCACGGTCACGTGGCCCGACACGCCTTCCTCGTATCCGAGCCGGCCGAAGAGCCGGAGCGCGCCCGCGAGTCTCCCCTTGCGATGGGCGCGCTCCTCCTCGGCGGTCTCGTGCACGGGAGGCAGGGCGAAGTGGAGCCGCTCGACGGGCACGGGGGCCGGTATCTCGCTCATGCGCGGGAAGGTAACGCCGGTCATCACAACTGGCCAGAGAGATCACACGACGAAGCCGCCGCCCCGTCCTGCGGGGCGGCGGCTTCACCGGCGTACGGGAGGGACTACTCCCACTCGATGGTGCCCGGCGGCTTGCTCGTCACGTCGAGCACCACACGGTTCACATCGGCGACCTCGTTGGTGATGCGGGTCGAGATCCGGGCCAGCACGTCGTAGGGCATGCGGGTCCAGTCCGCCGTCATCGCGTCCTCGGAGGAGACGGGGCGCAGCACGATCGGGTGGCCGTACGTGCGGCCGTCGCCCTGCACGCCCACGGAGCGCACGTCGGCGAGCAGGACCACAGGGCACTGCCAGATCTCGCGGTCGAGACCGGCGGCCGTCAGCTCCTCGCGGGCGATGGCGTCCGCGTCGCGCAGCAGGTCGAGACGGTCCTTGGTGACCTCGCCGACGATGCGGATGCCGAGACCCGGGCCCGGGAAGGGCTGGCGCTGCACGATCTCCTCGGGCAGGCCGAGCTCCTGGCCGACCATGCGGACCTCGTCCTTGAACAGCTGGCGCAGCGGCTCGACGAGCTCGAACTCCAGGTCCTCGGGGAGGCCGCCCACGTTGTGGTGCGACTTGATGTTCGCGGTGCCGGTGCCGCCGCCGGACTCGACGATGTCCGGGTAGAGGGTGCCCTGGACGAGGAACGCGACGTCCTCGCCGGCGCCCGCCGACTCCTCGATGATCTCGATCTGCGCCTGCTCGAAGACGCGGATGAACTCACGGCCGATGATCTTCCGCTTCTGCTCGGGGTCGGAGACCCCGGCGAGCGCGGTGAGGAAGCGCTCCTGCGCGTCGACGACCTTCAGCTGGACGCCGGTGGCGGCCACGAAGTCCTTCTCGACCTGCTCGGTCTCGCCCTTGCGCATCAGGCCGTGGTCGACGTACACGCAGGTCAGCTGCGAGCCGATGGCCTTCTGGACGAGCGCCGCGGCCACGGCCGAGTCGACGCCGCCGGACAGGCCGCAGATGGCGCGCTTGCTGCCGACCTGCTCGCGGATGGCCGCGACCTGCTCCTCGATGACGTTGCCGGTGGTCCAGGTCGGCTCGATGCCGGCGCCCCGGTAGAGGAAGTGCTCCAGGATCTGCTGGCCGTGCGTGGAGTGCAGCACCTCAGGGTGGTACTGGACGCCGTACAGCTTCTTCTCGTCGTTCTCGAAGGCCGCGACCGGCACGACGTCCGTGGACGCGGTGACGGAGAAGCCCTCGGGGGCGGCGGAGCAGGCGTCGCCGTGCGACATCCACACGGACTGCTCGGTCGGGGTGCCCTCGAAGAGGGTCGAACCGGCCTTGGACACGTGCAGCGGCGTGCGGCCGTACTCGCGGGCACCGGTGTTGTCGACGGTGCCGCCGAGGGTGGTCGCCATCAGCTGGAAGCCGTAGCACATGCCGAAGACGGGGACACCCGCCTCGAAGAGGGCACGGTCGAGACGCGGGGCGCCCTCCGCGTAGACGGAAGACGGGCCGCCGGAGAGGATGATCGCCTTGGGGTTCTTGGCCAGCATCTCGGCCACCGGCATGGTGGACGGGACGATCTCGCTGTAGACCCGGGCCTCACGGACACGGCGGGCGATGAGCTGGGCGTACTGGGCCCCGAAGTCGACAACGAGGACTACGTCCGGGTTGGAGACGTCGGGCGCGGCAGCGGGAGTCGCTGATGACACTACGGCGGCCTTCCGGCGGTAGGAGAGGTTCCCCCGAGAGGGGGGCTATTTGTCGATTCTACCGGCGCGCCGGTGGTCGCTTTTCGTCTCACCATCCGAACCCGGTTTGGCCGGGTGCACCGGCCGGGGTCCATACTGTCCGCATGCGCAAGCTCACGACGTACGTCTTTACCTATGGCAACCGGCCCACCGGCTGCCATGGTCGTGCTGCTTGAGCAACTGACAAGCGACTTCCCAGGCGCCCCGGGCCGACAAGGCCCGGGGCGTCTGTCGTGTCCGGGCCGTTGCCGCCCCGGGGCTCCCCCACCGGACACCACGAGGAGCCCCACCATGACCGCCATGCCCACCACCGAGAAGACCGGCGCCCGCACCGACGAGGCCGCGGCCCTGATCGGCGACGCCCGCGACCGGATCGACGCGCTCGACGACCGGATCATCGGCCTGATCCAGGAACGCATGGCCGTCTCGGCCGTCATCCAGGAGGCCCGGATCGGCTCGGGCGGGCGGCGGGTGAACCTGGCGCGCGAGATGGAGGTGCTCGGCCACTACCGGGACGCGCTGGGCAAGCCGGGCACGGCGCTCGCGATGACCATGCTGGAGCTGTGCCGGGGCCGCATCTGAGTGGGCCTCCGCATCCGCGTTCGAGTCCGCTCTCACCCGTACGGCGCGTGACCGGCTCGCGTGCCCCTTCGTTGGTCCCGTTGTCCGTGCCACCCAGGGGCGGGCCCGAGAAAACCACGCGTGGCTTCGCTGGAGCGTGTGACGTACCCCAGGTACGTCGTGGGACCTCGCTCCAGCGCGTGTGACCGGACGGCAGGGGACAGCAGCCCGGTCACCCAGAAAAGGCGGTCGGCCCCGGGGACGCCCGGGGCCGACCGCAATCGGTCCAGACGGATGCGCCGGCCGCACCCGTCGAGCACGAGGCGAGACACCCCCGGTCCCTCACCCACAGCTCCCACCCACCGCGGCGCAACCCCCCGGCGCCGCGTTCCCTCGGCGCCGCGACTGCCCTGACTCCGGTGCCGACCCCCAGGGCCCCGCGCCCGCGACCGGAATCGCGGCGCGGGGCCCTGTCGCGCATTCCGGCCCGGCGCCCCTCCCCGTGCACGGCGCCCCGGCCCGTTTCGATGAGTGACGCGTGTCACACGAGGATTCCGTCCTCCGCATACAACCAACCCCCCTGGTCACAGGTCATCTATGCAGCACCACCCAGAAACTGGAGAGGCGCTGCACTCGGAGGGGGGTGCAGCGCCTCTTCCACATTCCGGGGGCCGGCCCCTACGGCTTCGGCTCCTTCGCCGCCTTCTTCGGCGGCACGACCGGAATCCCCAGGAACGGCAGCTTCAGCGCCCCGAACGCGTCCGCGGGGACCACCGGGGACTTCGGGGCGACCGCCGCGAGACGGACGTACTCCTCCCCCTGACGCGGCCGGAGGTCCTCCTCGCCCTTGTTCGGCCAGAACGACATCGCCCGCTCCGCCTGCGCCGTGATCGTCAGCGAGGGGTTGACCCCGAGATTGGCCGAGACCGCCGCTCCGTCGACGACGGAGATGCCCGGGTGGCCGTAGAGCCGGTGGTACGGATCGATGACACCGGACTCGGCGTCGGCCCCGATCGGGCAGCCGCCCAGGAAGTGGGCGGTCAGCGGGGTGCCCATGAGCTCGCCGATGTTGGATCCGGCGAAGCCGTTGATCTCCTCGGCGAGCAGGGCGGCGGCGCGGGTGGCCTCGGGGATCTGGTTGGGGTTGGGCGCGCCGTGGCCCTGGCGCGCGGTGAGCAGGCCCTTCCCGATGCCGCCGGGCTTGCGGTAGGTGGTCAGCGAGTTGTCCAGGGACTGCATGACCAGACCGATGATGGTCCGCTCCGACCAGCGGCGGTTGGAGAGCGAGCGGAGGGCGAGCGCGGGGTGCTTGACGATCTCCAGGAGCCAGTTCCGCACCCGGTGCGCGCCGTAGGGCACCTGGAGGATCGTCATGCCGCCCATGGCGTTCGAGCCCTTGCCGTACCGCACCGGCTCGATGTGGGTGTTCTCGTCCGGGTGGATCGAGGACGTGATCGCGACGCCGCGCGTGAAGTCGACCTTCGGCTTCCCGTGGCGCTTCCGGTAGCGCCGGTCGGTGGTCTGCGAGCCGACCAGGGCCTCGGAGTTGGTCCGGGTCAGCTCCCCGAGCCGGGCCGGGATGCGGGGCAGCAGGCCGGTGTCCTTCATCCGGTGCAGCAGGGTCTGCGTGCCGTACGTGCCGGCCGCGACGACGACGTGGCGGGCCGTGAACGTCCGGCCCTTCCCCTTCTTCCGGTCGTCGGTGGGGAGGGTCTTCACGGCGAAGCCGCCCCGGGCGTCCTCGGTGAGTGCCACGACCGAGGTCATGGGATGGACGACGGCGCCGGCCTTCTCGGCGAGGTAGAGGTAGTTCTCGTTGAGGGTGTTCTTGGCGCCGTGCCGGCAGCCGGTCATGCACTCGCCGCACTCGGTGCACGCCTTGCGGGACGGCCCGGCCCCGCCGAAGTACGGGTCGGCCACCTCGCCGCCCGGCTTCGCCCGCGTCGCGGCGCCCCCCTCGCCGCCGCCCGCGTCCTCGCCGTCCCCGAAGAAGACGCCGACCGGCGCCATGTGGAAGGTGTCGCCGATGCCCATGGCCTGCGCCGTCGCCTTCAGGTGGACGTCGGAGGGGGTCATCGTCGGGTTGATCCGGACACCCAGCATCCGCTTGGCCTGGTCGTAGTAGGGCGTCAGCTCCTCCTGCCAGTCCGTGATGTCCTTCCACTGCGGGTCGTCGAAGAACGGCGCCGGCGGCACGTACAGCGTGTTCGCGTAGTTGAGGGAGCCGCCGCCCACGCCCGCGCCGGCCAGCACCATGACGTTGCCCAGCAGGTGGATCCGCTGGATGCCGTAGAGGCCGAGGGCGGGCGCCCAGAGGAAGTTCTTCACGTCCCAGGAGTTCTTCGGCAGGGTCGCCCGGGTGAAGCGGCGGCCGGCCTCCAGGACGCCGACCCGGTAGCCCTTCTCGGTCAGGCGCAGGGCCGTGACCGAGCCCCCGAAGCCGGAGCCGACCACGATGACGTCGTAGTCGTACGCCGAGTCCAGGTCGTCGTCCTGATTCCGGGCAGGGGGTACCGCGGTCATGGCTCTCCTCGTGCGGGAAAGGGGGCGGGGAAGGAACGTCGGGACGGGGGGGGTCAGCGCAGGCGCAGGGCCTTCATGACCTTCAGGGAGGTGCTCATGAACGCGGCGTACTTCTCGTCGTCCATCCCGAAGGACGGCGCGAGGGGCATCAGCCGCTGCTGGGCGACGGTCTGGGCCTCGGTGAACTTCAGGATGCCCTCGGAGCCGTGGCGGCGGCCGAGCCCGGAGTCCTTCATGCCGCCCATCGGCGCCTGGACACTGCCGTACGCGGGGGCGTAGCCCTCGTTGATGTTGACGGTGCCGGTGCGCAGCCGGGCGGCGACGGCGTGGCCGCGCTTCGCGTCCTTGGTCCAGACGGAGGAGTTGAGGCCGTACGGGGTGCCGTTGGCCTGCTCGACGACCGCGTCCTCGTCGGCGAACCGGTAGATCGAGACGACCGGGCCGAAGGTCTCCTCCGAGCACACGGCCATCGGGGCCTCGACGCCGTCGAGGATGGTGGGCTCGTAGAACAGCGGGCCGATGTCGGGACGGGCCACGCCGCCCGCGACGAGCCGGGCGCCCTTCTCGACGGCCTCCTCGACGTGCCGGGTGACCGTCTCCAGCTGCCGGTCGCTGACCAGGGAGCCCATGTCGGCGCCGTACGCGAGCGCGTTGCCGAGGCGCATCGCCTTCGTCCGGGCCGCGAAGCGCTCCAGGAAGGCGTCGGCGACGGACTCGTGCACGTACAGCCGCTCGATGGAGATGCAGAGCTGGCCCGCGGAGGAGAAGCAGGCGCGGACGGCACCGGCGGCGGCCTTCTCGATGTCGGCGTCCTTGAGGACGATCATCGCGTTCTTGCCGCCGAGTTCGAGGGTGACGCCGACGAGGCGGGCGGCGGCGCCCTGCGCGACCTCGCGGCCGGTGCGGGTGGAGCCGGTGAAGGAGACGTAGTCGGCGTGCTTGACGACCTCGGGGCCCACCACCGGCCCGTCGCCGAGGACGACCTGGAAGACGCCGGCCGGCAGACCGGCCTCGACGAGCAGGTCGCGTGCCCACAGCGCCGTCAGCGCGGTCTCGGTGTCCGGCTTCATGACGACGGCGTTGCCCGCGACGAAGGCCGGCAGGGCGTCGCCGACCGACAGCTCCAGCGGGTAGTTCCAGGGCGCGATCTGCCCGACGACCCCGCGCGGCTGGCGCAGCTCGGTGACCTTGGTCAGGGTCGGGACGACGCCGGTGTGGTGCTTCGGGCGCAGGTACGCGGGAGCCTTGCGGCCGTAGTGGCGGGCGGCGACGGCGACCGCCTGCACCTCCTCGTGGGCGTGCAGCCGCGCCTTGCCCGTCTCCAGCTGGATGAGGTCGAGGACCTCGGCCTGGCGTGCGAGGACCAGGTCGTGGAAGCGCAGCAGGACGGCCGCGCGCGCCTTGACCGGGGTGGCGGCCCAGGCGGTCTGGGCCGCACGCGCGCGGGCGAACGCCTCGGCGACGTCCTCGGGGGTGGACTCGGGCAGCTCCGCCAGCCGCTCACCGGTGAACGGGGTGTGGTTCGCGGTCCGGCCGGAGCCTACGACTCCGCGGGTGAGCTGGGCGACCACCTCGGGCGTGACCACGTCGGCGGCGGTCCGGGCGCCGGCGGGCGAGGGCGCGAGGGGGTTCGTGCCAGGGGCGGCGATGGCCGTGGCGGTGAGTGCCTGCGAGTCCGTCATGAGGGCGAGAGTAGGCCGCATTCAGGTCTTTGGGTACCCGTCGGTAACGCGTTTTCACCGGGTGCGCACATCACGCCAGCGATCGCTGGCACATAAGCCCTGATCAGCGGCTTACGGTCGGCCGGGAGGGCGATCTCACGTTCCGGCGGCCGTCCCTCCGGCCCGTCCCCTCGGCCGGTCCGCCGAACCGGACCCCTCGGCCGGTCCCGTCAGTCCGTCCCCTCGCCGGGCGCCCGCCAGTGCCGGAGAACGATGTCGAACTGCTCCCGGGTGGTCTCCCAGCTCGACTCCGGTGACGCCATGAACACGGCGTACTCGGTGCCGTCGTCCGAGAAGTACAACTGGTCGATGGCGTGCCTCGGGCCCGGGAAGTTCTGCTTCTCCTGCCAGGTGAACTCCCACCGGGCGGAACGGACCTGGTCGCGGTAGGTGTTCTGGTTCAGCCAGACGCGCCGGTACTCGGAACGCTTCTTCAGCGTCTTCTCCAGGTCCAGCACGTGCACGTACGGGTTCTCGAAGTCGGGCGAGGGGTCGACGCTGATCCGGAGCCGGTGACGTCCGTTGTCCGGCGTGTAGTCGATGTTGTCGCCGTCCGTCTGCCGCTTCCACCCCTCGGGCACCACCAGGCTGAACCCCTCGGGGTCCTCGACGCGGCGCCAGCCGGCCGGAACGGCGTCCTGCTCGTTCTGCGTCACGGTGGGCTGCGTGCCCTTGCCGCCCTGCGTGCCCTTGTCGCCGTCGGAGTACTGCATCGCCGTGAAGACGGCTCCACCGGCGACCAGGCCGGCGAGGACGGCCGCCAGAACCGCGGTACGCCAGCGGCCGCGGCCCTTCCCGGAGACGGGCGGGGCCGGCGGGGCGGTCGGGGTCGGCACCGTGGCGGACGTGGCCGAGGGCCGCTCCGGCGCGGGCAGTTCGGCGGTGGCGGAGGTCAGCTGCTCCTGCTGCACCCGCTGCGTGGGTACGTACGCCTGCGCCGAGGCCGGGCTCCGGCCTTCCATGGCGTCGAGCAGCATCCGGCCCGCCTCGTCCGCGCGCGGGCGCTGCTCCGGGTCCTTGCGCAGCAGCGCGACGATGACCGGGGCGAGCGCCCCCGCCTTCTCCGGGTGGGGCGGCTCCTCCGTCACCACCGCCTGCATCGTGCTGATCGGGGAGCCCCGGCGGAACGGGGAGGTCCCCTCCACCGCGGTGTACAGCGTCGCGCCGAGGGACCAGAGGTCGGAGGCCGGGCCGGGGTCGCCGCCCCGTACCCGTTCGGGCGCCAGGTAGTCGATGGAGCCGACCAGTTCACCGGTCCGCGTGATGGTCGAGTCGCCCTCGATGGCGGCGATCCCGAAGTCGGTGAGCAGGACCCGCCCGTCGCGGGCCAGCAGCACGTTGCCGGGCTTGACGTCCCGGTGCAGCACTCCGGCCGCGTGCGCGGCGCGCAGCGCGCCGAGGACGTGCAGCCCGATCCGGGCGGCCTCCCGCGGCTCGATCGTGCCGGCCTCCTTGGCCGCGTCGGCGAGCGAGGGGCCGTCGACGTACTGCATGACGATCCAGGGCCGGTCGTCGTGCTCCAGCACGTCGTGCACGGTGACCACGCCCGGGTGGGTGATCCGCGCCGCGGCGCGGGCCTCCTTCTGGGTGCGGGCGTGCAGGACCAGCCGGTCGGCCTCGGCGACGAAGCGACCCGCCGTCAACTCCTTGACCGCCACGATCCGGTGCAGGACCTCGTCATGGGCTCGCCACACCTTGCCCATGCCGCCGCGACCGATGGTCTCGCCCAGCCGGTAGCGTCCGGCGAGCACCAATCCGGCCGCCGTGTCCGCTCCGGCTCCGGACTCCGCGCCTGCGCTCTGAGAATGTTCCACTTGCCCCCGCCCGTTCCTTCGGATGACAGGTTACGGAGAGAGATACGGACCGGGGAACCTCAGGGCGCGCAAAGGAACAGCACTGTGACCGGGCCAACTCCAGCCGCCCCTTTTCGGCCACTCTCAGGGGCCGTTCGACGGATTTCGCGCCCGGAACGGTTCGCCTTTCAACGAGAGTCGGCGGAGCGAGCCGTGGTCCGGAGCGGGTGACCGTGCGGTGGGCGAACGTGCGGTGGGCGAACGGGCGGTGCGCGAACGGGCGGTGCGCGTCACCGGGTCGCGCGGTAGGCCTTCACCGCCTGGTCGTAGATCTCGGACACCTTGTCCCGTGCGTTCTCCGGTCCGATCACCTGGACGACGTGATACCGGCCGCGCTCGATCAGAGCGAGGTTGCGGACGAACACCTCGCGTCCCGTGCTGTCCTGCCACGTGAACTGCCCGACGGCCATGGCCTGGCGGCCGACGTCGATACGACGCAGCCCGGAGGCGCTGGACCAGGACGAATCCCGCCAGGGCTGCAGCTCGCGCTCCCTGGTCCGCTGATAGGCCATCGGATCGGAGCCACCGGCCTGCACCGTGTCCCGCCCCGGCACCACGATCAGAGTGAACTCACCGCCGGTGTAGCGGACTTGCCCGGCGTCGTTGATCGGGCTCCGCCGCCAGCCGGAGGCCACCCCGACCTGGAAGCCCTCGGGGTCCGTGCGCAGTGTGTAACCGGCGGCGAGGTCGGCGGCCGGCGTCCCGGACGTGGGCGTCGCCTTGGTCGGGGCGGTCTTCCCCGGGGAGGGCTTCACCGAGGTGCCGGCCGAAGGGGGCGCGGACCGCCCGGTGGAGCCGCCGCCGGGCGCCTGGGAGCCCTGACCGGCGGGCCGGTCGCCCTCCGCGCCCTGCCGGGGCATGAACAGGACGGCGTACGCGAAGGCGCCCACGAGCAGCAGGAGGATCAGCAGCAGGAGATTGCGGCCGAGGGAGCGCGGGGCCCGGGTGTCCCGGCCCGTCCGCGGGGCGCGCGAGGCGCGCTGCGGCAGCTCCTCGTGGAACTCCTCCTGCCGGAACGAATGACGCTCGTCATGGCGTACGGCCCCGCCGCGCGCGCTCTCGTGACGTGCGCTCCCGCGGCCGGTGTTCTCGTGCGCCCGGCGGGGCTCCTTGCCCTTCCGGTGGCGATGGCGCCCGCCGGCCGCGGCCCCGCGCCGTCGGCGGACCAGTTCGCCGCGGCGGCGCACGACGGGAAGCCGCGCGGCGTCCTCGGACGGGAGCGGCACCATGCCGGTGCCCGCCTCCGGCTCCGGGGCCGACCGGACGAGGGAGCGCAGCCAGCCGCGCAGCTCCTCGAAGTCGGGGCGCTCCGTGGGGTCCTGCCGCAGCAGGGACTCGACGACCGGGCGCAGCGCTCCGCACTCCTCGGCGAAGGCCGGTGGCTCGGCGCAGACCAGCTGGACCAGCTCGGCGGCGCTGTCCTCGGGGTACGGGGCGTGGCCCTGGACGGCCCGGTACAGCAGCGCGCCGAGCGCCCACAGGTCGGTGGCGGGGCCGATGGGCGGGGCGAGCCGCCAGTTCTCATGGACCGGCCCGGCCTGTTCGGGTGCCCAGCGCTCGGTCACGGCGCCGACGACGGCGATCCGGGCCTGGCGGGCGCGCTCGGCGGCGAGCCGGGTGGTGGGACCGCGGTATTCCGGGGCTGGGCCGACGCCCTCGCCGGACCCGTCCCAGCCTCCGCCGGCCGGTACGGGCACCGGCTCCGGCTCGCGGGGGGCCGGCGGACGGGACGCGGCGGTGTAGCCCGCCGGCAGGGCGGGGCGGCCGGAACCGGGCAGGACCGGTCCGCCGCCCGCGGAGACCGGGCCGGCGCCGTCGCGCGAGGCGTGCGGACCGTCGCTCCAGCTGCCGGTGAGCAGCGCGCGCGGCGGACCGTCGCCGTCGGTGCCGCGCCGGGGCGGGTAGTCGTCGTCCGCGTCGTCGCCGTCGTCCTCGTCCTCCAGTGCCTGGGACCACCACTGCGGCTCGGGCCCGAGCCGCTGGGCGGGCGCCGGAGGCGGTGGGGAGACCGGCGGAGGCGAGGGCGCGGGCGGGGCCGGGGGGAGTTCGGCGGGCGGAGCCGGGGGTTCGCCGGGCAGCTGGCGCTGCACGGGCAGCTGACCGGTCTCCCCGATGCGCGCCGCGGCGCGGGCGCCGGCCCGGTAGGCGGCGATGGCGCCCGCACGGGCCGCCCGGACGTCCACGGCCGGACTGAGGCCTGCGGCTCCGGTAGCCCCGGCGACGCCCGGCGATCCCGGTGACGCCGGGGCCTGGGAGGTCTCCGAGGGCGCTCCGGGCAGCGCGGGCCGGGCAGACGTGACCGGGTCGATCCCCTCCGGCGCGCGTGCGCCGGGGACCGCGACCTCGGGGACGGCTGCTCCGGGTGCGGTGCCGTGCCGCGATCCGGGATCGCCGGCGTCCGTGGGCCGGTAGGCGGCTTCGCCGCCGTACGCCTGCTCTTCCTCCTCGGGCACCGGCACCGGGGCGTATCCGCACAGCGCCTCCTCGGCCGCGCCCGCCGCGAGCCCGGTGAGCACCACCCGTCCGTCGTCGCAGACGAGCACCGTGCGGGTGGTGATGTTGCGGTGGGTCCAGCCGTGGGCGTGCAGGGCGCGCAGGGCCGTGAGCACATCGGAACCGATCTCCGCGGCCCGGTAGGGGCTCAGCGGACGCTCGGCGAGCAGTGCGGCGAGCGGCCGGGCCGCCACGAGTTCACTGACTATCCACAGCGAACCCCCTTCGGCGAAGACGTCGAAGACCTGGTCGAGGCGCGGATGGTCGGGGATCCGGGCGGCGGCCTGCGCGGCCTCGACGGCCCGCCGGACGGCGGGGTCGGCCGGACGCCGGGTCGCCCGGCCCTGGGACCGCTGCGGGGTGAAGCCGCGGCCGTCGTCGTCGAGGAACTCCGCGTCGACGACCTCGGGCAACGGCACCTGGCGGACCAGTACCTCCTGGCCGCTGTAGGTGTCGAAGGCGCGCGTCTGGACGAGTTCGTGCGCGTCCGAGGGTGGCAGCGGCAGGCGATAGCGGTCGGCGAGCACCCTTCCCGCGTAGTCCTCCACGACGCCTCCCACCGAGCGCGCTGTCCCCCGTACCTCACGCGTCCCCGGGATCGCAGGGATCCCGACGACCGCGCAAAGCCGTCAATTCCGGTCCGGACCGTTGCAGTTGACGGCTCTGTTCGACTGCGTACGGTCCAAGACCTCTCACGATACGTGGCGTCGGTCAGTCCTTGGGGCTGAACGTGGCGAACGCCGTCTCCCGCAGCGTCCTGCACTCCGCCGCGTCCCACTGGTCGGCCTTGCAGCTGATCATGATCGAGTAGCCGTGCTTCGCGTCGACCTTGAAACCGCGGTTCAGGACCCGGACGCGCATGTCGCTCTGGTTCCGCTCGAACTCCCAGTCGGCGACCGTCGGATAGCCCTTGTACGAGACGGGCTTGATGCCGATGTGCCGGTAGCCGCTGCTGGTCGCGGCGACTCCGAGCTGGGCGGCCCGCCAGGCGCTCGCCGCGTCGTCCTTGGGGCTGGCGTTGAAATCCACCTGGACGCGTGGGAAGCCGCCGTTCGCGCTGAATATCCCGCCGGAGTCCTGGCCCGCTATGCCCGTCATCCGGAAGGAGGCGGGCATCGCCATGGTGAAGTGGAAGCGGTCGTTCGTCACCATGGTGTACCCGGCGGGCAGCTGCGTGCCGCCCGCCCCCGGCCCGCCGGTGCTGGGCTTACCGGACGGCGTGCCGCTCTGCCCGGCGCTGCCGCCCGGCTGCTCGCCGCCCTGCCGGCCGGGGTCGTTCGCACCCTGCCCCTTGTCCTGGCCGTCACCGCCGCCGCCGTCGGTGTTCCCGGCCGTCGTGCCGGCGGAGGTCACCTTGTCCCCGGTGCCCTTGCCGCCGCCCTGGTTCGCCTTGTCGTCGCCGTTCAGCGAGACGGCCAGGATGGTGCCGAGCAGGGCGAGGACCACGACCGCGGCGATGATGATCAGCGTGCGGCGGGGTACGACGTCGGTGATCGACGCCTTCGCGGGCGTGGGCCTGTTCCCGCCCTGCGCGGACGCGGTGCGGGGCCCCTGTTCGGACCTGGCCGTCGCGGCGGCCGCCGCGTTGCGCACGGACTTCAGGGCGCCGCGCATCCGCTCGGCCGCCGCGTCCGCGGTCTCCTTCGCCTTCGGCTTCGAGGTGGACCTCGCGGGGCGGACCGGCGGTGTCGGGGGCAGCGGCGGCAACGGTACGACGCGGGTGGCCTCGGGCGACGGCTCCGGCTCGACGGCCGTCACGGGCGCGTCGAGCACCGCCCGCAGCAGCACCCGCGCGCCCGCGTCGTCGAGACGCTGGTCGGGGTCCTTCGCGAGCAGGCCGTAGATGACCTGCTCCAGCAGGGGGCCGGCGTTCTTCGGCGGCTCGACCGGCTCGGTCATCACCGCGGTGAGGGTCGCGATCGCGGAACCCTTGTCGTACGGCGGGCTTCCCTCGACGCTCGCGTACAGCAGTCCGCCCAGCGACCACATGTCGGCGGCCGGCCCGGGCTTGTGGCCACGGGCCCGCTCGGGCGAGATGTACGAGGGGGCGCCGACGAGCATGCCGGTGGACGTGATCGAGGGGTCGCCCTCCACCTGGGCGATGCCGAAGTCGGTGAGCACCACCCGGCCGTCCTCGGCGATGAGCACGTTCGACGGCTTCACGTCGCGGTGCAGGATGCCCTCACGGTGCGCGGAACGCAGCACGTCGAGGATCGCCAGGCCCACCTCGGCCGCGCGGTGCGGAGTCAGGGTGCCGTCCTCGCGCACGGCGTCGGCGAGGGACTTGCCCTCGATGAGCTCCATGACGATCCACGGCCGGTCGTCCTCGTCGACGACGTCGTAGACCGTCACCGCGCCGTTGTTGCGGATCCTGGCGATGGCCTTCGCCTCGCGCAGGGTCCGGGTGATGAGGCGTCGCTTCTCGTCCTCGTCGATGCTGTTGGGGAAGCGGAGCTCCTTGACGGCGACGGTACGCCCGAGCGTCTCGTCGACGGCGCGCCACACGGTGCCCATGCCGCCGCGGCCGAGCACGGGTCCGATCCGGTACCGCCCGGCGAGGAGGCTTCCCTCGGCGGTGACGGCCGCACCGGAACGCGCCGGCTTCGTGGCACGGCCGCCGGCCGCGGGCTTCCGGAGCACCGGGGCCCCGGCTCCGGCCGCGTCGCCATCCGGCGCCGCGGAGGAACCGTCCTGGCCCGCCCTGCTCGCGGCGGACCCGGAGACCGCCTTGCCTTCGGTACCGTCGGCGGCCTTCGCCCCGACCGAACCGGACCCGGCCGGAGCCTTGTCCGCGGGCGCCTCGCCCGCGGGCATCGTGCCGACAGGCGCCTCGTCCGCGGGCATCGTGCCGGCCGGATCGACTCCCGCCGCTCCGGCGGCCGTGCCCGACACGGCGTCAGCCGACGTCCCGTCCTTCGGCGTCGGCGCGTCGCCGGCCGTCGGCCCTGGCACCTCGGCCTGCCCGGCGCCTGTCCGCCGACCTCCTTCCGACGCACCGTCCGTACCGGCCCCGGTCTTCGCCCGTGCCTCGGACTCCCCATCCTCCCGCGCGTCACGCGCGGCCGGAATCACACCCCGGTCGCCGTCGGTTCCGGCACCCACACCGGCGTCCCGCCGAGGGTCCCGCGCCGTGTCCCGCGACTGCTCCGCCTCCGACATGCGTCCCCTCTGCGATCCCTGATCTTCGCCCGCGTCTGCCGCTTCCCGCGCGATGCGGTAACCCGCCCTGGAAGAGAGCCCATTGTCTCTCACCCCGGGACCCATGCTGCTCCCGGGTCCGCACTCCGAGAGGACGGCCTCGGCGGAAAAGCACTCCCACCATGCCACCCGACGCCAGACCACCCCCTTCAGGTTCCCCACCCGCCTCCACGGGATCGCACGACTGTCCGCCCACAGGTCGCCTCAGCGACCGATTTCCCCTGCTTCTACCCGAAGAATCCTCGGAGCAACGTCCCCGAAGCCCTCGGACAGCCGTCCCGCCCCCTCACCCGTACAACCGCCGGCAACCCTTCCCCCGACCCACGTCGGGTGGCCGAAAACGATCGCCTCCGACGCGATGACCGATCGACCTGACGGAATCCCCTGCCGTGCCGGCCGGAAGCCGTCGGAGCGGCACCCCCGAGACCGCCGGA
Source organism: Streptomyces sp. NPDC048338 (assembly GCF_043201055.1). Classification (NCBI taxonomy): domain Bacteria; kingdom Bacillati; phylum Actinomycetota; class Actinomycetes; order Kitasatosporales; family Streptomycetaceae; genus Streptomyces; species Streptomyces sp. NPDC048338. The sequence goes on from NZ_JBICYQ010000013.1 coordinate 281,766, forward strand.
GACCGGGCCGGGGTCGTCCGGAGCGTGCCCGAGGCGCCTCCGGAGCCGGCCGGAGGTACGCCAGGGGCCGCCAAGGACGGCCGCCGGCACGCCCCCGGACGTACGGTCAGATCGGCACGATGTCCGGCGCGCCCAGCCGCGCCGCGTCGGCCGTCAGGTCGTCGGGCTGCCGCTGCGACTCGCGCTCCGCCTCCACCCGCTTCTCGTAGTGCTCGACCTCCTTCTCGATCTGGTGCGCGTCCCAGCCCAGGACGGGTGCCATCAGTTCCGCGCAGTCCCGTGCGCTGCGCGTGCCCCGGTCGAAGGTCTCGATCGAGATCCGGGTCCGCCGGGTCAGGACGTCGTCCAGATGCCTGGCCCCTTCGTGGGAGGCGGCGTAGACGATCTCGGCCCGCAGGTAGTCGTCGGCGGCCGCCAGCGGTTCGCCGAGTCCCGGATCGGCGGCGATCAGTTCGAGGACCTCCTCGGCCATCGATCCGTACCGGTTGAGCAGGTGCTCGACGCGCACGACGTGGAGTCCGGTGCGCGCGGCGGTCCTCGCCCGTGCGTTCCACAGGGCCCGGTAACCCTCGGCGCCGAGGAGCGGGACGTCCTCGGTGACGCAGGGCGCGACCCGCTGGTCGAGCCCGTGCACGGCCTCGTCCACGGCGTCCTTGGCCATCACGCGATAGGTGGTGTACTTGCCGCCGGCCACGACGACCAGGCCGGGTGCCGGGTGGGCGACGGTGTGCTCCCGCGAGAGCTTGCTGGTGGCGTCGGACTCGCCGGCCAGCAGCGGCCGCAGTCCCGCGTAGACCCCCTGGACGTCGTCCCGGCCGAGCGGGACGGCCAGCACGCTGTTCACATGCTCCAGCAGGTAGTCGATGTCGGCGCTGGACGCGGCCGGATGGGCCTTGTCCAGGTCCCAGTCGGTGTCCGTGGTGCCCACGATCCAGTGCCTGCCCCACGGGATCACGAACAGGACGGACTTCTCGGTCCGCAGGATCAGTCCGGTGGTGGAGTGGATCCGGTCCTTCGGCACCACCAGGTGGATGCCCTTCGACGCCCTGACGTGGAACTGCCCCCTCTCCCCGATGAGCGCCTGGGTGTCGTCCGTCCACACCCCGGTCGCGTTCACGATCTGCTTGGCACGGATCTCGTACTCGCCGCCGGTCTCCACGTCCTGGACCCGGGCCCCCACCACCCGCTCCCCCTCACGCAGGAAGCCGACGACCCGCGCCCGGCTGGCGACCTTCGCCCCGTAGGCCGCAGCGGTGCGCACCAGCGTGGCGACGAACCGGGCGTCGTCCATCTGGGCGTCGTAGTACTGCATCGCCCCGACCAGGGCGTCCTTCCGGAGGCAGGGCGCCACGCGCAGGGCGCCCTTGCGGGAGAGGTGCCGGTGCACGGGGAGGCCGCGGCCGTGGCCCGACGACACCGACATCGCGTCGTAGAGCGCGACTCCCGCACCGGCGTAGAAACGCTCCCAGCCCTTGTGCTGCAGGGGATAGAGGAAGGGCACCGGCTTCACCAGATGGGGTGCGAGCCGCTCCAGCAGCAGCCCGCGCTCCTTCAGCGCCTCCCGGACCAGCGCGAAGTCCAGCATCTCCAGATAGCGCAGCCCGCCGTGGATGAGCTTGCTCGACCGGCTGGACGTGCCCGACGCCCAGTCCCGGGCCTCGACCAGGCCGGTCGACAGTCCTCTCGTGACCGCGTCGAGGGCCGTGCCGGCGCCGACCACGCCGGCTCCCACGACGAGCACGTCGAGTTCGCGCTCGGCCATCGTCACGAGCGCTTCGGTGCGCTCGGCGGGTCCCAGTGTCGCTGTCCTCACTGCTGCCTCCCGTCGTCCCCCCGTGTGGTCGGGCTCACAGACTCGATTCTGTCCCGACCCTCCGACTTCAGCCACTGCCTGTGGATAACACTCGGCGACCTTCGACTCGACAATGCCGCATATCGGTCATATTTACGCCTAGTCTGACATTGCATTCGCCCCGTTCTGTCCACAGGGCTTGCGCACCTCGTCCCCTCCGGCTACTGGGAAGGACGGCCCACCTTCATGCCCGCTGATCTCGCCGTCATCGGCCTCGGCCACCTCGGACTGCCCCTCGCCCAGGCCGCCGTCGCCGCCGGCGTCGACACCATCGGCTACGACACCGATCCCCGCCCCGTCGCCGAACTCGCAGCCGGCCGGCCGCCGGTCGACGGATCGCTCACGGCCTCGGAGATCCGTCGGATGCTCTCGGGGGGCTTCCGCCCCACCACCAACCCCGCCGAACTCGGCCGGGTCCGTACGGCCGTCATCTGCGCCCCGACCCCGCTCGGCCCCGACCGCACCCTCGACCTGACCGCCGTCACGGACGCCGCCCGCGCCCTCGCCGCCCGGCTGCGCCCGCACACCACGGTCCTGCTGGAGTCCCCCGTCCACCCGGGCACCACCGAGGGCCTGCTCCGCGACCTGCTCGAAGAGGGCTCCGGCCTGCGCGCCGGGCTGGACTTCCACCTCGCGTACTCACCCGGCCGGCTCGACCCCGGCAACCGCACCCACGGATTCGCCGGCACGCCCAAGGTCATCGGCGGCCTCACCCCCGCCTGCACCGAGTCCGCCGCCGCCTTCTACGGCCGTCTCACCGACAAGGTGGTCCGCGCCCGCGGCCCGCGCGAGGCGGAGACCGTCAAACTCCTCGAGACCAACTTCCGCCACGTCAACATCGCCCTGGTCAACGAGATGTCGGTGCTCTGCCACGAGCTCGGCGTCGACCTGTGGGACGTCATCCGCTGCGCCGAGACCAAGCCCTTCGGCTTCCACGCCTTCCGCCCCGGCCCGGGCGTCGGCGGTCACGGAGTCGCCGTCGACACCATCGGCACCCACCGGCCGCTGCGCATGGTCGAACTGGCCGGCCAGGTCAACGAACGCATGCCGCAGTACGTCGTCCAGCGCTGCGCCACCCTGCTCAACGAGCACGGGAAGTCCGCCCGCGGCGCACGGGTGCTCCTCCTGGGAACCACCTACAAGCCCGACCTCGCCGACCGCGAGGGCTCCCCGGCCGACGAGATCGCCCGCCGGCTGATGGACCTCGGCGCCGTGGTCAGCTACCACGACCCGCACGTCCCGGACTGGCGCGTGCGCGACCTGCCGGTCCCGCGCGCGGACTCGCTCTACGAGGCAGCCGCCCACGCCGACCTGACCGTGCTGCTCCAGCACCACCGCACGTACGACCTCCAGGGGCTCGCGGTGAAGGCCCAACTCCTCCTGGACACCCGGGGAGCGACGCCCGCGGGGGCGGCCCACCGCCTCTGAGAATCCCGCCGCCGGCTGTCGGAACGGGCTGCTAGTCTCCGGTCCTCTTTGGTCGCACGTCCGTGCGCAACCGTCCCTGGGGGGATCCAGCAGATGAGCCAGTCCGTTCCGCCGTCCGGCAACCCGTTCGCCGAGGGTGCGCAGCAGCCCCCGTACCCGGCCGAGCCCGCGCCCGCGCCGGCGCCGGTCCGCAACAACCTGGGGCTCGGCCTGGTGGCCGCCCTCGTGGCCGCCCTGGTCGCGGGCGGCGTCTACGGCGGCATCGCCGGCGCGATCGACCGGGAGATCGGCTGGGCCGCCATCGGCGTCGGCTTCCTCGTCGGCTTCGCGTCCGGCAAGGTCGGCGGCTCCCACCCGGTCCTGCCCGTCGCCAGCGCGGCGCTCTCGCTCGGCGCCGTCTACGTCGGCCAGCTGCTGGCCATCGCGATCATCATCGGCAAGGAGCTCAAGGTCTCCGCGACGGACGTCCTCTTCGAGAACTTCGACGTGGTGACGCAGGTCTGGGGTGAGAGCAAGGACCTCATGACCTTCCTGTTCTTCGCCCTGGCCGCCTTCGCGGCCTTCTCGGGGGCCAAGAAGTCCGCCGAGTAGCAGCCCGCACTCACGGAAGGGGCCCCGCACCGGTCGGTGCGGGGCCCCTCCTGTGTGCGGATCCGGGTCAGCGCTTGTGCTGGGAGTCCGCGACGGTGACCTCGACGCGCTGGAACTCCTTGAGCTCGCTGTAGCCCGTCGTCGCCATCGCCCGGCGGAGCGCGCCGAAGAAGTTCATCGAACCGTCCGGGATGTGCGAGGGACCCGCGAGGATCTCCTCCGTCGTCCCGACGATGCCCAGGTCCACCAGCTTGCCGCGCGGCACGTCCTCGTGGACGGCCTCCATGCCCCAGTGGTGTCCCTTGCCCGGCGCGTCCGTCGCGCGGGCCAGCGGGGAGCCCATCATGACGGCGTCGGCACCGCAGGCGATCGCCTTGGGCAGGTCGCCGGACCAGCCCACGCCGCCGTCGGCGATGACGTGCACGTACCGGCCGCCGGACTCGTCCATGTAGTCGCGGCGGGCCGCGGCGACGTCGGCGACCGCGGTCGCCATCGGGACCTGGATCCCGAGGACGTTGCGCGTGGTGTGCGCCGCGCCGCCGCCGAAGCCGACCAGGACACCCGCGGCGCCGGTGCGCATCAGGTGCAGGGCCGCGGTGTACGTGGCACAGCCGCCGACGATGACCGGGACGTCGAGCTCGTAGATGAACTGCTTGAGGTTCAGCGGCTCGGCCGCGCCCGAGACGTGCTCGGCGGAGACGGTCGTGCCGCGGATGACGAAGATGTCCACGCCCGCGTCCACGACGGCCTTGGAGAACTGCGCGGTGCGCTGCGGGGAGAGTGCCGCGGCGGTGACCACACCGGAGTCGCGCACCTCCTTGATGCGCTGGCCGATCAGCTCTTCCTTGATCGGTGCGGCGTAGATCTCCTGCAGACGGCGGGTGGCGGTCTCCTCGTCCATCTCCGCGATCTCGTCGAGGAGCGGCTGCGGGTCCTCGTACCGGGTCCACAGGCCCTCGAGGTTGAGGACGCCCAGTCCGCCCAGCTCGCCGATACGGATGGCGGTCTGCGGCGACACGACCGAGTCCATCGGGGCGGCCAGGAAGGGGAGCTCGAAGCGGTAGGCGTCGATCTGCCAGGCGATCGAGACCTCCTTCGGGTCCCGGGTGCGCCGGCTCGGTACGACGGCGATGTCGTCGAACGCGTACGCCCTGCGGCCGCGCTTGCCGCGCCCGATCTCGATCTCAGTCACGATGTGTGGCCTTTCCCTCTACGTCTGCGCGTACCAGTATCCCCGACACAAGCGTGAGGGGCGGTTCCGGTCACATGCCGGAACCGCCCCCACGCGTCGCGCTCTGTTACTTCCTGCTGTAGTTCGGCGCCTCGACCGTCATCTGGATGTCGTGCGGGTGGCTCTCCTTGAGACCCGCCGACGTGATCCGGACGAATCGGCCGTTCGCCTGAAGGTCCGGCACCGTGCGGCCGCCGACGTAGAACATCGACTGGCGCAGACCGCCCACGAGCTGGTGGACGACGGCGGACAGCGGACCGCGGTACGGCACCTGGCCCTCGATGCCCTCGGGCACGAGCTTCTCGTCGGAGGCGACACCCTCCTGGAAGTAGCGGTCCTTCGAGAAGGAGCGCTGCTCGCCGCGGGACTGCATGGCGCCCAGCGAGCCCATGCCCCGGTACGACTTGAACTGCTTGCCGTTGATGAAGAGCAGCTCGCCCGGGGACTCCTCGCAGCCGGCCAGCAGCGAACCGAGCATCACCGTGTCCGCGCCGGCGACGAGCGCCTTGGCGATGTCGCCGGAGTACTGGAGGCCGCCGTCACCGATGACCGGGACGCCGGCCGCCTTGGCGGCGAGGGATGCCTCGTAGATCGCGGTGACCTGCGGGACGCCGATGCCGGCCACGACACGGGTGGTACAGATGGAGCCGGGGCCGACGCCGACCTTGATGCCGTCGACACCGGCGTCGATCAGCGCCTGGGCGCCGTCGCGGGTCGCGATGTTGCCGCCGATGACGTCGACGGCGGAGTTCGACTTGATCTTGGCGACCATGTCGCCGACCAGGCGGGAGTGGCCGTGCGCGGTGTCGACGACGATGAAGTCGACGCCCGCCTCGATCAGGGCCTGGGCGCGCTCGTACGCGTCACCGGCGACACCGACGGCCGCGCCGACGAGCAGGCGGCCTTCCTTGTCCTTGGCGGCGTTCGGGTACTTCTCGGCCTTGACGAAGTCCTTGACCGTGATGAGGCCCTTGAGCAGACCGGACTCGTCGACGAGCGGGAGCTTCTCGATCTTGTGGCGGCGCAGCAGCTCCATGGCGTCCACGCCGGAGATGCCGACCTTGCCCGTGACCAGCGGCATCGGGGTCATGACCTCGCGCACCTGGCGGCTGCGGTCCGACTCGAAGGCCATGTCGCGGTTGGTGACGATGCCGAGCAGCTTGCCCGCCGGGTCGGTCACCGGGACACCGCTGATGCGGAACTTGGCGCAGATCGCGTCGGCCTCGGCCAGCGTCGCGTCCGGGTGCACCGTGATCGGGTCCGTGACCATGCCGGACTCGGAGCGCTTCACCAGGTCGACCTGGTTGGCCTGGTCGGCGATGGAGAGGTTGCGGTGCAGGACACCCACGCCACCCTGCCGCGCCATGGCGATCGCCATGCGGGCCTCGGTGACCTTGTCCATCGCCGCGGACAGCAGCGGGATGTTCACCCGCACGTTCCGGGAGATGTACGAGGAGGTGTCGATCTGGTCGGGCGCCATGTCGGACGCGCCGGGCAGCAGCAGCACGTCGTCGTAGGTCAGCCCGAGTGTCGCGAATTTCTCGGGCACTCCGTCGACGTTGACAGTCATGACACCTTCCCCAAACGGCCTTGATCGGTGCGGATGTCCATGCTAACGGGCTCGGACGGTGTCTCATTCCACGATCAAGATCACCGCGAAGCTTTGTACGTTCATACGTGTACGTGAGGGCCACCGCTCCTCGGCAACCCTTACGGCCCGGCAGGGCGGGGCGGCCTACTGCTCGGCCAGGGCCCTCAGCCGGCTGAGCGCCCGGTGCTGGGCCACCCGCACCGCTCCCGGCGACATCCCGAGCATCTGCCCGGTCTCCTCGGCCGTCAGGCCGACCGCCACCCGCAGCACGAGGAGCTCGCGCTGGTTCTCCGGCAGGTTGGCGAGGAGCTTCTTGGCCCACTCGGCGTCGTCACTGAGGAGCGCGCGCTCCTCGGGGCCGAGCGAGTCGTCGGGGCGTTCCGGCATCTCGTCGGAGGGCACCGCCGTCGACCCCGGGTGCCGCATCGCGGCCCGCTGCAGGTCGGCGACCTTGTGCCCGGCGATGGCGAAGACGAAGGCCTCGAACGGCCTGCCGGTGTCCTTGTAGCGCGGGAGCGCCATGAGGACGGCGACACAGACCTCCTGTGCGAGGTCCTCGACGAAGTGGCGGGCGTCACCGGGCAACCGGTTCAGCCGCGTGCGGCAGTAGCGCAGGGCGAGCGGGTGCACGCGCGCGAGAAGATCGTGCGTGGCCTGCTGGTCACCCTCGACGGCACGGTGGACGAGCGCACCGATCTCCCCTGGCCCTACGGGCATGGGGGACCCCATGGTCTCGTCGTCGCGCATCGCTCCATGGTGCCTTGACGCCTCGGCGTCCGTGGCACCGCGTCCATAGTTGTGCACCGAAGCGTTATGAGTAGGTGCGCCGGAACTCATCTCCTGCGCCCTCCCCTCCCGCTCGATCGACTCGTCCCCGAGGAACTCCACATCTCAAGGATGCGTCATCCCGCGCGTTAGTGACACAAGCTGCTCCGCCGCAGAGGCGAAAGCCGGCGCGAGCGGGGTCCTCGGACTCCGCCCCGCCCGCCGAAGCGGACGGGGATGCGACCGGCGTCCTCACCGCTCGGCCCTGGCGTCCGAGTCCCGCCTGGCTCCACTGCGACGACGGGGCATGGGTCCGGGCGGGGACCTAGCGGACGAGACCCCACCGGAAGCCGAGCGCCACCGCGTGCGCCCTGTCCGACGCGCCGAGCTTCTTGAACAGGCGTCGCGCGTGGGTCTTGACGGTGTCCTCGGAGAGGAAGAGCTCGCGCCCGATCTCCGCGTTGGACCGCCCGTGGCTCATGCCTTCGAGCACCTGGATCTCACGCGCGGTGAGGGTGGGCGCCGCGCCCATCTCGGCCGAACGCAGCCGGCGCGGGGCGAGTCGCCACGTCGGGTCGGCGAGGGCCTGGGTGACCGTGGCCCGCAACTCGGCGCGCGAGGCGTCCTTGTGCAGGTAGCCACGGGCACCGGCGGCGACCGCGAGTGCGACGCCGTCCAGGTCCTCGGCGACGGTGAGCATGATGATGCGGGCGCCGGGGTCCGCGGAGAGCAGCCGGCGGACGGTCTCCACGCCGCCCAGACCGGGCATGCGTACGTCCATCAGAATCAGGTCCGAGCGATCCGCACCCCAGCGGCGGAGGACTTCCTCGCCGTTGGCCGCGGTGGTCACGCGCTCCACGCCGGGCACGGTCGCGACCGCGCGGCGAAGCGCCTCTCGGGCAAGCGGGGAGTCGTCGCAGACGAGGACGGATGTCATGGCCGCCCTCCGCAGCTGATGCGCGTCACCTAGAGCCTCCAGGGCTGGTACGTATCGTCACCTGTGCGGTTGACGCTCTCGGACATTTGCCCGAGCGCTTGTTCCTTCAACCGCCTCCGCACTCTCAACGACGGTCACTCGAAAGAGTTACGGGTCGGACGGTCGCCTTCGGCACTCTACGTGAGGGGGCGATCGCAGAGGAGAGCGTCGCAGGTCAACCCGCCCTTCACTGGAAGCTATGCCCCATTTAGCGGGTTTTCTTCCCTTTTGGTGGTGTCTGTGGCTAGATTCGCAATGAGTCATATTTACATCTACTTAGACAGTAGTTGTACGGTCGGGTCGAACCCACGGTCGTGGGTACACGCGACCCGTGGGGGGAGAAGGGCCCCCGCGCATCAGCCGCAACCCGCCCACCTATCCGTTCGACAACGGTTTCAAGGGGACAAGCGCAATGGCAGATTTCTCCCGCCTTCCCGGACCCAACGCCGATCTGTGGGACTGGCAGCTGCTTGCGGCCTGCCGCGGAGTCGACAGTTCTCTGTTCTTCCACCCCGAGGGAGAGCGCGGCGCGGCACGGAGTGCGCGTGAGAACTCGGCGAAAGAGGTCTGCATGCGGTGCCCGGTACGCGCCGAGTGCGCGGCACACGCATTGGCCGTACGCGAGCCCTACGGCGTATGGGGCGGCCTCACCGAGGACGAACGCGAAGAGCTCATGGGTCGAGCGCGCAATCGCCTGATCACGGCGTCCAGCACGGCATCGGCATCACGTTCGGCAGGCGTGGGGCGCACCTGAAGGAACGTTTCTTCAGCAGAGTCGACCCGATCGACGGGGCCGGGCCCGCATCCCGCCCGGCCCCGCGGAGCCGCACCGCACGCGGCCCGGGGGCGTGCGGCGCGCCGGGGGCCGGTGCGTGCCGGTCCGGTGTGCGGTCCGGTTCGATCGCCCGGCCCGAGGTCTCGACGTCTCCGAGGCCCTCGACGCTCAGGGGCGCGCGGACGCGCGGGTCAGCTCGGCCAGGGTCGCGGCGACCGCCGGGACCTGCGCCAGGTCGGGCAGGGTCAGGGCCACGATCTCCCGCTGCACGGCCGGCTCCACCGACACCACCTTCGCCCCTCGGGGGCGCACCGACTCGATCGCGAGCGTCGGCAGGACCGCCACGCCCAGACCGGCGCCGACCAGGCCCACCACGGCGGGGTAGTCGTCGGTGGCGAAGTCGATGCGCGGGGTGAAGCCCGCCTCCTCGCAGACGTCGACCAACTGCCTGCGGCAGCGAGGGCAGCCCGCGATCCAGGACTCGTCGGCCAGCTCCGCGATGCCCACCGACTCCGCCTCGGCCAGCCGGTGCCCTTCCGGCACCAGACCCACCAACCGGTCGGCGAGCAGCGGACGGACCACCAGGTCGTCCCACTCGCCCGGGCCCGCTCCGTAACGGAAGGCGAGGGCCACGTCGCAGTCGCCCTCCCGCAGCATCTCGACCGAGCGCGGCGGCTCGGCCTCCACCAGGGAGACCCGCGTGCCGGGGTGCGCCGCACGCAGGGCGGCGAGGGCGGTGGGCACGAGGGTGGAGCTGCCGCTGGGGAACGAGACCAGCCGGACGCGGCCGGCGCGCAGACCGGCGATCGCGGCCACCTCCTCCTCCGCCGCGGTGAGGCCCGCGAGGATCCCCGAGGCGTGCCGGACGAGGGCCTCGCCGGCCTGGGTGAGGCGCATCTCGCGGCCGGTGCGGATCAGCAGCGGGGTGCCGGAGGAGGATTCGAGCGCCTTCATCTGCTGGCTCACCGCGGGCTGGGTGCAGCCGAGTTCGCGGGCGGCGGCGGAGAAGGAGCCGGTCGCGGCGACGGCGCGCAGGACGCGGAGATGACGAGCCTCGATCATGTGTCGAGCATAAGGGAGTCTTGGGCTTTGCGCCGCATACTGATTCATCACTTTGAGTTCTTTCGCCTAGGGTGCCCCTCATGAAGCTGCTGAGCGTGAACGCCGGACGGGCCAGGGCCGCGGACTACACCGACTCCCCCACCGGGATGACCGGCATCGACAAGCGCCCCGTGGAGGGACCGGTGCGGATCTCGGCGCCGGGGGCGGACGGGGCCGGTGCGAGCGGTGTCGCCGGGGACGCCGTGTGCGACCTGCGGTTCCACGGCGGCGCCGACCGCGCCGTCTACGCCTTCGCCCGTGAGGACATGGACCGTTGGGAGCGCGATCTGGAGCGCCCCCTGGCGAACGGGTGCTTCGGCGAGAACCTCACCACCGTCGGTCTCGACGTGAACGGGGCGCTGATCGGCGAGCGCTGGCAGGTCGGCCCGCAGGTGGTCCTCGAGGTGACCGGGGGCCGCATCCCCTGCCGTACCTTCGCGGGCTTCCTCGGCGAGCGGGGCTGGGTGCGGCGCTTCACGCAGTCGACGGCCGGGCCGGGCGCGCTGCTGCGGGTGATCGAACCCGGTGAACTGACGGCGGGCGACCCGGTGACGGTCGTCCACCGGCCCGCGCACGACATCACGGTCTCGCTGCTGCACCGCGCCGCGACGACCGAGCGGTCGCTGCTGCCCGGGACGCTGGTGGCGGCGGAATGGATGGAGTCGGGGTTGCTGGACCTCGCCCGTACGTACACGGAGAAGTACGGCACCACCGGAGGCTGACGCTCCGCGGTCCGCGCCTCGGGGAGACCCCTGAGGCGCGGATCGGGGTCGGTTCGGGGGCGGTCCAGGGATCTCCCCCGATGTGTGCGCCGACCGCCGGACGGGACGCTGTCCGCATGTCTCGGCTCAAGCGGGTCCTCATCGTGCTCGGGTCGGCCGTCGCGGTCTTCGTCGCGGCGGTCGGCGGTCTCTTCCTGTGGCTGTACACGGACGCCGAGGCGTCCACGGTCGGCTCGACGGAGTTCACGAACGAGCTCGCCATACCCCCGCTCGCGAAGTCGGTCGTGCGGGCGGACGGGACCCGGGTCTTCGACCTCACGATGCGGGCGGGCGAGAAGGAGTTCCGGCCCGGGAAGCGGACGCCCACGTGGGGCTTCGACGGGGACCACCTGGGGCCGACGCTCCGTGCCGAGCGCGGGGAGAAGGTCGCCGTGCGGGTCGCGAACAGGCTCGACGAGGCGTCGACCGTCCACTGGCACGGGATGCACCTGCCCGCGCGGATGGACGGCGGCCCGCACCAGATGGTGGCGCCGGGCGCCACGTGGACCCCGAACTGGACGGTGGACCAGCCCGCCGCCACGCTCTGGTACCACCCGCATCCGCACGGGGCGACCGAGAAGCACGTCCAGCGCGGCCTGGCCGGGATGTTCCTGCTCGACGACGCCCGTTCGAAGACGCCGGCGCTGCCCCGCCGTTACGGCGTCGACGATCTGCCGGTGATCGTCCAGGACGTGAAGTTCGACGGGGCGGCCTTCGACCACGGTCACGGGCTGATGGCGAGCGTCGGCTTCCTCGGCGACCGGACCATGGTCAACGGGACGCTCGCGCCGTACCGGGAGACGGCGGACGAGCGGGTACGGCTGCGCCTCCTGAACGCCTCCACGGCGCGGGTCTACACCTTCGGCTTCGACGACGACCGACGGTTCGCCCTGGTGGGGACCGACGGGGGTCTCCTCGAGAAGCCCGCGGAGCTGAACCGGATACGGCTCTCGCCGGGCGAGCGGGCGGAGATCGTGGTGACCATGCGCCCGGGTGAGCGGACGGTGCTGCGGTCCTACCCCCTCGACGCCGGACTGGACTTCTGGAACCAGCGGTTCAGCGGTGGCGACGACTCCTTCGACGTGTTGCAGCTGCGGGCGGCGAAGACCCTGCGTCCCTCGCCCGAGGTGCCGGCACGGCTGGGACTGCCGGAGGTACCGGACGGCGAGGACGCGGTGCGCGGGCGCCACTTCGATCTGCGGCGCTCGGGGATCAACGGCAGGCCGATGGAGATGGACCGAATAGACGAGACCGTCACCCGGGGGACGACGGAGACCTGGACGGTGCGCAACGTGGACGGGATGCCGCACAACTTCCACGTGCACGACGTGCAGTTCCGGATCCTGGAGGTGAACGGCGAGCAGCCGCCCCCTGCTCTGCGCGGCGCCAAGGACACGGTGTTCGTCCCCTCGGGTACGACGGTGAGGCTCGCGATGCGCTTCGACGGTCCGGCCGATCCCGATACGCCGTACATGTACCACTGCCATCTGCTGGCCCATGAGGACGACGGGATGATGGGGCAGTTCGTGGTGGTGGAGAAGGGCCAGGGGCCGGGCAAGGTGCGTACGCCGGGCGTCCACGCGGGGCACTAACGTGCCGCGTATGACGACTGCACTGATTACGGGCGCGACGGCGGGCATCGGCGCCGCCTTCGCGCGGAAGCTGGCGGCCGAGGGCCACGACGTGGTGCTCGTGGCACGCGATGTGAAGAGGCTGCGGGAGCAGGCGACCGAGCTGCACGACCGGCACGGGGTCGAGGCCGAGGTCCTGGCGGCGGACCTGTCGGAGGAGAAGGGGATCGCGGCGGTGGAGGCCCGGCTCTCCGATCCGCGGCAGCCGGTGGACCTGCTGGTGAACAACGCCGGCTTCGGCAACAAGGGCCGGTTCCTGGAAGTGTCCATGGCCGACGAGCTGAAGATGCTCACGGTGCACTGCGAGGCGGTGCTGCGGCTGACGTCGGCGGCGGCCGAGTCGATGCGCACCAGGGGCCGGGGCGGAGTGGTGAACGTGGCGTCGGTGGCCGCGTTCGTACCGCGGGGCACGTACGGCGCCTCGAAGGCGTGGGTGGTGCAGTTCACCCAGGGCGCCGCACGGGATCTGGCGGGCACCGGGGTGCGGTTGATGGCGCTGTGCCCGGGGTTCGTCCGGACGGAGTTCCACGAGCGGGCCGGGATGGGGACGGAGAACATCCCCGGCTGGATGTGGCTCGACGCGGACAAGCTGGTGGCCACGGCGCTGGCGGATCTGGCGCGCGGCAAGACGCTGTCCATCCCCGATCCCCGCTACAAGGCGCTGATGGGTGTGGTGAAGCTGGCCCCTCGCGGTCTGCTCGGAGGGGTCTCCTCCAAGGCAGGCCGCACGTACGGACCGAAGTGAGCCGATGATCCGGTCGGTCGAGACCCGCCGGGGCGACGCCCGGCCCTTCGTGGGCCCCCGATGGTGGGGGGCGACGTCGCCGACACGTCGTTCCCGAACCGGTCCCTGCCGCCGTTGTCGGTGATCACGGCACCGGCGGACAGGAGCTCAGGTGCGGGCGGACACCGTCGCGTTCGGTGCCGGGGCGGGGGACGCGAGCGGGAGGGCCGGGGCACCTCCCCGGGCGGCGGCCAGGGCGAGGGCGGGCGTCCTGCGGTGTCTCAGGGATCCTCCGGATCGAGGGAGAGACGGGCGGTGGTTCCGTTCTGCCAGATCACGTGCACGGTGCGGCCGGTGACCCGGACGGTCGCGAGGGTGCTGACGGGCGCGGGGGCGGCTTCGGCCGTCAGGGAGGCCAGGGCGACGAAGAGGGTCTCGGTGCCGTGGGTGGTGCCGTGCAGGGCCTCGGTGCCGCTGTCCGGTCCCTGGAGGGTGGCGCCGCCGTCGAGGGCGGCGGGTCCGGCGGCCGGCGGATAGCCGTGGACCGGGTGGAGTTGGGCGGTCGGCCCACCGGGAGGGGTGGCCCAGCCGGTCTGGCGGACGGGGGTGTCCTCGGGGGCGCCCAGGACGAGGTGGGCGCGGACCTCGGCGCGGCCGTGGGCCAGCGTCGCGGAGACGATCCGGATGCCGGGGAGGGGGGTGTGCAGGGAGGCGGCCCAGCCGGGACCGGTGCCTCGGGGGGCGGCCGGACCGCGCGGGGTGAGCCGGCCCTCGACGACCAGGCCGAAGTGGTTGTCCGCGGGTGCCGGAGCAGCGGTGGGGCCGGTGCGGGTGGAGTAGGCGGAGCGGGCGTAGCCGGCGTCGTCCGTTCCCGCGGCGTCGCCGGAGACGTGGTTGCTGCCGTGGTTGTGGAGGCGGACGAGTCCGTCGGTCGCGGTCGACTGGATGAGCAGGCCGGCCGGGACGACGGCACGGACGGTGTCGGCCCGTTCGGCGGGGAGCGGTTCCTCGGGGTCGGTCCACGCGGGGTGGCCGGCGGGAAGGAGGAGGCCGAGGAAGCCCTTGGAGGCCCAGTAGGGCGATCCGGGGCCGGAGTAGTCCTGGACGATCGGCGGATGGGGGCCGTGCCAGCCGAGGGTGAGCAGCCCGTTGTGGTCGGTGGCGCCGCGGTCGAGGAAGTAGCGCAGGGTGCCGGAGGCGAGGCGGCGGGTGGCGCCGGGGCGGAGCGGGGTGTGGCCGGTGAGCGTGCCGAGCCAGGGGGCGGCGGCCGCGGCGAAGCGGTAGGTCAGGGACCGGCCGTGGGGAAGCGGGGCGCCGTTGGCGTCGAAGAGGTGGACGTAGTCGTCGAGTTGGGCGCGGAGTCGGGGGCCGTAGCGGTCGAGGAGGTCCCGGTCGCCGGAGAGGTGGGCGTGCAGGACGGGGTAGAAGTGCAGGGCCCAGGCGTTGTAGTGGTCGAAGGCGCGGTTGTCGCCGTCGCTGTACCAGCCCTGGCCGAGGTACCACCGGTCGATGCGGGCGAGGGAGCGCTCGATGGTGGCGGCGGCACGTTCGGTCTCGATCCCCGCCTCCTGGAGGAAGCCGGCGACGGTGAGGCCGAAGAGCCACCAGTTGTTGTCGACGGGCGACGGTTCGAGGGCGGGCAGCAGCCAGTCGACCGTGCGCTGCCGGGTGCGGTCGTCGAGGGTGTCCCAGAGCCAGGGGCGGGTGAGCCGTAGCCCGAGGGCCACGGAGGCGGATTCGACGATCGCCTGGCGCACGTCGGTCGTCAGGGGCCAGGCGTCGGGGCCGTCGAGGGCCTCCGTGCCCGAGCGGCCCACGTCGGCGGCCTCGGTGCCGGCGGCGAGGCCCTCGGCGTAGCGGGCCAGATGGCCGTGCGGGTCGCCGCCGTGGGCACCGGCGACGCGGAAGGCGGCGAGGAGGAAGGTGCGGGCGTACCCCTCCAGGCCGTCGGAGCGGACGCCGGACCAGCTGGGGCGGGGGCCGGGGAGGTCGATCAGGCCGCCGCGGGGCGAGGCGTAGGGGCGTACGGCCAGCAGGAGTCGGTCGGCCGTCGTCTCCCAGTGCGCACGGGTCCAGCCGGTGTACGGGCTGAGCTCACGGTTCTCGGGCGGCGTGGGCATGATGCTCCCTGAGGCGGACAGCGGCGTCGCCCGGAATCATGAACACGCTTCGATCGAACGTCAATGCGTTGGGAGCGAATGATCGAAACTCCTACCGTTCGATCATGCCGCATGAGAAGGTCTGGCCACGGGAACGGCATCCCGCCGGACCGCCACACCGCGAGGGGGATCTGCACCGTGCGCGAGAGTGCTGCCGAACGACACGATCGGCTCCTGGCCCTGGTGCGGGAGCGCGGCACCGCCCGCGTCTCCGAGCTGGCCGACCGGCTCGGGGTCTCCCCCGTCACCGCCCGCCGCGACGTCGAGGCGCTGGCGGCCAAGGGCCTGCTCGACCGCGTCCACGGCCAGGTGTCCTGGCCCGAGCGCCAGGGAGCGGCGGCGGGCGGACGCACCGGCGAGGGCCTGGTGCTCGGCCTGCTCGCCCCCTCGGCCACGTACTACTTCGCCGAGGTCATCCGGGGCGCGCACGAGGCGGCGGCGCGGGCCGGCGCCCGGCTCGTCCTGCGGATCTCCGACTACCGGCCGGAGGACGACCGCGCCCGCACCGAGGGGCTGCTGACCGCCGGGGCGGAGGGGGTGCTCGTCGCTCCGGGCTGGCGGGGCCCCGAGGACCGGCTCGCGTACGGCGACTGGCTCGCCGAACTCCCCGTGCCCGCCGTCCTCCTGGAGCGCAGCGCCGACCCGGGCTCCTCGCTCGACAGCCTGGACCGGGTCGTCTCCGACCACGGCCACGGCGTGCTGCTCGCCCTGCGCCACCTGCTCGGACTCGGCCACGGAACCCCGTTGCTCGTGGCCCGCGGCGACAGTCCGACGGCGCTCGCGGTGCGCGCCGGGTACGCCGAGGCGCTGGTCGCGCTGGACGTGGCGGCGCCGGGACCGGTGATCGATTCCGTACCGGCCGACCAGGACCCGGAGGGCTTCGAGCGCGCCGTACGGGCCCTGCACGAGGCGGTGACCTCGGGCCGGGCGACCGCGGCCCTGGTCCACAACGACGTGGACGCGATCCAGATCGTTCAACGACTGGCCGAGCTGGGCGTCAGGGTGCCGCAGGACCTGGCCCTGATCGCCTACGACGACGAGGTCGCCGCACTCGCCGACACCCCGCTGACGGCCGTCGCCCCACCCAAGCGCCAGGTGGGCCGTCACGCCACGGAACTGCTGGTGGAGCGGCTGACGGAGGCGCCGGACGAGGAGGCGGCCCGACGCCATCTGAGCCTGCTCCCCCGGCTCCGGGTGCGGGCGTCGTGCGGGGCCCCGCGCCCTGGCCGGGCTTTCTGATCGATCTGAGCTTTTTTCGATCAATCAATCTTTCGCTCTTGACTTCGGTCACGAACGGTCCAAGGATCACGGCCACACCTTCCAAGCCGCCCGCCTTCAGGAGCCGCGCCGTGAGCCGCAGTTGGAGCAGAACCTCTCGTGTCATAGCCGGCGCCGCGACCGCCCTCGCCGTTCTCACGGCCTGCGGCGGCAGCGGTGACGACTCGTCCGCCGCGGGATCCAAGGGATCCGACGGCAAGCCCGTGACCATCACCTTCTGGGGCTGGGCCAAGGGCTCCAAGGACGTCGTGGACGCGTTCAACGCCTCCCACAAGAACATCCAGGTGAAGTTCGAGGAGATTCCGTCCGGCACCGCCGGCGGCTACGCCAAGATCTCCAACGCCGTGAAGGCCGGCAACGCGCCCGACCTGGTCTCCATCGAGTACTCCTCGCTCCCGGAGTTCGTCAGCTCCGGCGCCCTGCAGGACATCGGCGGCGAGTTCACCGAGGCCGACCGCGGCAAGCTGCTGCCGCAGGCCGTGGAGCTCACCACCCTCGGCGGCAAGACCTGGGCCGTCCCGTTCGACGCCTCCCCGCAGGCGTTCTTCTACCGCAAGGACCTCTTCGACCGGTACAAGGTCGAGGTCCCCACGACCTGGGACGCCTTCAGGACCGCGGCGGAGAAGGTGAGGAAGGCCGATTCCAAGGCCCGCATCGCCACCTTCTTCCCCGATGACCCGACCACCTTCGAGGCGATGGCCTGGCAGGCCGGCGCCCAGTGGTTCAAGGCCGAGAACGACACCTGGAAGATCGACACCACGGACGCGGCCACCACCAAGGTCGCGGCCTACTGGCAGGGCCTGATCGACGCCGACCTGGTCCACAAGAACGCCTCGTTCAGCCCCGAGTGGACCGGCTCCCTCAAGAACGGCACCACCATCGGCTACCTCGGCGCCTCCTGGGGCGCGGGCGTCCTCAAGGGCACCCTGCCCGAGCAGAGCGGCAAGTGGGCCGTCGCCCCGATGCCCAGCTGGGACGGCAGGCCCGCCAGCGGCATGCTCGGCGGCACCTCCTTCGCGGTGACCAAGGACAGCAGGCAGAAGGCGGCGGCCGTCGAGTTCGCCGAGTGGATGTCCACCACGGAGGCGGGCGTCAAGGCCCGGATCGCCTCCGGCACCTCCAGCGCCTTCCCGGCCACCACCGCGCTGCGCCCGGTCGCCAAGCAGGTCTTCGACGCGAGCTTCTACGGGGGCCAGGACATCTACGCGCTCTTCGAGGAGTCCGGCGCCGCGATCAGCCCGAACTGGGCCTGGGGTCCGACCACCGGCACCACCAACACCGCCATCAAGGACCAGTTCGGCAAGATCACCAAGGGTGGGCCGACGATCGCCGACGCCATCCGCACCGGCCACGACGCGACCGTCGCCGAGCTGACCAAGCGCGGCCTGAAGGTCGAGGGCTGACCGGATGAAGGCCCGCACCCGTGCCGCAGCCGTTCTGCTGACCCCCTTCTTCGTCCTGTTCACCGCGGTGATGGTGGTGCCGATCGGATACGCGGTCTGGCTCAGCCTGTTCACCGAGAAGCAGTCGGGACTGGGCTTCGGCGGCACCGAGACCGTCTTCACCGGCCTCGACAACTACACCGCGGCACTGGGTGACCGGGCCTTCCGCGAGGGCTTCGGCGTCCTGCTCGGATACTGCCTGTTCTACATTCCGCTGCTGGTCGCCGGGGCCCTCGGCCTCGCCCTGCTGCTCGACTCGGCCCTCGCCCGCGCCCGCCGGTTCTTCCAGCTCGCGCTCTTCCTGCCGCACGCCGTCCCGGGCATCATCGCCGCGCTGATCTGGGTCTACCTCTACACGCCCCAACTCAGCCCGGTCGTCGAGGCGATGGAGGCCGGCGGGGTCGGCTTCGACTTCTTCTCCCCCGAGGGCGCGCTGCCCTCCGTGGTCAACATCGCGCTGTGGGAGTGGCTCGGCTACAACATGGTGATCTTCTACGCCGCCCTCCAGGCCATCGACCGCTCGGTGCTCGAAGCGGCCACCGTCGACGGCGCGAACTCCTGGCGTATCGCCTTCAGCATCAAGGTCCCGCTGATCCGGGCCTCGCTCGCCATGGTCGGCCTGTTCACCGTCATCGGGTCCCTGCAGCTGTTCACCGAGCCGCTGATCCTCAACAAGGGCACGGGCTCCGCCGTCACCTCGACCTGGACGCCGAACATGTACGCGTACACCGCGGCCTTCGACCGCAACGACTACGGGCTGGCCGCCGCCGCGTCCGTCCTGCTCGCGCTCACCGCCGCACTGCTGTCCTTCGGCGTCACCCGCCTGACGGGCCGCGCGAACCGCAAGGAGAAGCGCGCATGAGCGAGCCCCGCACCCGGAGCGTCTGGCTCTCCAGGACCGCCGTCAACGGCGCGCTCGTCCTCGCCGTCGTCTACATGCTCTTCCCGCTCGTCTGGCTGCTGACCGCGGCCACCAAGGACGCGGGCGGCCTGCTCGCCGGGAACGCCTTCTCCTTCGAGGGGTTCGACCTCGGCGGCAACCTCTCGCGCCTGGCCGACCACAACGACGGCATCTACTTCCACTGGTACCTCAACAGCCTGCTGTACGCGGGCGTCGGCGCCCTCGCCTGCTCGCTGATCAGCGTCGCCGCCGGCTACGCCTTCGACAAGTACGACTTCCCCGGCAAGGAGAAGCTCTTCGGCGTCGTCCTGCTCGGCGTGCTCGTCCCCACGACGGCCCTCGCCCTGCCGATGTACCTGCTCGCCAGCGAGGTGGGCGTCGTCAACACCTACTGGGCCGTGCTCGTCCCCGTCCTGGTCAACCCCTTCGGGGTCTACCTGGCACGGGTGTTCAGCTCCGGCTACATACCCGACGAGGCGCTCGAGGCCGCCCGCATCGACGGCGCCGGCGAACTGCGCACCTTCTGGTCGATCGGTCTGCGCATGGTGATGCCGGGCTTCGTGACCGTCTTCCTCTTCCAGTTCACCGCGATCTGGAACAACTTCTTCCTCCCCCTGGTGATGCTGTCGGACCAAAAGCTCTTCCCGCTGAGCCTCGGCCTGTACGCATGGAACAGCAACGCCCACGCGGAACCCGAGTTCTACCCCCTCGTCGTCACCGGATCCCTGCTCGCCGTCGTCCCCCTCGTCGTCGCCTTCGTCTCCCTCCAGCGTCACTGGAAGGCGGGTCTGACCGCCGGCAGCGTCAAGTGAGGAGCTCTCGTCCCACGATGCACGACACCACCGACACCCCGAAGCCGGCCGGCGGCCCGGAGACGGCGGCCGGACGGCCGGCGCTGCTGCTCGCCATGGGCCCCGGCATCGCCGACCGGCTGCTGACCGACGCCCATCGCGCCCGCCTCGCGGACCTCTCCCGTACCGACCCCCGCCTCGTCGCCCACGACCTGGCCACCCCCACCCCGGCGGTCGCGGCGGCCCTGGCCGAGGCCGAGATCCTCTTCACGGGCTGGGGCGCGCCCCTGCTGACGGCCGAGGTCCTGGACCGGGCACCGCGGCTGCGGGCGGTCGTCCACGCCGCCGGCTCGGTCAAACACCATGTCACCGACGCCTGCTGGGACCGCGGCCTCGCCGTCACCTCGGCGGCGGCGGCCAACGCCCTGCCCGTCGCCGAGTACACGCTCGCCGCGATCCTCTTCGCCGGCAAGCGGGTCCTCCACTCCGCCCTGCGCTACGGACAGGTCCGCGCCGAGCACGCCTGGCTGGCCGAGGCCGATGCGGAGGTGTGGGGCAACTACCGCCGGACGGTGGGCATCGTGGGGGCGTCCCGGATCGGCCGCCGCGTGATCGAACTGCTGCGCCCCTTCGACTTCGAGGTGCTCCTCCACGACCCGTACGTGGACGCCGCCGAGGCCCGGGCCCTGGGCGTCGGCCTCGTCGGGCTCGACGAACTCTGCGCCCGCAGCTCGATCGTCTCCGTGCACGCGCCCCAACTCCCCGCCACGCACCGGATGATCGGCGCGGCACAGCTGGCAGCGATGCCCGACGGCGGGACGCTCGTGAACACCTCGCGCGGTTCACTCGTCGACGAGGACGCGCTCCTGACGCATCTGCGGACCGGCCGGCTGCGCGCGGTCCTCGACGTCACGGACCCGGAGGTCCCCGCCGCGGACTCGCCCCTGTACGGGCTGCCGAACGTCCTGCTCACCCCGCACGTCGCCGGCTCGCTCGGCAACGAGCTGCACCGCATGGCGGACCAGGCACTGGAGGAGGTGGCGCGGTACGGGCGGGGCGAGCCGTTCCGCGAGCCGGTACGCGCCTCGGACCTGACCCGGTCCGCGTAGGCCGGTCCCGGCCGGGCCCGCCGGGGCCCGGCCCGATCCCGGCGACCGGCCCAGGGCCTCTCGTCCGGATCTCGCCGGGCTCGCGTGCCCTGGTGCACCGACCCGGCCTGATCCAAGGGAAAGACCCTAGACTGGAAAGGTCCCACCCGGTCCGGGAGGCGCCATGACATTCGTACAGATAATCGATTGCAAGACGAGTCGGATCGACGACATGAACCGGCTCATGGACCTGTGGGTCGAGCAGACCAAGGGCAAGCGCACCGCGACCCACAGTCTCATCGGCAAGGACCGCTCCGACACCTCCCACTTCGTGGAGATCGTCGAATTCCCCTCGTACGACGTGGCGATGAGGAACTCACAGCTCCCCGAGACCGACCGGATCTTCCGGGAGATGGTCGCCCTCTGTGACGAGATGCCGACGTTCACCGACCTCGACGTCGTCAAGGACATCCAGCTCTACAAGGCGACCGCCCGCCGGTTCTTCGAGCTGATCAGCGCCGAGGGAGAGCTCGCGCCGCTGGACGAGGTCTTCGCCGAGGGGTACCACGACCACGACCCGACCAACGTGCAGGACGTCTTCGGCATGGACGCGGTCCGGCGCGAGGTGGAGATGTGGCGGGGCGGCTTCGACTTCGACTTCATGGTCGACGACCAGATCGCCGAGGGCGACAAGGTCTGCACCCGCTGGACCTGGAACGCCACGCACACGGGCGATTTCATGGGCCTCGAGGCCACCGGCCGGAAGGTCTCCATGACCGGCACCGTCATCCACCGCTTCCGCGACGACGGCAAGGCCGTGGAGGGCTGGTGGCAGTACGACCTGCTGGGCCTCATGGGGCAGCTCGGGGCCGTCGAGACCTGACCGGAGAACGGGCGACCGGAGAACGGACCACCCGAGAACGGGCGAGGCCCGGCGTCCCCGCGACGGGGACGCCGGGCCTCGGCTGCGTGTCGGGCGGGCCGGCCACGCGGGGCGTTCCGGGCTGCGCGGCCGAGGCGCCGCACGGGATCCGTGCGGCGCATCGGCGCGCTGCCGTGGAGCGGTGTGTCAGTGCGAGTGACCGTGGCCGTGGCCGTGGCCCGCGTCCGCCGGCTCCTCTTCCTTCTTCTCCACCACGAGGGTCTCGGTGGTGAGGAGGAGGGAGGCGATCGAGGCGGCGTTCTCCAGCGCGGAGCGCGTCACCTTCACCGGGTCGATGACGCCGGCCTTGACCAGGTCGCCGTACTCGCCGGTCGCGGCGTTGAAGCCCTGGCCCTTGTCGAGCTCCGCCACCTTGGAGGTGATGACGTAGCCCTCGAGGCCGGCGTTCTCGGCGATCCAGCGCAGCGGCTCGACGGCGGCGCGGCGGACGACCGCGACACCCGTGGCCTCGTCGCCGGTCTTGTCGAGGTTGCCCTCGAGGACCTTGACGGCGTGGACCAGAGCGGAGCCACCACCGGAGACGATGCCCTCCTCGACCGCGGCGCGGGTCGCGGAGATGGCGTCCTCCAGACGGTGCTTCTTCTCCTTCAGCTCCACCTCGGTGGCGGCGCCGACCTTGATCACGCACACGCCGCCGGCCAGCTTCGCGAGGCGCTCCTGGAGCTTCTCGCGGTCCCAGTCGGAGTCGGTGGACTCGATCTCGGCCTTGATCTGGTTGACGCGGCCCTGCACGTCCTCGGACTTGCCGCCACCGTCGACGATGGTGGTGTCGTCCTTGGAGATGGTCACGCGGCGGGCGGTGCCCAGCACGTCCAGACCGGCCTGGTCGAGCTTGAGGCCGACCTCCTCGGCGATGACGGTGGCACCGGTGAGGGTGGCCATGTCGCCGAGCATCGCCTTGCGGCGGTCGCCGAAGCCCGGGGCCTTGACGGCCACGGCGTTGAAGGTGCCACGGATCTTGTTGACGACCAGGGTCGACAGGGCCTCGCCCTCGACGTCCTCGGCGATGATCAGCAGCGGCTTGCTGGAGCCGGCCTGGATGACCTTCTCGAGGAGCGGCAGCAGGTCCTGGATCGAGGAGATCTTGCCCTGGTGGATCAGGATGTACGGGTCGTCGAGGACGGCCTCCATACGCTCCTGGTCGGTGACCATGTACGGGGACAGGTAGCCCTTGTCGAAGGCCATGCCCTCGGTGAAGTCGAGCTCCAGGCCGAAGGTGTTGGACTCCTCGACGGTGATGACACCGTCCTTGCCGACCTTGTCCATCGCCTCGGCGATGAGCTCGCCGACCTGCTGGTCCTGCGCGGAGAGCGCGGCCACGGCGGCGATGTCGGACTTGTCCTCGATCGGACGCGCGGTCGCGAGCAGCTCGTCGGAGACGGCCTTGACGGCGGCGTCGATGCCCTTCTTCAGGGCGGCCGGGGAGGCGCCGGCGGCGACGTTGCGCAGACCCTCGCGGACCAGGGCCTGGGCGAGCACGGTGGCGGTGGTGGTGCCGTCACCCGCGATGTCGTTGGTCTTGGTCGCCACCTCCTTCACCAGCTGGGCGCCGAGGTTCTCGTACGGGTCGTCGATCTCGACCTCGCGGGCGATCGTGACACCGTCGTTGGTGATGGTGGGGGCGCCGAACTTCTTGTCGATGACGACGTTGCGGCCCTTGGGGCCGATCGTCACCTTCACCGTGTCGGCAAGCTTGTTGACGCCGCGCTCAAGGGCGCGACGGGCGTCCTCGTCGAACTTCAGGATCTTCGCCATGGGAGCGGTTCAGCCCTCTCGGAAATCGGGTGGAACGAACCGCGCCCCGGGGCGCCTGGAAGGGGCCTCGGGGCGCAGCTCAAAGCATCTGCTTCAGGTACTTCGGGTACTTCGGTGAATTACTTCTCGACGATCGCGAGCACGTCGCGAGCCGAGAGGACGAGGTACTCCTCGCCGCTGTACTTCACTTCGGTGCCGCCGTACTTGCTGTACAGCACGATGTCGCCGGTCTTGACGTCGAGCGGCAGACGCTCGCCGTTCTCGAAGCGGCCCGGGCCCACGGCCAGGACGACGCCCTCCTGGGGCTTCTCCTTGGCGGTGTCCGGGATGACCAGGCCAGAGGCCGTGGTCTGCTCGGCGTCGAGCGGCTGGACCACGATGCGGTCCTCGAGCGGCTTGATGGCAACCTTGGAGCTGGTGGTCGTCACGATCCGACCTCCCCCTTCGGAGATCTCACGGGGTTAACTGTCTGAGGTGGCGACCAGGTGGATCCGTCGTCGCGGGTGCCGGACCTGCCCGTCGCTGTGTTGGCACTCTCCAGTGGGGAGTGCCAGACCCGAGACTATGACTGCGATTAGCACTCGGTCAAGCGGAGTGCCAATTCAGTGCCGTGTGGCGATTCGGTCCCGCTCCGGGAAACGGTCTGACGGACCCTTTGGTTCCGCATGTCGGCCGGCCCGCGCGTGCCGGCCGGCGCCCTCGTGGTCCCGGGCATCCGGGTGCCGCTCCGCCGCCGCGTGCGGCCTCCCGTGCGGCCGGGCGGGCTCGTGGGGCCACGACCGGGCGGCCGTGCGGAACATCCGGGCGGCCGTCTCGCTCAGGGTCCCTTCCCCGGCGGCGACACCGGGGGCGCCTGCGCCCCCGCGGACCGGCCGCCCGGCGTGCGCCGCATGCCGGGCCTCCCCCACCGGGCCGCGCGCCGCCGGCACCGCGGCCGCCGACGGTCCCACGCCTTCCGCGGCCCTCCGGCCCAGGCGCTCGATCGGGTCCACGGACGACGCGCAGCCCGTCACCGCCAGGAGCGCGCCGGCCAGCAGCAGTCCGGCCAGCGGCCGGCGCGCCCGGGTCACACGTAGTCCTCGAGCTTCGCGACCGCGTAGCCCTTGGCCGTGATCGTCTTCATCACGCGGCGGATCATGTCGGGCATGGTGCCCTTCCAGTCCGCCTTGCCCCGGAAGTGCGTGAGCACGATGTCGCCGGGGTGCAGGTCCCGGTCCCACTCACGCCACTCCATGCGGTCCGGGAACGCCTCCGAGGCCCAGAGCGGCACCGCCTTGACCCCGCACGACTTGGCCGCGGTCAGCGTGTCCCGGTTGTAGTTGCCGTACGGGGGGCGGAAGAGCGGCGGACGCTTGCCGAACCGCTTCTCGATGGTGTCCTGCATCCCGCAGATCTCCCGCTTCTGCTCGGCGTACGAGAGCCCGGGCAGATAGCGGTGGTTGAGGGTGTGGTTGTGCAGGGAGACGCCGGCCTTCTGCATCTTCGCGAAGTAGCCGTAGTCCTCCTTGACCAGGTAGTCGCTCAGGAAGGCGCTGTAGGGGATGCCCAGTTCGGTCATCATCCGCAGCAGCTCGGGATCCTTCTCCGCCCCGTCGTCGATCGTCAGGAAGACGACCTTGTCCTTGGTCGGCACGGTGGTGAAGACGGGCGGCAGGCCCTCGCCGGACGTCTCGAAGCCCTTGCGGGTGGTGATCGTCGGCTTCACCCGGGGCGGCGCGGGCGCCTCCAGCGGCGGCTTGTCGAGGCCCCACTTCTTGGCGGCCTGCACCCGCGCGGCACGCTGCTTGCGGACCCTCTCCACGTACGCCTCCAGGGCGCCGGCCGCCCCCTCCGCGCGCGGCTGTCCCGCGGCGGGACTCGCGGGCCCCTTGGGTGCGCCGCCCGCGCCCCCGTCGCCCCCGGAGGGCCCGGCGCAGGCGGATCCGAGGGCGGCGACGAGCAGGACCGCACCCACCGACCGCCGCGTGCGGCGGCCTCGCTTTGTAAGCATTCGTTCCTTTTGTCGTACTAGCTGCATGGCGCCGCATCCTGTCAGCGCGAAGGCCCTGCGGCGTCCACGCCGTCGGCGCGCCGCGCGTACCGTCCCCCGGCCGGCCCACCAGGGCGTGCCCGGGAAGTCGCGCCTGGCCCGCGGGCAGACGCCGCCGCCTTCCGGACACGCCCTGGCAGGCGTGGCCCACAATGGGACGGGTGACCGACCTCGCCTCCTTCGCCGCCCTGCTCACGCCCGAGGGCCAGACCCTGCTCGCCGGCCTGCGCGACTACGACCCCGCGCAGGAACTGGCCGTCGCCTCCCGGCTGCGCCGCGAGCACCCGGCCGAACTGGTCACGGCGGCCCTCGGGCAGGCGCGCCTGCGCCAGCGGGCGGTGGCGAAGTTCGGCGCCGAGGACGCCCACCGGATGTACTTCACGCCCAACGGCGTCGAGCAGTCGACCCGGGCGACGGTCGGCACGTACCGCGCCGAGCGCTTCCGGGAGCTGGGCGTGCGCAGCGTCGCCGACCTGTGCGGCGGGATCGGCGGGGACGCGATCGCGTTCGCCCGTGCGGGCATCTCGGTGCTCGCCGTCGACCGCGACCCGCTGACCGCGGAGGCGGCCCGCGCGAACGCGGCCGCCCTCGGGCTCGACGGGCTGATCGAGGTCCGGTGCGCGGACGTGACGGAGATCGACACCGCGCCGTACGACGCCGTCTTCGTGGACCCGGCACGGCGCGGCGGGCGCGGCCGGATCTTCGATCCGGAGGCGTACTCGCCGCCGCTCTCCTGGGCGACGGAGGCGGCCCGCAAGGCCCGGCACGCGGCGTTGAAGATCGCCCCGGGCGTCCCGCACGAGGCGGTGCCCGACGAGGCCGAGGCCGAGTGGATCTCGGACGGCGGTGACGTGAAGGAGGCCGTGCTCTGGTTCGGCACGACGCCCGGCGCCCGGCGCGCCACGCTGCTGCCCGCCGGTACGAGCCTGGTGGGCCGGGGCCTGCCCGATCCCGCGGTCCGGGCGGTCGGCCGGTACCTCTACGAGCCCGACGGCGCCGTCATCCGCGCCCATCTGGTCGCCGAGGTCGCCGAGGAGCTGGCGGGCGGCCTCGTCGACGAGACGATCGCCTACGTCACGGCGGACGAGCTGCGGGCGACCCCGTACGCCACCGCGTACGAGATCACCGACAGCCTGCCCTTCAACCTCAAGAAGGTGAAGGCCCTGCTGCGCGAACGCGAGGTCGGCACCCTGACGGTGAAGAAGCGCGGCTCGGCGGTCGAACCCGAGGAGATGCGCCGCAGGATCAAGCCCAAGGGCCCGAACTCCGCGACGCTGTTCCTCACTCGGGTCGCGGGTGCTCCGACGATGCTGATCGGGCACCCGGCCGGCCGGTGAGCCGGACCGCGAAACGGTAGTGGCCGGCGGCCTTGGCCAGTCCGATGAGGCCGTTCACCCACAGGACGAGCCCGGCGCCCATCCCGTAGGCGACGAATCCGTAGCCGCCGTTCTCGCGGGTCGTGCCCGCCGGGACGGCGAACGAGATCCACAGGCCGACGGCGCACAGCAGGAAGGACCCCAGCAGCCAGCAGACGCTCCACACCGGGGCGCGCAGCCGGGCGTCGGCGGCCGCGTGGCGATCCAGCGCGGCCCACTCGCCCAGCCGGACGTGGGCCACCCGGTCGGCCCGGACCCCGCGGACGGTCAGCCAGACGCCCGGGACGAGAGCCCCGATGCCCAGGCACGCGGCGACCACGGCGGGCAGGAGCGTGATCGGGTCGAGCGCACCCTGGCCGAAGGCGGTCAGCAGGACGCCGACGAGGCCCCAGCCCAGCTCCACGAGCACGAGACCGACCAGGAAGAGCGTCAGCCGCTGCCCGCCCAGCAGCCGGCGCCCGAGCTCGTCCAGCGCGAGGGCCCGGTCGGCGAGCAGCGTCTCGCGGTCGGGCCAGTTCCGTATCTCGGGCGGCGGCGGGGGCGGGGGCAGCGGAGTACGACGGGGCATGACGGCAGCCTATGTTCCGGGACGGCCGGCGAGCGGACCGGACGCGTTCGGGCGCCGTCGCCCGTCACTCCTCCGACGGGAGCGATCGCGCCCGCGCGCGCAGGAGTTCGCGCTCCCGCTCGTTGCGGGTCAGGTCGGCCGCCCGCTCGAACTCGCTCCGCGCCTCCGCCGTCCGGCCCAGCCGGGCCAGCAGGTCGCCCCGCACGCTCGGCAGCAAGTGGTAGCGGTCCAGGGCGGGTTCGCCGGTGAGGGTGTCGGCGATGGCCAGCCCCGCCGCGGGGCCCTCGGCCATCGAGACGGCGACCGCACGGTTCAACTCGACCACCGGGGACGGGGCGACGGCGGCCAGCCGGCCGTAGAGCGCGGCGATGGTGCGCCAGTCGGTCTCCTCGTAGGTCGCGGCCCGGGCGTGGCAGGCGGCGATCGCGGCCTGGAGCGCGTACGGGCCGAAGGAGCCACCCTCCCCGGCGCGTTGCAGGGCCGTGAAGCCGCGCCGGATCAGCAGCCGGTTCCAGCGGCTCCGGTTCTGGTCGGCGAGGAGCACGGGCTGCCCGTCGGGTCCGGTCCTGGCCGTCGTCCGCGATGCCTGGATCTCCAGCAGGGCCGCCAGGCCGTGCGCCTCCCCCTCGTGCGGCATGAGCCCGGCGAGCACCCGGGCCAGCCGCAGCGCGTCCTCGCACAGCGCGGGACGCAGCAGGTCGTCGCCCGCCGTGGCCGCGTACCCCTCGTTGAAGATCAGGTAGATGACCTCCAGGACGGAGCCGAGCCGGGCCGCCCGGTCCCGCCCGTACGGCACTTCGAACTCCACGCCCGCCTTGGCCAGCGTCCGCTTGGCGCGCACGATCCGCTGCGCGACCGTCGGCTCCGGCACGAGGAAGGCGCGGGCGATCTCGTCCGTGCGCAGTCCGCCGACCAGTCGCAGCGTCAGCGCGGTGCGGGCCTCGGCGGACAGGACCGGATGGCAGGCGGTGAACACGAGCCGCAGCAGATCGTCGTCGATGTCGTCCGGGCCGGACGGTTCGGGGTCGTACGTCTCCTCCGTGAGCTCGCGGCCCACCTCGGCGAGCTTGCGCGCGTACGTCTCACGGCGTCGTACGAGGTCGACGGCGCGGTGCTTGGCCGCGGCCGTCAGCCAGGCGCCCGGCCGGTCCGGGACCCCGGTCCGCGGCCACTGCTCCAGAGCGGCGACGAGCGCGTCCTGGGCGATCTCCTCGGCGATGCCGACGTCGCGGACGATCCTCGCCGCGGCGGCGATCACCCGTGCCGACTCCATCCGGAAGACCGTCTCGACGCTCTCGGCCGCGTGGTGTGCTGTCACGGCTCACCATGACAGCACACCGCCCGTGACGCGGTCCGTCACATCTCTTCGATCTCGCGCACCTCGCAGGTGACCTTCCACTCCGGCGGGTGCACCTCCAGGAAGCGCTTGGACCACTCGATCGCCTCGGCCAGGTCCCGGCACTGGGTGATGGAGTAGCCGCCGACGACCTCCTTGGTCTCGGTGTACGGGCCGTCCGTGTAGCTGATCTTCCCGTCGGCCCAGGTGACACGGGTGGACTCGGAGGTGGGCTTGAGCCCGGCGGTCTCCAGCATGACCCCGGCCTTGGTGATCTCCTCGAACAGCGCGCCCATCCGCGCCTCGAAGCCGGCGTCGGCGTCCTCCATCCGGAAGCTGCCCTCTTCGAGGCGGATCATGGTCAGGTAGCGGGGCATCGTCTTCTCCTCGGTGGTGCGGTGGCGGGTGCGTTCTCCCGCCTCTCACTCATACGTCGAACGGCCGGGGCCCGCATCGACACCACGCGAGAAGTTCTTTTCAGAGGTAGTCCTCCAGGCGGGCCACGGTGAAGCCCTGCTCCTGGATGTGGCGCAGCAGGTTCGCCGTCATCCGCGTCATCGTCGTGCCCTTGAGCTCGGCGGGGCCGCGGAAGTGGGCGAGGATGACGTCTCCGGGACGCAGCTTCCGGTCCCCGCGCTGGTACTGCATGTTCGTGATCTGCATCGACTCGCGCCACAGCACGATCGCCTCGACGCCGCAGGTGCCGGCGGCGGCGCGGGTGTCCTCGTTCCAGTTGCCGTACGGCGGGCGGAAGAGGCGCGGGGTCGTCCCGTACTCCTTCGCCAGCTTCGTCTGCTGGCCGCAGATCTCCCGGCGCTGGGCCTCGCGGCCGAGGGTGCGCAGGTTCGGGTGCGTGAGGGTGTGGTTGGCGACGCCGTTGCCGAGGGCGGCGAGCGGGGCGAAGTACCGGTAGTCGTCACGTATCGCCGCGTCGGTGAGGAACATGGTGACCGGGATCCCGAGGTCCCTCATCATCGTCGTGAACTCGGGGTCCTTCTCGGCACCGTCGTCGACGGTGATGAAGACGATCTTCTCGTTCGTCGGTATCTCGCTGACGACCGGAACGGGGGCGCCGGGTGCCCGCCGGATCGGCTTCGTCCTGGGCGGCGCGGGCGGGGCCGGCAGCGGCCGGAGGCCCCACTTGCGGTACGCGGCGGCCCTCTCCGCGGCCGAGCGCGGGGCGTCGGGGGCGGAGTCCCCGGCGGACGGCGGCGTGGTCGTGGGGGCGGTGGAGGCCGCCCGTGGCGGGGTGTCCGCGTCCGCCGGCCGGCTGCACCCCGTCATGAGCAGGGCGGCGACGGTCAGCGCCGCCCACACCACGATCTTCTTGTCCACCCCGGCACACCCGCCCCACACCCGAACACACGACCTACGTCATGGTGTCTGATGCCGGGACGGGCTGTCAGGTTGCCTCGGTGTCCACGGATTCGAAACGCCACCGGTGCACCGGGCGCGTGATCAGGCTCGCGTCCGGCTCGGGCAGCTCGGGCAGCTCGGCGTAGACCGAGTCGGCCTCCCACCAGGTCAGCACGAGGACCCGGTCCTGCGGCGCGCGGAAGGTCTCCCGCCGCGCCGGCTCGTACGGCAGCTGCTGCGCCCGCGCCCACTCCAGGAGTTCGGCTCCGCGGTCCTGGACCGCCCGCGCCTCCCACATGAGCGTCACGGTCGTCACGAGTACAGGTTCTCCTTGCTGATCTCGTGCACATGGTCGTGGGAGTGCCCGTGGCCGGCGCCCGGCACGTGCGGGTCCGTCACCGGCAGCGAGGAGTCCGCGGACAGCTCCAGGTCGGAGGCCGGCCGGTTGCGCGCCACCATCTCGGCGCCCAGCGCCGCGACCATCGCGCCGTTGTCCGTGCACAGTCCCGGACGCGGCACCCGCAGCCGGATGCCGGCCCGCTCGCACCGCTCCTGCGCCAGCGCCCGCAGCCGCGAGTTGGCGGCCACGCCGCCGCCGATCATCAGGTGGTCGACGCCCTCGTCCTTGCAGGCCCGGACGGCCTTGCGGGTCAGCACGTCGACGACCGCCTCCTGGAAGGACGCCGCCACGTCGCGCACCGGCACCTCCTCGCCCGCCGCGCGCTTGGCCTCGATCCACCGGGCCACGGCGGTCTTGAGACCGGAGAACGAGAAGTCGTAGGCGGGGTCCTTCGCGCCCGACAGGCCGCGCGGGAAGGCGATCGCCTTCGGGTCGCCCTCCTTCGCGAGCCGGTCGATCACCGGTCCGCCGGGGAACCCGAGGTCGAGCACGCGCGCGATCTTGTCGAAGGCCTCACCGGCCGCGTCGTCGATGGTGGCGCCCATCGGACGGACGTCGGCCGTGATGTCGGGGGCGAGCAGCAGCGAGGAGTGACCGCCGGACACGAGCAGCGCCATCGTCGGCTCGGGCAGCGGACCGTGCTCCAGCTGGTCGACGCAGATGTGGGAGGCCAGGTGGTTCACGCCGTACAGCGGCTTGTTCAGCGCGTAGGCGTACGCCTTCGCCGCCGAGACGCCGACGAGCAGCGCGCCCGCCAGGCCGGGCCCGGCCGTGACGGCGATGCCGTCCAGGTCGCGCGCGGAGATCCCGGCCTCCTTGAGGGCGCGCTCGATCGTCGGGACCATCGCCTCCAGATGGGCCCGGGAGGCGATCTCGGGAACCACGCCGCCGAAGCGGGCATGGGTGTCGACGCTCGACGCGATGGCGTCGGCGAGCAGGGTCGTGCCCCGGACGATGCCGACACCGGTCTCGTCGCAGGAGGTCTCGATGCCGAGTACGAGCGGTTCGTCAGCAGCCATCAGTCAGTCGTCTCTGTTCCTTGAACGGTCAGTCGCATCACGAGCGCGTCCACATTGCCGGGCTGGTAGTAGCCGCGCCGGAAGCCGATGGGCTCGAAGCCGAAGCGCTCGTACAGCTTCTGGGCCCGGGTGTTGTCCACCCGTACCTCCAGCAGCACCTCCTCGCACTCGAAGGCGGTGGCGTGCTGGAGCAGGTCGGTGAGCAGGCGGGCGCCGAGGCCGCTGCCCCACTGGTCACGGGCGACGGCGATCGTCTGGACGTCGCCGAGTCCGCCGGCGGCGGCCAGACCGGCGTAGCCGACGACCCGCCCGTCGGCCGGGTCCTCCGCGACCACGTAGTGGCGGGTGGCGCGGGGACCTCGGGCATGGGCGAGCTCGGACCAGAACATGCCCTCGGACCAGGCGTCCTCGGGGAAGAGCTCGTGTTCCAGGACGAGCACGGGTGCGATGTCCCACCAGCGCATCCCGCGCAGCACGGCTGCGGCGGTCGTGGCGGTGCCCTCGGTCGCTGCGGTCACTGGGGGGTGACCACCTTGTAGTTCTTCGGCACCTGCGCGTCGGGGCGGCGCAGGTACATCGGCAGCGGGTCGAGGAAGTCCGCGCCGGCCGCGAGCCGCTCGGCGGCCAGGGCGGCCAGGGCGGCGGCGGACTGGTGCTCGGGGTCGCGGGCGTCGGGGAACGCCTCGGGGTAGAGCCGCGCGCCGGCACCGACCACGGGAAGGCCGGCGAGCCGCTCGGCGATCTCGCCGGGGCGGTCGACGGCCGCGTCGGTGGTCCGGGTGCGGAAGTCGTCGTACCGCGCCCAGTAGACCTCCTTGCGGCGGGCGTCCGTCGCGACGACGAACGGCTCCTCGATCCCGGAGGCGTACGCGAGTCCGTCGAGGGTGCACAGCCCGTGGACGGGAACGCCGAGCGCGGAGGCGAAGGTGGCGGCGGTCACCAGTCCGACCCGCAGCCCCGTGTAGGGACCGGGTCCGACCCCGACGACGAGGCCCGTGACCTCGTCGAGCGTGCGCCCGGCCTCCTTCGTCACCCGGTCGACGGCGGGCAGCAGCAGCTCCCCGTGGCGGCGGGCGTCGACCTGCCGGGCCTCCGCGAGGACGGACTCGCCGTCGTGGAGGGCGACGGTGACGGCGGGCGTGGCGGTATCCATGGCGAGCAAGAGCACGCAAACAGCCTACGGCTCCGGACAGGTCCCGGCCGACGACGGTCACCGTGCCGACGGCGGTGGGGCCGGGCACGGCAGGAGCAAGGTCCGTACGGCGCGTCGCGGCGGGGCCTCACCGCACGGCGCCCCGTGGCACCGGGCCGCTGCTGCTACCGTCACCACCGATACGTTCGTGGGGGTACCTCCCGGGCCGACGGCCCCGGAGCGGAGAGGTGGGCACGGTGGCTAGGAGCAGCTCGGGATTCGTGGCCGGGCTCACCGCCGCGGCGGTCGCGGCGGTCGTCTTCCTCGCCTACCAGGCGTCGGCGAACGTGCCCGCCGATCTGGCGGCGAAGCCGAGTACACCGGACTCGGCCCCGTCGGCCACCGCGACCGGCGGGCCGCAGAAGCCGGCCAAGGACCCCCTCGCCGTCCCGGCGGACTCCGGCAGCGGCGCGCGCGTGGTCTACGCGCTGCGTGAGAAGCGGGTCTGGCTGGTGGACGCGAAGGGCCAGGCCACGCACACCTTCTCGGTCGCGCCGAGCACCGTGAACCCGGCGCCGGGGACGTATTCCGTCTCCTCCCGCTCCGGCGCCGTGCGCGGGTCGGACGGGGTGCAGATCGAGCACGTCGTGCGGTTCGCGACCGTCCAGGACGTCTCGGTCGGCTTCAGCGCCGCGGTCGACAACTCGCTGCCGAAGCCCGACCCGTCGCGCAAGACCGGCGGCATCCGCATGAAGCGGGCGGACGGCGACGCGATGTGGACCTTCGCCTCGATCGGCGCCAAGGTCGTCGTCATCGCCTGAGGGCACGCCTCTCAGGTCCCGTCGGGCCCGGCCGGTGTGCCGTCGGCTTCCTCCGGGATCAGGCGGCCTCCGGCCGTTCCCGCTCGTGGTCGCTCTCGCGCGCGTCCTGCTCGGGTTCGGTGGGGCGCGGCGGGGTCGAGACCGCGTTCGCCGCGGCACAGGACGCGAGCAGCTCGCTCATCGAGATGCGGTCCTCCGCGCGCTCTGGCGTCGCCATGCATGCCTCCCGTAGGTTAGGTACACCTAACCAGCTCGTGAGTCCATGTGACCACGGCGCGTGGGACCGACGCAACATCTTCCCGACACCTTGTCGGAACATACGTACGTTCAGCCGAATGTCATTCCATCCGCAGGTCCTGATCGGCCCATCGCGCCCCGATCCCGCGCAGCACGACCGTGCGCCGGTCGTCGTCGGTGTCGCCGACGACCCGGTGGATCAGCACGTGCAGCCGGTCGTCGGTGAGCTCCTCGACCTTGCCGTCGCCCCACTCCACGACCACCACGGACTCGGGCAGCGAGACGTCGAGGTCGAGATCCTCCATCTCGTCGAGGCCGCCGCCGAGGCGGTACGCGTCGACGTGCACGAGGGCGGGGCCGCCGACCAGCGACGGATGCACGCGGGCGATGACGAAGGTCGGGGAGGTGACGGCACCGCGCACGCCGAGGCCCTCGCCCAGACCGCGGGTCAGGGTCGTCTTCCCGGCGCCGAGTTCACCGGTCAGCATGACGAGGTCGCCGGGGCGCAGGAGTTTCGCGAGGCGGCGGCCGATCTCCTGCATCCGCTCGGGCGAGTCGACGGAGAGGGTGGCCCCGGAGGACGGATTGAGCGCTGCTTCCATAGCGGCCAACCTATCCGTTGCCCGGGCCCGCCTTCGTCGCCCGCGCGCGCGGGGCCTTCGCCCTCGGCGCCGTCCTGCCGCCCGCGGCCGCCCCGTCCGCGGACCTCGCGGGTCCCGGTACCGCGCCGACCCGGGCCAGCAGGTCCGCCAGCCGGTCGGTGACCGCCTCGGGGTGCTCCAGCATCACGAGATGGCCGGCGTCGGGCACGATGACCAGTTCGCTCTCCGGCAGCAGGTCGGCGATCGTCTCGGTGTGCGAGCTGGGGGTCACGAGGTCCCGGTCGCCGGCCAGCGCGAGCACCGGCACCTCGCCGAAGACCTGGAGGGCCGCCGCCTTGTCGTGCTCCACGAAGGCCGGATAGAACTCGGCGACCACGTCGATCGGCGTGGACTCGATCATCCGCTCCGCGAAGCGGGCGACCGCCGGATCCACGTCCCGCGACGAGAACGAGTACTTCTTGATCAGGCCGGCGAAGAGGTCGGCGGTCGCCCGGCGGCCCCGCTCGACGAGCTCCGCCTGCGAGCCGAGCGCCTTCAGCACGCCCGGCAGGATCCGCCGGACCGCGTTGACGCCCGCCACCGGGAGCCCGTAGTTCACCTCGCCCAGCCGCCCGGTGGAGGTGCCGACGAAGGCGACCCCGACGACCCGCTCACGGATCAGCTCGGGGTACTGGTCGGCCAGCGCCATGATCGTCATGCCGCCCATCGAGTGCCCCACCAGGACGAGCGGCCCCTCGGGGGCGGCGGCGTCGAGAACGGCCTTCAGGTCGCGGCCGAGCTGGTCGATCGAGACGGGTACGCCGTCGGGTCCGGACTGGGCGACCCCGCGGGCCGAACGGCCGTGGCTGCGCTGGTCCCAGTGGACGGTGCGGACCAGGCCGCGCAGCGCCGCCCGCTGGAAGTGCCAGGAGTCCTGGCTCAGGCAGTAGCCGTGGCTGAAGACGACGGTGACGGGCGCGGGCGCCTTGCGGCCGAAGAGCCGGCGGCGGCGCGGGGCCGGGGCGTCGGACTCGAGCTCGTCGATCTCGTAGTGGAGCGCGGTGGAGTCGTCGGCGAGCGCCTTGCCGGAGACGCCCCGCAGGGACCCGTAGGGGGCGGAGGCGTCCAGGGCGAGGCGGGCCTTCTGCCGCATGCCCCGGCCCACCGTGAGCCGCTCGACGGCGACGCCGGCCGCCGCGCCGGCGGCCAGGACGCCTATCGCGGCACCGGCGAACCCGGCACGTCGCCAGTTGTCGGGCCTGGACTCGCTCACTTTCCGCTCCCTGTTCCTCGGTCCGGTCGCTGTTCGCTCACGCGTCGCTCGGGTCGTTCGGGTCGTTCGGGTCGTTCGGGTGCTGCGCGGGTTCCGGGACGGCCCGGGCCGTGGCCGGAGGGACCGCCCGGCGCGCCGGGCGGTCGACGCTACTCCCCGGGAACGGCCTCGGCGTCGTCCCGCTCGTTCAGGTAGACGCGCGGGACGCGCGCGCCGATGCGGGTCACGATCTCGTACGCGATGGTGTCGGCGGCGACGGCCCAGTCCTCGGCCGTCGGCTCGCCGCGGTCGCCCGGCCCGAACAGGACCGCCTCCGCGCCCGGCAGCACCGCGTCCCCGTCGAGGTCGACCACGAACTGGTCCATGGCGACCCGGCCGGCGACCGTACGGAGCCGGCCCCCTACGAGGACGGGGCCGCGCCCGGAGGCGTGCCGCGGGATGCCGTCCGCGTAGCCCAGCGGCACGAGACCGAGCCGGGTCTCGCGCTCGGTGACGTAGTGGTGCCCGTAGCTGACGCCGTGACCGGCGGGGACCTGCTTCACGAGCGCGATGCCGGCCTTGAGGGACATCACGGGGCGCAGGCCGAAGTCGGCGGACGAGCCGATCTCGGGACTGGGCGACACGCCGTACATCGCGATGCCCGGCCGGACGAGGTCGAAGTGGGTCTCGGGGAGGGTCAGGGTGGCGGGCGAGTTGGCGAGGTGCCGGACCTCGGGCTCCGCTCCGGCCTTCTCGGCGTGCTCCAGCAGCATCCGGAAGAGGTCGAGCTGCGCGCCGATGGACGGGTGCCCCGGCTCGTCGGCGCAGGCGAAGTGCGACCAGAGGCCGGTGACCTTCACCAGCCCGTCGCTCTCCGCCTTCAGCGCCCGGTCGACGAGCTGCGGCCAGTCGGCGGGCTGGCAGCCGTTGCGGCCGAGGCCGGTGTCGGCCTTCAGCTGGATACGGGCGGTGCGGCCCGTGACGCGCGCCGCCTCGACGACCTCCTCCAGCGCCCACATGTCGCTGACGGACATGTCGAGGTCCGCCTCGATGCCCTCGGCCCAGGGGTCGCCGGGCGTCCAGAGCCAGCACATGATCCGCGGTCCGGTGATCCCGGCGGCGCGCAGGGCGAGCGCCTCGTGCGGGGTGGCCGTGCCGAGCCAGGTGGCCCCGGCGTCCAGGGCGGCGCGGGCGCAGCGGAGCGCGCCGTGTCCGTACGCGTCCGCCTTGACCACGGCCATCACCTGGGTGTGGGGCGAGACGCGGGCACGCAGCGTGCGCACGTTCGCACGCAGCGCACCGAGGTCGATCTCGGCGCGGGCTCGGCGGGGCGGCGGTGTCTCAGTCATCGCGCCCAGTGTCTCAGGTACGGGCCGCCGGGCCCGTCGGCACCGGCTGTCGCCCCGGTCACCCCACCGCTCCCGATCCCGGGTTTCCGGGGCGTCAGGACGCCGGA
Source organism: Streptomyces sp. NPDC048338 (assembly GCF_043201055.1). Classification (NCBI taxonomy): domain Bacteria; kingdom Bacillati; phylum Actinomycetota; class Actinomycetes; order Kitasatosporales; family Streptomycetaceae; genus Streptomyces; species Streptomyces sp. NPDC048338. Next base: position 319,112 of record NZ_JBICYQ010000013.1, read on the forward strand.
TCCCGCCGAAGGCACGGCCACGCGTGGGCGTGGCGGGACGCGACGACGACGCCCCCGACGCCCCCGACGCCCCCGCGCGCCGCGGGACGCGCAGGCCCACGCGGCCGCCTCGCCGTCGCACGCCCCGGGGTGTCTCGTCGATCAGGCCGGATCGGCGAGCGGTGTGCTGGTGCCCGGTCTACGAGGTGACGTCGCGCCAGGCGTCCGGCAGGGCGTGGGCCACGTCCGCCGCGGCGATCGGGGTGCCCTGTGCGGCGCGGCGGCCCGCCAGGCCGTGCAGATAGGCCGCGGCCGATCCCGCGTCCGGCGCCGAGAGGCCCGCGGCCAGCAGCGAGCCGGCCAGGCCCGACAGGACGTCGCCGCTGCCCGCCGTGGCCAGCCACGACGTGCCCGTGGGGTTGACCCGGACCGGACTCGTCCCGTCCGCGGGGGCCACCAGCGTCGTCGAGCCCTTCAGGAGGACGGTCGCGCCGAAGCGTTCCGCCAGCTCCCGTACCGCCGCGAGCCGGCCCGACTCGACCGACTCCCGCGAGACGCCCAGCAGGGCCGCGGCCTCGCCCGCGTGCGGGGTGAGCAGAGTGGGGGCCGTACGCGCCCGCACCGCCCGCGCCGGCAGGTCGCGCAACCCGTCCGCGTCGATCAGCACCGGCACGTCGGAGGCGAGGACGTCCTCGACGCCGGGCCCGTCGCCGAGCCCCGGTCCCACCACCCACGCCTGGACCCGTCCCGCCTTCGACGGGGGGCCGGCGTGCACGAGCGTCTCGGGGAAGCGGGCGATCACGGCCTCCGCCGCCGGACCGACGTACCGCACGGCGCCCGCCCCGCCGCGCAGCGCGCCCGCCACCGCCAGAACGGCCGCGCCCGGGTAGCGCGCGGACCCGGCGACGACGCCGACCACGCCCCGGCGGTACTTGTCGCTCTCCGCGCCCGGCACCGGCAGCATCCGGGCCACGTCCTCGTGCTGGAGGGCCTGGAGCTCCGGCACCGACGGCAGGACGTCGCCGAGCCCGATGTCCACCAGCCGAAGCGCCCCCGCGTACTCGCGCGCCGGATCGATCAGCAGGCCCGGCTTGTACGTCCCGAACGTCACCGTGGCGTCGGCCCGCAGCGCCTCCCCCGCGACCTCTCCCGTGTCCGCGTCCACGCCGCTGGGCAGGTCGACGGCGACCACCACGGCGTCGGAGCCGCGCGCCGCGCGCGCCACCGGCACGGCGTCGGGCCGCAGTCCTCCGCGGCCCCCGATCCCGGTGATCCCGTCCAGGACGAGATCGGCCGTGGCCAGCGGTTCGAAGGGGTCGTCCGCCACCCGCCCGCCGGCCGCCCGCAGCGCCGCGAGTCCGCCCTCGTGGGCGCGCGCGGCCAGGAGGACGGCCGTCACGCCCGCACCGCGCCGGGCCAGCCGCGCCCCCGCGTACAGGGCGTCGCCGCCGTTGTCCCCGCCGCCGACGAGCAGGACGACCCTGGCCCCGTACACCCGGCCGCGGCCGAGGAGCGAGAAGCAGGCGGCGGCCAGGCCCGCCGCGGCCCGCTGCATCAGCGCGCCCTCCGGCAGCCGCGCCATCAGCTCGGCCTCGGCGGCCCGTACGGTCTCCACGCGGTAAGCGGTACGCATGGACAGGAGTCTGCCCCAGACCGGCCACGGCCGCCGGGCCGACGCGGTACGGCGCCCGGCCCGGCGGGAGCGGCGGGAGCGGCGGGAGTGGTGGGACCACGGGAGGCGGGGCCGTCGGCCCGTGCCCGGTGCCCCTCGTCCCCCGCCCGCGCCGCTCACCCCTCCGCGATCACCACCGCCGAGGCCACGCCCGCGTCGTGGCTGAGCGAGACGTGCCAGTTCTTCACACCGAGTTCCGCCGCCCGGGCCGCGACCGTCCCGCGGACCCGGAGCCGTGGCTGCCCGGTGCCCTCGACGTACACCTCGGCGTCCGTCCAGTGCAGGCCGGCCGGCGCGCCGAGCGCCTTCGCGAGCGCCTCCTTGGCGGCGAAGCGGGCCGCGAGCGAGGCGGGCCCGCGGCGCTCCCCGCTCGGCAGGAGCACCTCCGCCTCCACGAAGAGGCGTTGCAGCAGCCCGGGAGTGCGCTCCAGCGACGCGGCGAAGCGGTCGATCTCCGCCACGTCGATCCCCACCCCGATGATCATTCGTCCACCCCACGGTCCTCGGCCGGTCTTCCGTCCGCGACGGCCCGGCGACGGCCCACGGCCCTCACCGCCCGGTCCTCACTCCACCGTCACGGACTTCGCGAGGTTACGCGGTTGGTCCACCTCGTTGCCGCGCGCGGTCGCCAGTTCGCAGGCGAAGACCTGCAGGGGCACGGTCGACACCAGCGGCTGGAGCAGCGTCGGCGTCGCGGGGATCCGGATCAGGTGGTCCGCGTACGGGACGACCGCCTCGTCGCCCTCCTCCGCGATCACGATCGTGCGGGCCCCGCGCGCCCGGATCTCCTGGATGTTGGAGACGATCTTGTCGTGGAGGACGGACCGCCCCTTCGGCGACGGGACGACCACGACGACCGGCAGGTCCTCCTCGATGAGCGCGATCGGCCCGTGCTTGAGCTCGCCGGCCGCGAAGCCCTCCGCGTGCATGTACGCGAGCTCCTTGAGCTTCAGCGCGCCCTCCAGGGCCACCGGGTAGCCGACGTGCCGCCCGAGGAAGAGCACGGTGTTCTTGTGGGCGAGCGAGCGGGCCAGCTCGCGCACCGGTTCCATGGTCTCCAGGACCCGCTCGACCTCGTCGGCGATCCGCGAGAGCTCCCGGATCAGCGCGTGGATCTCGTCGCCCCACTTCGTCCCGCGCACCTGGCCGAGGTAGAGCGCGACGAGGTAGCAGGCCACGAGCTGGGTCAGGAACGCCTTGGTGGAGGCGACGGCGACCTCGGGGCCGGCGTGGGTGTAGAGCACGGCGTCAGACTCCCGCGGGATGGTCGAACCGTTCGTGTTGCAGATGGCGAGCACCTTCGCGCCCTGTTCGCGTGCGTGGCGCAGCGCCATCAGGGTGTCCATCGTCTCGCCTGACTGGGAGATCGCGACGACGAGGGTGCGCTGGCCGAGGATCGGGTCGCGGTAGCGGAACTCGCTGGCCAGCTCCACCTCGCACGGGATCCTCGTCCAGTGCTCGATGGCGTACTTCGCGATCATGCCGGCGTGGAAGGCGGTGCCGCAGGCGATGATCACGACCTTGTCGGCCTCCCGCAGCACCGCGTCCGGGATCCGCAGCTCGTCGAGGCGCAGATGCCCCTCGACGTCGATCCGGCCGAGGAGGGTGTCGGCCACGGCCTTCGGCTGCTCGGCGATCTCCTTGAGCATGAAGTAGTCGTAGCCGCCCTTCTCGGCGGCCGAGGCGTCCCAGTCGACGTGGTACGCCCGGACCTCCGCGGGCGCCCCCTCGAAGTCGGTGACGACGACGCCGTCGCGGGCGAGCCGTACGACCTGGTCCTGGCCGAGCTCGATCGCCGACCGGGTGTGGGCGATGAACGCGGCCACGTCGGAGGCGAGGAAGAACTCGTCCTCGCCGACGCCGACGACGAGGGGCGAGTTCCGGCGGGCGCCGACGACCACGTCGGGCTCGTCGGCGTGCACCGCCACCAGCGTGAACGCGCCGTCGAGGCGCCGGCACACCAGCCGCATGGACTCGGCCAGGTCGCCGCAGGAGGAGAACTCCTCGGCGAGGAGGTGGGCCACGACCTCGGTGTCCGTGTCGGACGCCAGATCGTGGCCGCGCTCCGTCAGCTCGGCGCGCAGGGCGGCGAAGTTCTCGATGATGCCGTTGTGCACGACGGCGACGCGCCCCGCGTTGTCGAGATGCGGGTGCGCGTTGGCGTCCGTCGGCCCGCCGTGGGTGGCCCAGCGGGTGTGTCCGATGCCGGTGGAGCCGCTCGGCAGCGGCCGGTCCACCAGCTCCTTCTCCAGGTTGACGAGCTTGCCCGCCTTCTTGGCGGCGGCGAGCCCCCCGTCGGAGAGCACCGCGACGCCGGCCGAGTCGTAGCCCCGGTACTCGAGCCGCTTGAGGCCCGCGATCACCACATCAAGCGCCGACTGCCCGCCGACGTATCCCACGATTCCGCACATGGCGGCAGCCTAGGGGGTGTCCTGCCGATCGGGCCGGATCAGTGAGCGGTGTCCTGGGGCTTCGGATCCAAGGCGGAGGAGAGAGGCATGGCGGAGCCATGCCGACCGACGACAACGCCGGAGACGGAGTCGC
>NZ_JBICYQ010000014.1:0-21200 GCF_043201055.1 Streptomyces sp. NPDC048338
CGGACCCGAACCCGCCCTCGGCCCCCGCCCCGCCCCCGGCGGGCGCCGGGGGCCCGGGGGGCGCGGGCACCCCCACCCCGACCCGCGGGGGGGGGGGGGGCGCGGGCGGGGGGGGGGCCCCCGGGGGGGGGGGCCCCGCACCGCCGGTCAGCCGGCCGGCAGCGGCCAGGCGTACGGTCCCTCCGGATCGTCCAGCCAGGCCCACTGCCGCGCCTCCCGCATCGTCACACCGAAGCGCTCCCGCTCCGGCCGCCTCTCGCGCTGCCAGAGCGAGAGCGCTTCGCGCGTGTCCAGGCTCTCCTCGGCCAGGGTCCGCAGGAAGCGGAACCCCTCGTCCTCGAAGACCTGCCGGGGGAGCCCCATCGGCCGCCCCCGGGGGCGACGGGTGGGCGTGCCGCCCCCGCGCAGCGCCACGAAGTACGCCGAGGTGGGCAGGAACCGCCCCTCCGCGTGGTCGGCGTCCCGCACCCGCAGCAGGACCAGCCCGGTCGACAGCGGGGCCAGGACGAGCGCCCCGGGGCGGCACTGGGCGAGCCAGGCGTGGGGCACCGACGGCACCGTGCAGGTGGCCACGATCCGGTCGAAGGGCGCGCGCTCCGGGCAGCCCCGTGCCCCGTCCCCGGTGATCACGACGGGCCGGTGTCCCGCGGCGGCCAGATGGGTCCGGGCGGACTCGGTGATCTCCTCGTCCAGGTCGACGGAGGTGACGTGCCCGTCCCCGAGCCGGTGGGCGAGCAGGGCCGCGTTGTACCCGGTGCCGGCGCCGATCTCCAGGACGTCGTCCCCGTCCCGGGGCTCCAGGGCCTCCAGCATCCGCGCCATCAGGGAGGGCTGGCTGGCGGAGGAGATCAGCTCCCCGTCCCTGACCCGGGTGGCCAGCGGCGCGTCCCGGTAGGCCCCGCGCAGCCAGCGGTCCCGCCGGACGGGGTCGGGATCGCCGCACCAGACGCGTTCGTAACCGCGGACGCCCGAGACGTAGTAGTAGGGGACGAACAGGTGCCGCGGCACCGCGGCGAAGGCAGCGCGCCAGGCGGGGTCGCGCAGCACGCCGTACGTCTCCATCTCCCGTACGAGTGCCCGTCGTGCCCGCTCGCCGGCCTCGGCGAAGACGTCCGGCTGTGCGCCCATGCCTCCACTCTCCTGCGCGGCGGCGTGCGGGGCGACCGTCGCGGCGGGGCGGGCTGCCGCCGGGGAGGTCCCGGACCTCCGGTCGCGGGACCGGGCATCTGAGACGATGGAACGGTGAACGAGATTCCGCGCGGCACTCTTCAGGAGCAGACCTTCTACGAGCAGGTGGGTGGCGAGGAGACCTTCCGGCGCCTCGTCCGCCGCTTCTACCAGGGAGTCGCGGAGGACCCCCTGCTGCGCCCGATGTACCCCGAGGAGGACCTCGGCCCCGCGGAGGAGCGCCTGGTGCTCTTCCTGATCCAGTACTGGGGCGGCCCCCGCACCTACAGCGACCACCGCGGCCACCCCCGGCTGCGGATGCGCCACGCGCCCTTCGCGGTGGACCGGGCGGCGCACGACGCCTGGCTGCGCCACATGCGCGACGCCGTGGACGAACTCGCCCTCGCGCCGGAGCACGAGGAGCAGCTGTGGAAGTACCTGACGTACGCGGCGGCGTCGATGGTGAACACCGCCGACTGACGCGGCGGCGACGCCCCCGCGCCGGGCACCGCGGGCCTCGCGGGTCGGAGTGACGCATTCCGGTGTCGCGGACCCGGATAACGGTCACGATCCAGTCAAGGTCACGGTGCAAGCGGTTTCCCCGGCCACCCGCCCTCTGAAAGCATCCGAGGAACGTGCGTTCGGTGCGTTCGATGCGGACCACGCGTCCGGTGGGTTCAGGGGGATGGGTGACGGGGTTCGTACTTCTGCGCGTCAGGGCGCACCGGCTGCTGCTCGCCGCGGCCTTGCTCGCCGTCCTGCTGACCACCTCCGTGCTGGCCACGCTCGCCGCCTTCTCGGGGTCCATCGGCAACGCCGCCCTCCAGAGCACGCTCCAGGGCCGGTCCGCACCCGCCGCCGCGCTGGTCGTCACCGGACAGGTGCCGGTGGCGCAGCGCGAGACCGCCGACGCGGCGGCCCGGAAGGCGGCCGGCCGGACCTTCGACGGACTGCCCGTGACCGTCCGGAAACTGGAGCGGTCCGGCCCGTACGCGCTGCCCCGGACCCTCCAGGAGCCCGCCGCCCGTCTCGGCGAGCCGGACCTCACCCACTTCGCCGCGCTCGACCGCTCGCGGCTCACCCTCGTGAAGGGCGCCTGGCCCGCCGCCGGCGCGGGCCCCGTGATCGAGGTGGCGCTGCCCGAGGAGGCCGCCGCGCGCCTGCGGACCGGACCGGGCACGGTGCTCGACCTGCCCGACCGGCTCGGCGGGAAGCCGGTGAAGGCCCGGATCACCGGCGTCTACCGGCCGGTCGATCTCAACGACCCGTACTGGCAGTTGGACCCGGCGGGCGGCCGGGGCGTGAAGACCGTCGTGTTCACCACCTACGGTCCGCTGCTCGCTGACCCCGCCGTCCTCGGCTCCGGGCGGGTCACCGTGGGCGAGACGGCGTGGCTGGCCTCGGCCGACTTCAGCGGCGTCGACACCGGCCGGATGGACGCGCTGCGCGACGCCGCCACCAGGTCGCCGGCGGCGCTCACCGCCGACACCACGTCCTTCGGCGGCGCGGTCGCCGCGCGCACCGCGCTGCCCACGGTCCTGGATCAGACCGGGCGGGCCCTGCTCGTCTCCCGCTCCACCCTGATGATCGTCGCCGTGCAGCTGGTGCTGCTCGCCGCGTACGCCCTGCTGCTCGTCGCCCGGCTGCTCTCCTCGGAGCGCTCCGGGGAGACCGAACTGCTGCGCGCCCGCGGCGGCTCGCGGCGCCGGATCGCCTCGCTCGCCGCGGTCGAGGCCCTGCTGCTCGCGCTGCCCGCGGCCGTGCTCGCGCCGCTGCTCGCCGGCCCGCTGACCCGGCTGCTCGCCGACCGCTCGGCGCTCGGCTCGCTCGGCGTGCGGATCGACGACGCGGCGGCCGGACAGGTGTGGCTGGTCGCCTTCCTGGTCGCGGTGTGCTGCGCCGCCGCCGTCGTGGCCCCGGCCCTGGCCGCCGGGGACGGGGGCGCCGTCTCGCTGCGCAAGGGCCGGGCGTCCGCCCTGCCCGGGCCGGTGCGGGCCGGCGGCGACATCGGTCTCCTCGTCGTCGCGGCCGTCGCGTACTGGCAGCTCGACCGCCAGACCGGCACGGGCGGGGGCAGCGGCGCGCTGAGTGGCGACCGCGAGGGCGACCTCGGCATCGACCCGCTGCTGGTCGCCGCGCCGGCGCTCGCGCTGCTCGCCGGCACCGTGCTGACCCTGCGCCTGCTGCCGCCCGCCGCCAAGCTCGCCGAGCGGCGCGCCGCGGGCGGGCGGGGGCTGCCCGCCGCACTCGCCGGCTGGCAGTTCAGCCGCCGTCCGCTGCGCGGTGCGGGTCCCGTGCTGCTGCTCGTCCTCGCGGTCGCGATGGGCATGCTCGCCATCGGGCAGAGCGCCTCCTGGGACCGCTCGCAGGCCGACCAGGCCGACTTCCGCACGGGCACCGCCGTCCGGGTCCTGGTCAACGGCGTCACCGATCCGGCACAGGTACGCGCGTTCACGGCCCTGCCGGCCGTCCGCTCGGTCGCCCCCGCGCACCGCGGCACCATGGACTTCGCCGGCAACCACACGGCCACCGTCCTCGCCCTCGACACCGTGCACGCCGCCGACGGCGTACTGCTGCGCGACGACCTCACGGACAGCCCGGCCACCGCGCTGCTGAGGTCGCTGGCCCCGGAGGCGGGGCCTCGCCCGGGACTCGCGCTGCCCGCCGGCGCCACCGGGCTGGCCCTGGACCTGCGGCGCACGGCCCCGCCCGGCACGCCCCCGACCCGGGTGACCGTCGTCGTGGAGGACCGGTACGGCATCCCCTACCGCCAGCTCCTCGGTCCGCTGCCGTCGGACGGCAGGACGCACCGGCTCACCCTCGACCTGCGTCCGCAGGCGGGCGTCGCCGCGGAGTCCGGCGGCGGCGCGGGAACCACCCGCCAGGCCGCCGCGAGGGCGACGGACGCCGGATCCGCCGGATCCGCCGGATCCGCCGGACAACTGACCCTGACCGGTCTGGAGCTGGACGGCCAGGTCACCCACGGCAAGGGCGGCGGCCAGACCCTCGCCGTCGCACGCCTCGCGTCCCTGCACGACGGCGCGGAGCGCCCCCTCGCCCCCGGAACGGCGCTCGGCTCGTGGACCACCGAGTACCACGAGACGTCGAACGGCGATCCGCAGAGCCCGGCCCGTCTGACGGGGCGGGCCACCGCCGACACGCCGTACGAGGTCGGCTTCCGGGCCGGCACCACCTCGCCGGCCGGCCCCTACCCCGGGCAGGAGGACTACGGCCTGCGGCTCGCCGCACCCCGGCCCGCTCCCCCGGGGACCGTGCGGGGCCTGGCCAGCGACGCGTTCCTGGCGGCGTCCGGGGCGAAGCAGGGCGACCGGGTCGAGGTGTCCCTCGGCGGCCTCAAGCTGAACGTGACGATCGCGGGCAGCGTCCGCGAGCTGCCGACCACCGGCGCCGGCGCCACGGCCCCGTCCGCGACCGCCCCCGCGGCCACGCCCGACGACGGAGGCGCGCTCCTGGTCGACCTGCACGCGGCCAACCAGTACCTCTCCCGCGTCCCCACCGCGACCCTGGCCCCCACCGAGTGGTGGCTGACGACCGCGCCCGGCCGCTCCGGCGAGGTCGCGAAGACGCTGCGCGCCCGCCCCGACGCCGATCCGGCGCAGGTCCTGGTGCGGGACGAGGCCGCCGCCGAGCTGCTCGGCGATCCGCTCGGGGCGGGACCGAACGCGGCACTGATGGCCGTGGCCGTCGCCGCGGCCGCGCTCGCCGCGGTCGGCTTCGCCGTCAGCGCCGCCGGCTCCACCCGCGAACGCTCCGCCGAGTTCGGCGTGTTGCGTGCGCTCGGCGCCCCGCGCCGCCAGCTCGCCCGGCTGATCGCCGCCGAGCAGGGCCTGCTGGTCGCCATCGGTCTGCTCGTCGGTCTGGCGCTCGGCGCGCTGCTGACCCGGGCCGTCGTCCCGCTGGTCGTCCTGACCGGCCAGGCCGCCCGGCCCGTCCCCACCGTCCTGGTCCAGCTGCCGGCCGGCCAGGTGGCCCTGCTGCTCGCCGGGGTCGCCGTACTGCCGCTGCTGATCATCTCCGCGATCGCGCTGCGCCGGACCGACCCGGTCGTGACCCTGCGCCACCAGGGGGACCAGTGACGAGCACCGCACCCGCCAGGACGCCCGACAGGAAGGCCATCGAGATGCCCCGCACGTCCACCCGGGCCGTGGCGCCCTGGGTGCGGACCCGGCTGCGGACCGCCCCCGGAGCGGCCGGCGCCTTCGCGCTGCTCGTCCTGGTGACCGCGTTCCTCGCCGCGGCCCTCCCGCGGGCCGTCGACAGCTACGAGACCGAGGGGCTGCGCCACGGCATCGCCACGGCCCCGCCCCGCACCACCGTCCTCGACATCACGACCGGCCCGCCGGCCTCCGACCTCCCGCCGGAGAGCCGCGAGGCCGCGGTTCTCCCCGAGCCGCTGGCCCGCCGACGGGCCGAGCTGGAGAAGGTGATCCCGGCCCCCCTGCGCATCGACCCCGAGCAGTCGGTCCACGGTGTGCGGACCAGCAAGCGGGTCACCGGACTCGACCGCTGGCTTCCGCAGCCGTACGGCCTGCCGCCCGAGTTCGTCCTCAGCACGCCGTCGAGCCTCGACCGGCACGTGACCGTGCGGGAGGGGCGCCTGCCCGCGACGGCGGACGGGACGAAGGGGAGCGAGGCCGCGGTCACCGCGGAGACGGCGAAGTCTCTGCACCTGAAGGTCGGTTCGGTCGTGCACCTGCCGGCCCTGTACGCCGGCCCGCCGCTCGCCCTGACCGTCACCGGCATCGTCGAACCCGTGCGTCCGCGGAGCGCCTTCTGGTCCGTCGAGCCCCTGCTGCGGACCCCGTCCTTCGCGGTGAAGCCCGGCGGCATGGACCCGCTGTACTACTGGCAGGCGGCGCTGCTCCTGCCCCCGGCCGGCGCCCCGACCCTGCTCTCGACCGCCGGGGAGCCGGAACTTTACTGGCGGTTCGCCCCCACCGCCGGTCATCTCACCGCGCAGGACGAGACGCGGCTCGGCGGGGCGATCGCCTCGCTCACCGGCGGACCCGACCTGGTGAAGGTCCGTCAGGCCGTGGGACCCACCGGCGCCGTCTCCACCGACCTCGACGAGGTCGTCGGCGCCTACGGCGGGATGCGCGCGGCGATCGCCCCCGTCGTGGCCGTGGCCGCCTTCGGCATCGGCTCGGTCGCCGCGGTCGTCCTCGCCATGACGGGCGGCCTCTTCGCGAACCGGCGCGCCGCCGAGCTGGGGCTGCTGCGCTCGCGCGGCGGCTCGCTGACCGGGATCGGCGGGCGGCTGCTGGGCGAGACCGCCGTCCTGGCGCTGCCCGCCACCGGACTGGGCCTGCTGGCCGCCACCCTGCTGCTGCCCGAGGCCCGCTTCCTGCCCGCGCTCGCCGCCGCAGGGGCCGTCGCGCTGCTCGCCTGTCTGGCCCTCCCGCTGCGCGCCGTCTTCCTGCACCGCAGGCCCCTCGTCCACGGCGGGCGCGACGACCTCGTCGACGCCCGCCCGTCCCGGGGCCGTACGGTCACCGAACTCACCCTCCTCGTCCTGGCCGCGGGCGCGGTCGCCGCCCTGCGTCGGCGCGGCACCGACGACGCCGGGGACTACCTGGTGAGCGCGGCACCGGTGCTGGTCGCGCTGATCGCCGCCCTGGTGCTCGTACGGCTGTACCCGCTGCCGCTGCGCTGGGCGGCCCGGCCCGCCCGCAGGCTGCGCGGCGCGGTCGGCTACCTGTCGCTCGCCCGGGCCGCCCGGTCCTCGGCCATCGGGGCGCTGCCCCTGCTCGCCCTGCTCGTGGCACTGACGACGGCGGCCTTCGGCGGTTCGGTGCTGGCCGGCGTCGCGGACGCCCGCGACCGGGCGGCGCTCCTGGAGACCGGCGCGGACGCGCGGATCTCCGGGGCCGCCGACGCCGTGCCACTGCCCGCCGGCCTGGCGGAGGCCGTGCGCGGCACGCCGGGGGTCCGCGACGTGACCGCCGTCCAGATCGAGTACGGCGTCTCCCTGCCGACCGGCACCGGGGAGTCGCCGGAGACGACGAGCGCCCCGCTGGTCGGGGTCGACCCGGAGTCGTACACCCGACTCGCCCGGCGGACCGGCTTCGGTCCCTTCCCCGCCGACCTGCTCGCGTCCACCGGCACCGGCGGCAAGGTCGACCACTCCCGGGTCCTGCCCGCCGTCGCCTCGCCCGCCGTCGCGGCGCGACTGGGCACGGAGCCGCGGGACATGGTGACGGCGGCCGGCGAGTTCCGGGTCCGGATCGTCGCCGTACGGGCCGCCACACCGGCCCTGTCCGGCGCCGACTTCCTGCTCGTCAACGGGGCGGACCTGACCCATCGGGCGAGCACCACGCTGCTGGCCACCGGCCCGTCGGCGGACGGCAGGGCGCTGCGGGCGGCGGTGGCGGCGAAGTCCCGCGACTTCGCGGTCGTCCTGCGCACGGAGCGGCTCGCCACGTACGTGGACTCGCCGATGCAGACCGGCGCCGAGCTGATCTACCTGACGGCGATCGGAGCGGGCGCCGGCTACGCCGTCCTCGCCGTGCTCCTCTCGCTGCTCCAGTCCTCGCCCGAGCGGGCCACGCTGCTGGCCCGGCTCCGGACGATGGGCCTGACCCGCGGGCAGGGCCGGCGGCTGCTGGGCCTGGAGGCACTGCCCCAGACCCTGCTGGCGGCGGTCGGCGGGACGCTGGTCGGCTGGGCGACCATCCTGCTGCTCGCCCCGGGCGTGGACCTGGTCCGGCTCGCCCTGTCGGCGACACCGGGGCTGGCCTCGCTCGACAGCGCGCCCCTGCGCGCGGACCCGTGGTCGCTGGTCCTCCCCGCGGTCGGCGTCGTGGTGCTGACAGGGGCGGCGGCACTGCTGCAGGCGGCGTGGGCGGCACGCAGAGGCTCGATCAAGGAACTCAGGGCAGGAGACGCACGATGACGACGACCGACACCTCGCTGGCCGAGCTGGAGCGCCGGGCGACGGCCCGTCGCGACCGTCCCTCGTACGGTCACGACGCGCTCATCGCCTGCGACCGGCTGGTGCGCATCTTCACCACCGACGGAGTGGAGGTGCAGGCCCTCCAGGGACTCGACCTCCTGGTCAAGGAGGGCGAGTTGATGGCCCTGGTGGGCGCCTCCGGCTCCGGCAAGTCGACGCTGATGAACATCCTGGCGGGCCTGGACGTGCCGACGGCGGGCGCGGCCAAGGTCGCGGGCTGCGACCTGCTCGCGATGGACGCGAAGGCCCGGCTGCGCTACCGGCGGGACGTGGTGGGCTTCGTCTGGCAGCAGACGGCGCGCAACCTGCTGCCGTACCTGACGGCCGCCCAGAACGTGGCGCTGCCGATGCAGTTGCGGGGCCGGTCGAGCCGCGCGAAGAAGACGCAGCGGGCGGAGGAGCTGCTGACCATGCTGGAGGTCGCGGACTGCCGCGACCGCCGCCCGTTCCAGATGTCCGGCGGCCAGCAGCAGCGGGTCGCGATCGCGGTCGCCCTGGCCAACTCGCCGTCCGTCCTGCTCGCGGACGAGCCGACGGGCGAACTGGACTCGGCGACGGGCGAGCAGGTCTTCGCGGCCTTCCGGCGCGCGAACGAGGAACTGGGCACGACGATCGTCATCGTCACCCACGACCAGACGGTCGCCTCCGAGGTCCGCCGCACGGTCGCGATCCGCGACGGCCGCACGTCCTCCGAGGTGCTGCGCCGCACGGAGGTCGACGAGGCGGGCCAGGAATCCCTGGTGGCACGGGAGTACGCGATGCTCGACCGGGCGGGACGGCTGCAGTTGCCGGCGGAGTACACGGAGGCGTTGCGCATGGAGCACCGCGTGATGCTGGAACTGGAGCAGGACCACATCGGGGTCTGGCCGGACGACGCGGACCGCTGAGGGCGGCACGGGCTCCGGGGCGGGGCGGGCTCCGGGCCCCGGCGGGAGGATCCGCGGCGGCGCTCAGCCGTCGAGGGCCAGCAGCCCGGCGCTGGTGGGCCGGAAGCCGCACCGCTCGTAGAACGCGGTGAGGTGCGGTTCGAAGTCGACGTGCAGCCAGTGCGCGCCGCCCTCGCGAGCGGCGTCGGCGGCGGCCCGCACGAGCGCGACGCCGAGTCCCTGCCGCCGCTCGTCGGGGTGGACGGTCGTGTCCAGCACGAAGGCGTGCGCGCCGCCGTCCCCGACGACGTTCACGTACCCCACCAGCCTGTCCCCGCGGCGCGCGGTCACCCACAGGAGGCTGCGGGCGAGGACGGGCGCGAAGTCGGTGGCCTGGTGCCCCGGCCAGGAGGCCGCGAAGAGCTCGTCGAGTTCGCCGGAGGTGAGTGCGCCCCGTACGCCCAGGACGGGGGTGCGCGTGATCGTCATGCCCGTCACTGTGCCACGGGCGGGGATCGGGGGAGCGGACGGTCAGTGGCCGTGCGGCCGGGCCGTCGGGGTGACCGAGAGGGCCGGGGCGACCGTACGGAGCGCGATCGACCCGTAGGGGGTGCGCAGGCGGAGCCAGGGCCCGGCGGCGAGCAGCGCGACGGGCACGTCCGGCACGGGCGGCAGGAAGCCGAGCGACTGCGCGGCGTGCACGCCTCGCAGCGGAAGACCGGTGCCCGCCACCGTCCGCGACCAGATCTCGCGGCCGATGCGGTCCCGCTCGGCCCGCGTCCGCCGCTCCTGCGGCAGCTCCTCGTCCCGCGCCCGGAACTCGGCGACGGCGGCGGCCACCGCGGCACGCAGCTCCGCCGCGTCCGGCACTCCGGCCACCGGCTCCCAGCCGCCGCGCGGGGGCAGGACCCCCGCCCACGGCGGTCCGGTGACGGCGTCCGGGACGACGGCCTTGCCGGCCGACTCCTCGATGCCTTCGAGGAGTTCACCGGCGGAGACGGTGACGTCCAGATCGACCGCGTCGACGAGCCGCGCGGTCCGGATGGCCAGCACCTCGAACGACGGCGGCCTGCCGAAGACGGCCAGCGCCCCGCCGCCCGCCTGGAGGCGGACGGCGGCGGCCCGGTCGTAGCGGAGCAGCCGGCCCAGGAAGGCGGCGAGGTCGGCCGCCTCCCTGGCGTCGTCGAAGTGCAGTGGCGCGATCATGCGGCGGACGTCATCCCGTCGTCCATGTACTCCTCGAGGAACATGCGCTCCTCGGCGGAGATGCGGCGCGGCCGCTGCGCGGCCAGGTCGAACGGCACGACGACCGTGGAGGCCCGGACGTACACCGTCTCGGGGTCCTTGATCTCGTACGCGATCGTCAGCGACGCCGCACCCATCTTCGTCACCCACGACTCGATGGTGACCGGCTCGTGCCGGTGCACCAGGGGCCGTATGTAGTCGATCTCGTGGCGGGCCACGACGGACCCGCCCGAGAAGGACGGAGAGCCGTCCCCGGGCGCCAGCCGGAACATGAAGTCGATCCGCGCCTCTTCCAGGTACCGCAGGAAGACGACGTTGTTGACGTGCCCGAAGGCGTCCATGTCCGACCAGCGCAGGGGGCAGCTGTAGATGTGCCTCGTCACAGACCTCAGCCTCGGGTCAGCTTCTTGTACGTGGCACGGTGCGGACGAGCCGCGTCCGGGCCGAGACGCTCGATCTTGTTCTTCTCGTAGGACTCGAAGTTGCCCTCGAACCAGAACCACTTCGAGTCGCCCTCGTACGCCAGGATGTGCGTGGCGACCCGGTCCAGGAACCAGCGGTCGTGGGAGACGACCACGGCCGCACCCGGGAACTCCAGGAGCGCGTTCTCCAGCGAGGAGAGGGTCTCGACGTCGAGGTCGTTCGTCGGCTCGTCGAGGAGGAGCAGGTTGCCGCCCTGCTTGAGGGTGAGCGCGAGGTTGAGGCGGTTGCGCTCACCGCCCGAGAGGACGCCGGCCGGCTTCTGCTGGTCCGGGCCCTTGAAGCCGAAGGCGGAGACGTAGGCGCGCGACGGCATCTCGACGTGGCCGACGTTGATGTAGTCCAGCTCGTCGGAGACGACGGCCCACAGCGTCTTCTTCGGGTCGATGTTGGCGCGGCTCTGGTCGACGTACGAGATCTTGACGGTCTCGCCGACCTTGATGGAGCCGCTGTCCGGGGTCTCCAGACCCTGGAGCATCTTGAAGAGCGTGGTCTTGCCGGCGCCGTTCGGGCCGATGACGCCGACGATGCCGTTACGGGGCAGCGTGAAGGACAGGTCGTCGATGAGGACCTTCTCGCCGAAGGCCTTGGAGAGGTTCTCGACCTCGACGACGATGGAGCCCAGACGCGGGCCCGGCGGGATCTGGATCTCCTCGAAGTCCAGCTTCCGCATCTTGTCGGCCTCGGCCGCCATCTCCTCGTAACGGGCGAGACGGGCCTTCGACTTGGCCTGGCGGCCCTTGGCGTTGGAGCGGACCCACTCCAGCTCCTCCTTCAGACGCTTCGCACGCTTGGCGTCCTTCTGGCCCTCGACCTTGAGGCGGGTCGCCTTGGTGTCGAGGTAGGTGGAGTAGTTGCCCTCGTAGGGGTGGGCGCGACCGCGGTCGAGCTCGAGGATCCACTCGGCGACGTTGTCGAGGAAGTACCGGTCGTGGGTGACGGCGACGACGGTGCCGGGGTACTTGGCGAGGTGCTGCTCCAGCCACTGCACGGACTCGGCGTCCAGGTGGTTGGTGGGCTCGTCGAGGAGCAGCAGGTCGGGCGCCTCGAGGAGCAGCTTGCAGAGCGCGACGCGGCGCTTCTCACCACCGGAGAGGTTGGTGACGGCCCAGTCGCCGGGCGGGCAGCCCAGCGCGTCCATGGCCTGCTCGAGCTGCGCGTCGAGGTCCCAGGCGTTGGCGTGGTCCAGGTCCTCCTGGAGCTTGCCCATCTCCTCCATCAGCGCGTCCGAGTAGTCGGTCGCCATGAGCTCCGCGACCTCGTTGAAGCGCTTCAGCTTCCCCATGGTCTCGGCGGCGCCGTCCTGGACGTTCTCGAGGACCGTCTTCGACTCGTCGAGCGGGGGCTCCTGGAGGAGCATGCCGACGGTGAAGCCCGGGGACAGGAACGCGTCGCCGTTGGACGGCTGCTCCAGTCCGGCCATGATCTTGAGGACGGTGGACTTACCGGCACCGTTAGGGCCGACCACACCGATCTTCGCACCGGGCAGGAAGCTCAGCGTCACGTCATCGAGGATGACCTTGTCGCCGTGCGCCTTGCGCGCTTTGCGCATCGTGTAGATGTACTCAGCCAAGAGAAACCGTCCGGCAAAGAGTGAGTGGGCAGATACACCCCATCTTGCCTGACCGCCACCCCCGGGAGCGAACCAGTACCTGCCCCGACCCCTGACCTGCGGCTTCTCCGGTCACCCCGGTAGCCGCCCGGTCACTGCCGGTCGCCGCGGACCGCCTCCGCCCTTTCGTACGGCCCGCGGACGGCCCGGGCACCGCGCGCCGGAGCGGGCGGAACCGGCCGTCCGGCCACCCGCTGCGGGTCGGGGCCGCCCGGCCGGCCTCGGTGGCCGGGGCCGGGACCGCCCGGCCGGGCCCGTCGGTCGCCGAGGCGCGCTCCCCCGTCCCGCCCGCTCCCGATCGCCCGGTCGGCGCCGGCCGGCGCCCCGGCGCACCCCCGGTCCGGCGGCGGCCCCTACCCCGTTCGTACCCGTCGGGGTCGCGCGGTCCGTGCGGCTGTGGCGTCACCGCTACCTGCGGCGACGAGGGCGGAGGAGACGATCTTGCGGCCGAGCGGGTGACCCGGGCCCCCGGCTCTCGCGTTGCGAGGGCCGGGGGCCGGATATTGCCTCGTGCTCGGAGCACAGCACAGGCGCCGCGCACCCGGGCCGGCCGAGAACGCTCCGTAGAAGGAGAGAAGCATGCGTCTCGCACACGCACGTCATACCGGTCTCCAGGTCGCCCTGGTCGTGGGCGCCCTCGCCCTGTCCGCCCCCGCCGCCGTCGCCGCGGCGGGGGACGGGAGCGGGGACGTCCGCATCAGCCCCCGGAAGGCCGCTCCGGGCAGCACCGTCACCGTCAGCACCACCGCCTGCGGCAAGGAGACGTACGGCAAGGGCGAGTCGGAGGCGGGCGGGAAGTTCCACCTCTTCGCCGGTGACCGGAAGGGCGTGCTGGTGGGCGAGTTCACGCTGCCGGCCGACGCCCCCTCGGGGACCGACACCGTGACGCTCAAGTGCCCGCCGCGCATCAAGCTGACCGCCACGTACCAGATCTCCGGCCGCCCCAACGGCGCCGTCGACGCCGGCTTCGGCGGGGACGCCTCGAAGGGGACGCAGCTCGCCGTGGGCGGGCTGCTGCTCGCCGGAGCGGTGACCGGCGGGGTGATCCGCATGCGCCGGCGGTCCGCGGGCTCCGGCATCGCGGCCTGACGCCTCGTCCGCCGCCCGGCCTCCGGTGTCCCGTCCCCCCGGGCGGACGCCGGAGGCCGGTGTCCCCACGGGCCTCCGGCCCGCCGTCGAGCAAAGGCGCCACCACGATGGAAAGAGGCCGCAGGAAGCGCCGTGGCGACACCGCGCGGCGCTGTGTCCCCTCGTTCAAGACGCTCGCCTGGACCGGACTCCTCGGCTCCCTGCTGCTGGCCAACGCGCTGCGCGGGACCGAGCCTCCGCAGCCCACGGCGACGCAGACCCGCCCGGCCGCGCGGCCCGCTCCCCCGGCCGCCCCGCGGCTCCTCCCGGACCCGCTGCCGCCGTCCGACCCGGTGCGGATCGCGATCCCGGCCGTCGCGATCGACGCTCCCCTGACCAGGCTGGGACTGGACGCGGCGGGCACGCTGCTGCCGCCGCCCCTGACGAAGCCCGACCTGGCCGGGTGGTACGCCGACGGAACGTCACCCGGCGCCGCGGGAACGGCCGTCGTGACCGGCCACGTGGACACCCCGAAGGGCCCGGCCGTCTTCTACCGGCTGGGCGCCCTGACACCGGGCGCCCAGGTCTCGGTCGTACGCAAGGACGGGCGCACGGCCCGCTTCACGGTCGACGCGGTGGAGGTCTACGCGAAGAACCGCTTCCCCGACAAGAAGGTCTACGGCGGGTCCGGCGGCCCGGAGCTGCGCCTGATCACGTGCGGCGGGGCCTGGTCCGAGAAGACCGGCTACCAGGCCAACACCGTCGTCTACGCGAGCCTGACCTCGGTGACGTAGGACCTGTCCGGTCCTCGCCACGACGGCCGGTCGCGGCCAGGCCCCGCCACCCCGACCCGCGCCGGTGGCGGCACGGCACGCCCCGGTCCGGAAACGGCGACGGCCCCGGTGCGCGTGATGCGCACCGGGGCCGTCGGTGACGAGGGCCGAACCCTCGTCACCTGCCGTTCAGCGGGGTACTACTGGCCCATGGCCTTCTTGCGGCGGAGGAAGAACACCGCGCCGCCACCGAGCACCACGAGGACGACGGCGATGCCGGCGATCATCGGGGTGGCGTTGGAGCTACCGGTCTCGGCGAGGTCGCCACCGGTGGTGTTGCCCGTGGTGGAGCCGCCGGCCGTGGCCGGGGAGGGAGACGTCGAGGGGGTCTCGGACGGCAGCGGGCCGGGGGTGGCCGTCTTGCAGTCCAGAACGCCCTTGAAGTTCTTCTCGAAGCCGTTCGGGCCGGTGATCGTGAAGTCGTACGCCTGGTCCTCGGCGACCGGGATCGTCACGGTCTCCGACTTGCCGGCGGCGATCGTGTACTTCTTGCCCTGCAGCTCGAAGGCGAAGTCCTCGTCGCCCTCGTTGGAGGCCGTGATGTCCAGGCCGCCCTTGGCGCAGTTCTTCTCGGCCGAGACGGCCGGGATCGGGCCCTTCTTCGCCCAGGTCGCGGAGGCCTTGGCGGAGACGGTGGAGGTGCTGGTGCCGGCCAGGATCAGGGTCTGGCTCTTGACGCGGGTGCTGACGAACGCGCGGCCGATCGGGACCGTGGTGTCGGCCTTCACGTCGATCTCGGCGGCGCCGTCGGCGGTGCCGGCCGGGACGTCGAGGAAGAGCTGGGCGCCGTTGGCGGCCTCGGTGACGACCTTGCCGTCCTTGTCGACGATCTTCACGCCGGCCGCGGCACCCGGGGCGAGGGAGACCGAGGCCTTCTCCGCGTTGGTGCTGACCGTGATCGGGCCGAGGCGCTCACCGGCCTTGCCGGCGACCGAGGAGGGGCTCAGGCTGAGGGACGCCTTCGGCTCCTCCAGGTTCTTCGCCTCCTTCTCCAGGTACTCCGTCAGCTTCTTGGCTTCCTTGTTGACCGGCATGGCCTCGACGTTGTCCGAGAAGTGCCAGATCGCGGCCTGCGTGGCGGCGGCGGCGGTCTTCTCGGTCAGCTTCTTGGCGCCGACCTTGCTGGCCAGCGCGGCCAGGTCGTTCACCTGCGGGTAGGAGTTCTGCAGGATCCAGCGGATCTTGCCGGCGTCCTGGTTGTCGTGCAGGGAGGACTGGTCCCAGCCGACCTCCTTGTACTCCTCGCCCGTCTTGGCGCCGGTGTACAGGTCGATGCAGTAGGTCTGGATCGTCCCACCCGGCGTGACCTTCATTTCGAAGAGTCCCGCCGAGATGCCCTTCTCGCGACCCTTGATCTTGACCGTGTCATAGATCTTCAGGTCACCGAGCGTGGCCGTGGCGCCGCCGGTGCCCTGCGGGGCCTCGTCGGCCACCGCCGGTCCAGCGACGGCTATCGCACCGGCCGCGACGAGGCCGGTGACGGCGGTCGCAGCGGCAAGGCGGGCAAGGCCGCGCCTCCGAACAGAAAACATGGATTTCCCCTCCGGGCGAGCTGCTCCGCGTCATGGTCGAGACACGTGGGGGGAGCACTTCGCCGCAGACTCACAGACCCGATTACTCAAGTGACGCATGAGTATCCGGGAATCCTAGGGATGGGGGAGGCCCGAGTGCCCGTTCGTACGGTCTGATAACCATTCCGACTCATAATCGTTATCAGAGGGGCCTGTTACCCGGAGATCGCAGGTCAACGTATCGACAAATCGCCGACAACTCGGGCTCAGAGGACGGCCTCCAGGGCCTGTGGTTCCCGGTCCGGCCGGACCGGCGAGGCGGGAACGATGTCCTCTCCTCGTTCCCTCGGCCGCGGTTCGGCCGTCACCGTCCGTCTGAACGCCGCCGTGCCGCGCGTCAGATCGTGGCCCGCCGCCACCGCCTCGACGTCCACGAACACGCGGCGCTGCCCCTCCCGCTCCTCCTCACGCACCTTCAGCCGGCCGTGCACCAGCAGAGGTTCGCCGACGGAGACCGACGCCGCGAGATGCGCGCCGAGGGTCCGCCAGGCGAAGACCGTGTAGAAGCTGGTGTGCCCGTCGGACCAGGTGCCCCGCTCCCGGTCCCAGCGACGCGCCGTGACCGCGAAGCGGAACCTCGCCACTCCGCCCGCCGCGGTGTCCCGGTACTCCACCGCCGTCGCCACGTTCCCGACGAGCGTGACCATCGTGTCGTTCACGACCCCTCCCCCGTGTCCCTGCCGCCCCGGACCCCGTCGCCCCCACGGCTGTCCCCATGCTGGACCCGTCGCGAGAAAGCCGCTGCCGGCTGTGCACAGCCCGGCACTTGTGGACAAACCCGTCACGCTTCCGGGGGATGGACCCGGCAACGAGCCCTGCGCGGAGACCTTCTGGGCAGGGTCGGGCCGTCACCTCAGGCGTGCGCCCCGGCGGGTCGACCCCAGCCGCGAACCGGCGGTGATCCGAGCGCCCGCCCGCGTCCCCGACACCGTCACGTACTGCTCGCGCACCTCCCGGTAGCGCATCAGCTCGGCCGAGACCGGGTCCAGCACCCGTGCCCGCCCGCAGGCGCCGGCCGCCTCCCGCAGCGTGCGCTCGGCCTCCTGCCCGTAGCGCCGGGCCGGACCCTTGACCGCCGCCGCGCACGCCCACTCCACCAGCGGCCCGCCGACGATGCCGCCGACCATGATCAGCACGGGCGGCAGCAGCCCCGGCTCGACGACACCGACGATCTGTCCGACCAGCCACAGCGCGCCGAAGATCTGAAGGAACGTCATCAGCACCTGCGCCAGCACGGCGGCCGGCCACCAGGCGGGCCGCGGCGGACGCGCGGCCGGGTCCCCGACGCTCGCCGTCAGCTCGTCCAGCGCCTCGGGCAGACCCTCGGCCCCGCGCACGGCCGCCTCGCGGACCGCCTGCGCCCAGGGCACCGGCAGCCCGCGTGAGGCCTCGTCGGCCACGACCCGCACCGCCTGCTCCACCCGCTGGCGCGCCGTCAGCTCCTCCTCGGCCGGCGTCTCGGGAGGCGGCACGGCGCTGCCGTGCTCGCGCACCCGCTCGTACCAGCGGTACAACCGCAGCCAGGGCGTGCCGCAGGCGCGGATGGCGTTGCGGCGCCAGACGCGTTCGGCGGCCTCGCCGGCCGCCGAGGCGCCCACGGCGACCGCGAGCCGGCCGGCGAAGTCCTCCCGCGCTCGCTCCCCCAGGCCGGTCTGGCCGTCGGCGACGTACACCGAGCGGAGCCGTGCCGCCGCGGCGTCGACGTCGGCCGACAGCCGCCGGGCGGGCGCGGTGCGCTCCTGGACGAAGCGGCCGAGCAGTTCGCGCAGTTCGCCGACCCCCTCGCCGGTGAGGGCGGAGAGCGCCAGGACGGTCGCGCCGGGCTCGCCGTGCTCGCCGAGCGCCATGCCGTCCTCGTCGAGGAGGCGGCGCAGATCGTCCAGGACCAGGTCGGCCGCCTCGATGCCCAGCCGGTCGATCTGGTTGAGGACGACGAAGGAGACCTCGGCGTGGCCCGCGAGCGGACGCAGGTAGCGCTCGTGCAGGGCGGCGTCGGCGTACTTCTCCGGGTCGACGACCCAGATCACGGCGTCGACCAGGCCGAGCACCCGGTCGACCTGGTCCCGGTGGGCCGTGACGGCCGAGTCGTGGTCGGGCAGGTCGATGAGGACGAGCCCCTGCAGCTCCTCGTCACCGGCACCGCCCGCGAGCGGCCGGCGGCGCAGCCGGCCGGGGACCGCGAGCCGGTCCAGGAGCCCCGCGGACCCCTCCGACCAACTGAGCGCGATGGGCGCGGAGGTGGTCGGGCGGCGCAGGCCGGTCTCGGACACCGGGACGCCCGCGAGGGCGTTGAAGAGGGTCGACTTGCCGCTGCCCGTGGCGCCCGCGATGGCGACGACCGTGTGCCGCGAGGACAGCCGCTGGCGGGCGGCCGCCTCGTCGAGCACCCGGCCGGCCTCGGCGAGGGTGTCGGTCTCCAGCCGGGTGCGGGAGAGGCCCACGAGCTCGTGCAGGGCGTCGAGGCGGGTACGCAGGGGGCCTCCGTACGTGCCGCCGAGGGCCGGCAGGTTGTCCTCCGGCGCGTCGGCGTCCCGCTCCGTCTCGTGGGGGAGGAGCGGATGACCGGCCCGTTCGGCCGCCCGCCGCGCGATCAGCCCGTCGTCCCAGCGGTCGTCCACCGTGCTGCTGCTCACCGGTCCTCACTTCTCCTTCTGCAGTACGGAGAGCGCGGCGATCAGCGCCGCCTGCGGCTCGGGGGTCACGTCGAGGGCTTCCAGTGGAGCGATGCGCAGGTCGCGTTCGGCGTGCAGGGCGCCGTCGAGACACGCGACGACGAGCTCGCCACCCTTGTCGCGCAGGCGCAGGGCGGTCTGCGCGCCGAGGAGCTCGGCGAGCCGTTCGCCGGCGGCGCGGGTGCGGCGGCCGCCCAGGAGCACGGCGGCGAGCAGGGCGGCGACGGTGTCCGCGTCGGGGGCGACGGTACGTGCGGGAGTGGTGCGGTCGGTGGCGCGCAGCTCGTCCTCCACCAGCTCTTCGAGGACCCGGCGCCAGCGGCGTACCGCGATGCCGATCCGCTCGCCCGCCTCACGGTCCGACGCGGCGGATCCGGAGTGGCCGGGGTGGGCGCCGAGGGCACCCGCGGCGGGCTCGCGCCGCCAGGCGTCCCGTACCCGCTCCTCGGCCGCGGCGACCGCGCACTGCACCAGGGCGCCGAGTGATTCGACGAGGGCGTCGAGGAGCTCGTCGGCGGAGCTGTCCCGGGGATAGCCGCGCCAGCGGGTCCGGGCGTCGCCCGCGAGGACGGAACCTCGGCGGAGCTGCTTCCGTACGCGCTCGGCCTGCTCCTGGTACGCGGCCTCGACCGCGCCGCCGAGCCGTACGGCGGCGGCGTACTGGGCGGCGACCGCGCCGGCCAGTTCGGGCATGCGGGAGTCGAGGGAGTCGATGACCCCGGCCGCGGTACGGCTGACGGCCTGCTGGCGGGCGGCGGGGTCCAGGGCCCGGTGGGCGAGCCAGGCGCGCAGCGGGGCGACGGCGGTGTCGGGCAGCAGGCCGCTCCCGCCGCCGGTCGACTCCGGCAGCTCGGGGATGGTGAACCGGGGCACCTCCCCGAGGCCGGCCTTGTCGAGGAGTGCCTCGTACTGGCGGGAGACCTCCCCGATGACCTGATGGGGCACCCGGTCGAGGACGGTGACGAGGGAGGCGTCGTACTCCTTGGCGGTACGGAGCAGATGCCAGGGCACCGCGTCGGCGTACCGGGAGGCGGTCGTCACCATCACCCAGATGTCTGCGGCGCACATCAACTCGGCGGCGAGCAGCCGGTTCTCGACGACGAGTGAGTCGATGTCCGGCGCGTCGAGCAGCGCGAGGCCGCGGGGCAGGGCGGAGGAGGTCTCGACGCGCAGCGCGTTGTCCTCCGGGGGCTCCTCGGCCGCGTCGTCGTCCTGCTGGGGCAGCCAGACGCGGGTGAGCTGCGGCAGGACCCGCAGACCGGCGAACCAGTGGTGGTCGTCGGGGTGGCAGACCAGCACGGGCGTGCGCGTGGTCGGCCGGAGCACCCCCGCCTCGCTGACGCGCCGCCCCACAAGGGAGTTGACGAGGGTGGACTTCCCCGCCCCGGTGGACCCGCCGACGACGGCGAGGAGCGGGGCGTCGGGATCCTTGAGCCGGGGGACCAGGTAGTCGTCGAGCTGGGCGAGCAGCTCGACCCGGGTCTGGCGGGCGCGTGGGGCGCCTGGGAGAGGGAGGGGTAGACGCACGGCGGCGACACAGTCGCGCAGAGCGGAGAGTGCGTCGATCAGCTGAGGCCGTTCGTCCAAGGTCACCACATGCGAAGAATGCCCAATTTTGGAGCCTTTTTGAAGCGTATAGCGGTCCTACGCGCCGACCGAACGGCTGATGACGCGAGGCTCAGGCATAACGAGTGCACAACACCCGGGCCGAGTGGCGCAAAAAGCGCTGCGGGAATCGCACCTGCCTGCGATTATCGTTCCGCTTCACCGAACCTCCACATCGTGCCACGCAGGTGAAGCAACCGGGCCAAGGCGAACAGAGCCCTATCCTTGTCCCGGCAAGGCCACGCCCCACCCACCAGGGGGCTGCGGCCGCCCGGCCACCAACCGGCCCCCGTAGCTCAGTGGATAGAGCAGGTGCCTTCTAAGCACTTGGCCGCAGGTTCGAGTCCTGCCGGGGGCGCAAGATCGGGACCCTCCTTCGGGAGGGTCTTTTTGCTGGTCAGGGGCGGTGTCCGGTGATCGTGGCAGGTGCCGGACACACCCCCTGACAGGCAAGGGACGTGTCCGGCTGGCCCCGGCTACGGATCAGGAAGTTGCGTCCTCCGCCAGCCCTTCGAGCTGGGTAGCGCTGTTCAGGGTGTCGGGGTGGTCCTCGCCCAGCACCCGCCGTCGGCGGTTCAGCGTGTCCTCGGCCAGGGCGTGCGCGGCTTCCTTCTCCCCGAGCGCGCCCAGCCGGATGGACAGGTTGTGGGCGCTGGTCAGGGTGTCGGGGTGGTCCTCGCCCAGCACCCGCCGACGACGGGCCAACGTGTCCTCCTCCAAGGCGCGAGCAGCTTCGTCCTCCCCCAGCGCAGCCAGCCAGACGGCGAAGTTGTGGGCGCTGCGCAGCGTGTCGGGGTGGTCCTCACCCAGCACCCGCCGACGACGAGCCAACGTGTCCTCCTCCAAGGCGCGAGCAGCTTCGTCATCCCCCAGCTCAGACAGCCAGATGGCGAGGTTGTGAGCGCTGCTCAGGGTGTCGGGGTGGTCCTCACCCAGCACCCGCCGCTGCCTGGTCAACGTGTCCTCGGCCAGGGCGCGTGCGGCTTCGTCCTCCCCGAGCGCGCCCAGCCGGATGGACAGGTTGAGGGCGCTGGTCAGGGTGTCGGGGTGGTCCTCACCTCGCGCCTTCCGCTGCCTGGCCAGTGTGTCCTCGGCCAGGGCGCGTCGT